>CAYTMR010000067.1:0-19159 GCA_964438855.1 uncultured Micromonosporaceae bacterium
CGTGCCCGTCGGAATCTCCGAACGCGACTTGCGCCCGGTCGGCATCGACCTAGGCGGAGCGGACCCGCACCTGCTCGTCTACGGCGATGGTGAGACCGGCAAGTCCAATCTGCTCCGTGTGATCGTGCAGGGATACCGTCGTCGGCATTCACCCGACGAGATCGGCATCGTCGTGGTCGACTACCGACGTAGCTTGCTCGGCGTCGTCCCCGACGAATACCTGTTGGCGTACTGCCCGACGGCCGAGCGTACCGCTGCTGTCGCCCGTGAGGTGGCGGCATCGATCCGGCAACGCTTGCCTGGGCCGGACGTGACGCCCGAGCAACTGCGAGCACGTAGCTGGTGGCGTGGGCTGGAGGTGTTGTGGATAGTGGACGACTACGACCTCGTCGCCACCTCCGCGGGCAATCCTCTGCTACCGCTGGTGGAGTACCTTCCTCAGGGCCGTGACCTCGGCTTCCACCTCGTCCTCGCACGCCGGACCGGGGGAGCCGCACGGTCGCTCATGGATCCGGTGATCCAGCGACTCAGTGACCTCTCCACACCTGGGTTCCTCTTTTCCGGCGATCGGATGGAGGGGCGTCTCGTCAACGGTGTCGCCTCCTCGCGTCTGCCGCCCGGGCGGGCGCTCTACGCCACCAGAGGTGGTGCGGCGCAGCTCGTGCAGATCGCGTGGCTGCCGGTGACCTAGCGGTCGAGTTGACAGCCTCGACTACCGTCGAGCGTCCAAGGGGAGGAGATATCTACATGGCTGATGGTTACGTCAATCTCAACGACACTGGTGTGCTGAGCCAGACGGGTGGGCGTTACGGAAGCACCGCCGACGACAGCGTCGGGGAAGCCCAGAGCTTCCGTGGGCAGATGGAGGCGTCGCAGCGCGGACTGCGGGGCGGAGCCGGCCGGGTCTTCAGCGGAGTCACCGACCAGCACGCCACCAACCTGACTCTCATCGCGCAGCAGCTCGCTGACCAGGCCGTCCGGGCGGTCCGGGCAGAGCGGGGGATCATCAACGCTGACGAAGAGAGCGCCCGCAGCCAGCACGCCATGGTCTCGGCGGTGGACGACCAGGCGCGAGCGATCAGCCGTCCGATCAACGCCGAAGCGTAGGGGAGGAGTAAAGATCATGGGGCAGATCCGGGCCGAGTTCAGTACCCTCGACCAGCTCGCCGCCGACCAGGGACGGCACGCCAGCGCCATCAGTGACTACCGTGACCAGCTGCGGCAGGCAGTATCGGTGGCGTTGCGCAACTTCGACGGTGGTCTCGGCGAGGCTGAGCACCAGGCCTGCATGCTCAAGGCTGAGCAGCTCATCGACGAGCACATCGAGCAGACCATGCGACTGCAGGGCACCACCCACCAGGTGACCGACATCTTCTATGAAGGTGGCCAGACCGCTCGCCGGATCTTGTCGTCTGGTGCCTGAACCCGCTGGATGGCGGCACGGTCGGCGATCGGCGATCGCGACATCGCGCGTTCATCATGGGCTCGAAGGAGGATCGCGTGTCGGACTACCTCGACGTCAATACCGGAACCGTCGTGGAAGCGGGTCGACGCACCGCGGCGACCGCCGATCAGTGGTCCTCGTGGGGTGACCGCATACGGTCCTCCTTCGACGTCGCGCGCGACGACGTGTGTGACACCACCATCCAGACGGAGCTAGAGGTATACAGCTCCGAGGTGGTCAGAGACGCCCGATACGTCGCTGCGGCGGTAGAGACCCTCGGTGTCAATACCGCCGCGGCCGCGCACACGATCGACAACGCCGACACCACTGCGGTGGACCTGATGACCACGCAGGGACAGACGAGCGCGGAGCAGGGCGCGGCCCTGCAACGCCCCATCAACGGCCCGGTTCCCGTCTGAGCCGGCGCAGCGTGGAGGAGAGCCGCTGGCGGGCGGGTGAGGCCGCCTCAATCGTGGTGAGCGAAGATCGGCCAGTCGCGGATCAGTCGGTAGGTGTCCGGAGCCAGATCTTCAGGGACCTCCGCGTCACGCAACCGCATCAAGTCGGCGAGCAGGCGTCGTACTTCGGTGAGGTTCCCCGTGGCGTACTCCGCCCGGAGCAGATCCCGCCACGGGTGGTCGTAGCTGCGCTCCCGGTCGACGTACCACGCTTGCCGTACCGCCCACCGCACACCGTCGAGGTCGCCCCGCGCCAGACACAGCTCCGCGAGATGGTGGGCGGTGTCGACGACGGTGGCGACCAGGTGCGCTGGATGGATCTCGGATTCGGCCAGCCACGGATACGGATTGCGGTCACCGGTGGCGGCGGGGCGGTCCGCCCCGTCCAACGGCGATCCACGCACCAGCTCCAGGGCGGCGCGTAGGTCGGGCTCACCGAGCGCCCCCTTGGTCTCGGCGCGGGTACGCAGCCTCCGGAACAGGTGCCAGTCGAACAAGTAGCCATCAGCCAGCCGGTAGGTGAGCGACTCATCCACATCGCACAACCAGGGCTCACCGGTGCGGGTGGTGCCCAGCCATGTGCGGGCACGGCTGATGATGCGCTGCAGCGCGGCGTCGGTCACTCGCGTATCGGGCCAGAGTGCCGAGGCCAGCTGGACGGCGTCAGCGCCTCGCGCGCCGCGTTGCGCCAGGAAGACGACCAGCTCGGCGTGGAGGCGGCGGCGGCTCTCCGGCGCCACACCAGGCGCGTTGACCAGGACCGGTCCGAGCACCCCGATCCGAGGGCGGCCGGGGTCGTCGGCGTACCAGTCGCGGAGGTCCGCGTCGAGATCGGGGTCGGGTGGTCCGTCCATCGGTGACGCGTGCTGGTAGGAGGGAGCATCCGCCTCGGTGGGGAAGAAGAAGTGGCCACCACCGATCGAAGGGCCGAGCGACTCGTCGATCTCACCGAGCGCGGCGATCTCGCTGGCCGGCTGGATCAGGGCACCAGCGGCGTCAGTGCCAGCGGCCCACGGCTCGGTCTCGGCCGCCGGTGGCACTGGCCGCGGCGGCGCGGTCCTGGCTTCCCGCATGGTGGTGGCCAGGTCGGCCAGCTCCCCCATAGACAACCCGGCTGCGCTGACGACGGCTCGGATCCAGGGCAGGCGCAGGTGGACCGCCCCGTCCGGGGTGACGGTGACCCGCCGGGTGCCCGGAACTCCGCGCAGGACACCGGTGGTGACCACCGCCACCGCGCACCGGCCGGTCTCGGACAGCTCACGGCTCAGCTCGGCCAGCTCCGTCAGATCCGCGGCCGTCGGGTCGGCTACCAGCAGCACCTGCGGCATCCAGGCGTCGCCGGCGAGGCCGCGGACCCTCCCGGTGAGCGCGTCGCCGGCACCGGTGTGCCGGAGCGTCGTCCGTGCGGAAGCCACCCGCCGCCGCACCAGCCGGATCGCCTCACCGATCGAGGCACTAGGGCGTACCCGGTCGGGGTTGACCGCGGTCAGCGACTCGGCCTCGTCGGGGTCGAAGCCGGCCAGAAGCACCTCCACCTGGTCGGACCAGGTGTTGCAGGCGAGTTCTGCGGCGAGGTAGCGCAGCAGTTCCCTCGTCCGCGTCGGCGCCCCGTGCAGGTGAAGGACACCGATGCGCTCCAGGTCGAGCAGGAGGTGGATGCCGGCCTGGGAACCGACGGCGGTGAGGGTGGGCAGCGGGGACAGCGGCCCTTCGACGACCGGAAGTTCAGCTCCGGCTACGAGCGACCATCGGTCGCCGTGGTCCTGCCAAGGGCTTGGCGGGTCTGGACAGGGCGCCGAGAGAAGGAGATGCACCGTGCCCTCGTCGACCATGGCGCCGACGACGTCTGGCGGTGCGGCTTCCCGGTCAGCGAGGCCGCTGGCCAGCACCCGCAGTGCCGTCGCCAGACGCTCGCTGTCCAGCGGTTGGTGCGAGCGACGCAGGCTTCGCTCCAGCCGGCGTGCGGTGGGGGAGGTGAACCTCAGTCCGGGACGGTGGTACGGGTAGCGCAGGCGCCACTGGTAGGCGGCCGCTCCGATCACGAGCGCGGCGAGCAAACCAGCGGCCACGAATCCGCCTCCGGGCACGAACCGCTCGAGTCCTTCGTCGCTTGTGACATCGGAATCGGTGTCGTGGTAGTCGGCTGGCGAACCATCGGCGTCGTCGTGCGGCTCGGTCAGTGCGCCACCGAACCCGGCGACGCCGGCGGGCTCGCCCTCAGACGCCTCCGGCGGTGCCTCCACCGACGACGTGGCGGGAGGTCCGGTGGGCTCGGCCGGTCCGGGCGACGCCCGGTCCGGTGCGGCCTTGGCGGGCGGTGACGGTTCGGCCCGGGGCGGAGTCGGGGCGGGCTGCCTGGACTCCGGTGGTGCCGGTGTGGCGCTACCGGTGGCGTGCGGGATCGGACCGCGGTCGGTGGCGTCCGCGGGCAGCCGCAGAGTCCATCCCGGCTCGATGTGGTCGGGATAGTTTCCGTGCCGATCGGCGTGCTCCGGGTTCAACTCGGCGATCTCCGGATACCGCTGCGGGTCCCCGAGGTACCGTTCGGCGATGTGCCACATCCAGTCGCCCTCGACCACCTCGTAGACGGGTGGCTCGGTGGTCACGGAGGAATCCCGCGGGGACGGATCCGGCTCGGCCCCGGTCTGCGTCAGCGGCGCGCTAGCCGGTTGCGCCTCCGTCGTCACGGGGATGATCAGCTCCCAACCCGGGTAGATGCGGCTCTGCCCACGCTGAAGCACCCCGCCGTCGGGCTGGACCCGACCGTAGTTGGCCTCGGCGATCCGGCGCCACGACACCCCGTACCGCTCCTGCAGGTCGAGCAGCCCTTCGCCCCGTTTGACCACGTGCACGACGTCGGCGGAGGGGGATGCGTCGTCCCGGGCGGCCTGCGTGGGAGTTTCGGGTGCGGTCGCCGGCGGCGACGCGCTGGACAGGGTGACCGGGTGCGGGTCGACCAGGGTGGCCTCGGCGCTGGCGACGCCGGGGGCGATGGCGACCGCGGCGATGGCCGCGAGCAGCCCGGCGGCCACCCGTTGCTGCCAACGCAGCCCGGGCAGGACGGGGACCTTGCGGTGAGTGAGTCGGGCGTACGCCTCCAGGAGAAGTGAGAGGGTGAAGCTCGCCCAGGCGAGCCAACCGATGATCGTCAGTACGCTGATGAACAGCGCCCCGTCGTCAGGGGACGTCAGCGCCCGACCGATGCTGTCGAGTGTGGGCACCTGCTCAGGCAGCGGATTGCCCGCGAACACGATCAGCGCCGTGGGCAGTCCAGCGACGAGTGCGACCAGGAGTACGGTGGCGCCGACCGCGCCAGCGATCCGGCGTAGCGGATGGATGGGTCTCACCGGCGAGTGCGGTGACACGCGGTCCCCCTCTCTCAGTCGGATACGAGTGTGGCGGCGGAAGAAGCGGTGACGTGCCGTTCCGTCATGCCGATCAGCCACAGCACCTGGGTGCGGTAGGTGAGGGTGACGGTGATCTGGATCTGGGTACCGTCCGGGCTTACGGAGACGTGGGTAGGAGCGGTCGGCTGGCCGACCGCGGCGGCCGCTTCGGCCACGTAGCTGCTCGCGGCGTGGCTGGCGGCGACCGGATCGACCGTCACCGGACCGCCGCTGGCTACCTGGGCATGGTCGACCGCCTGGCCAGCGGCGCGCGCCGCCTCGGCAGCGATGTTTTCGGCACGGAGCAGCGTCCGTAGCTGCCCAGCGGCGTCCACGATCACACCGACCACCATCAGCAGACCTGTGAAGGTGATGGCCAGGAAGACGCTGATCCGCCCTGGATCGTCGACCTGGCGTGGGGTGGGCTGAGCCGGCGACGTCTGTTTCACGATCGGCCTCGGTAGGTGTCGAGGGGAGAGACGAAGGTGGAGGTGAGCCGGCGGTGATCGGGCACCCCGGGCAGGGCTACGTCGGCGAACGACACGGTGCAGGTGACGGTGACACTCACCGCGGCCGGCTGGCCGACCGGGACGGCGAATCCGCTGGTGTCTACGGTGACGAGTGGCTCGCCATCGGGGGTGTCGACGCAGGAGACGCCCTGGTGGGCGAGGGTGTCCTGGGCAGCGACCGTGGCCAGGGCCCGGGCGGTGCCGGCGTCGCGGCTGAGGGAGGCCGTCCGTGCGGCGTCGTGGGCGGCCAGGTCGATCACACTGTACGCCACCGCCGTACGGCCACTGACGATGCCGAGCACCATCAACAGGAGGAAGGCGGGCGTGAGGATGGCCAACTCCACTGATACCGATCCTCGTTGCCGACTCATGGTGCTGCTCCCGTGAATTGCTCCACTGTGGCGCGGGCGGTCTGTGAGACGGACCATTCGACCCCGGGGATGAGGGAGAGCGCAGTGCCGGTGACGGTCACCTCCACCGAATCTCCCGTGTAGACCGGCTCGCCCACCTTCCAGTTCCGCAGCCAGTCGCCGGAGGCGGTGAGGAAGGCCTCTGCCCGGTCGGTGCCCGAACCTGGTACCGCTTGGTACCGACGCTCCTGACTCACCGCGAGCTGCGCCGCGGACAGCGCGACCGTGCGGGCAGTGAAGTAGGTGGCGATCTGGACGGACCCGAAGATCAGCAAGAGGATGGCCGGCCATAGGATCGCCAACTCCACCGGGGACGACCCCCGGTCACGCGACCTAGTCGCCACCGCCCGGTCCGGCAGGAAGGTCAGTCGGTGCCTGATCCATGAAGTTGCCGACGGTGGCGGATATCCACACCAGGAGAGCAACGGCGATGACCGCCAAGCCGGCGATGATCACCGCGGAGGGGACTGGGCTGTCACCGCGGTCTGATCGTGGCAGCAGACGCATCAAACGTCCTTTCTACTCATCCGACGCGGACCAAGAGCGGATAGATGATGAAGATCGCCAGCACCAGCAGCAACGCTGCGCCAGGGATGTCGAGCTTGCTCGTGGTGGCCTTGGCCTGGGCGAGCGCCTCCACTCGGATCTGGTCGCGCAGAGAGTCGGCGCGAGCCAGTAGCGTCTCGGAGACCACCGCTCCGTCAGCCCCTGCGGCATGGACGATGTCGCCGACGTCACCCAGCTCTGGCACGTCGATCTCCTCAGAGAGCCGGCGCAGTTCGTCCCACGGCTGGTGAAGTTGCAGTTGCGCCCGCAGCAGCGCCTCCCGGAGCCGTTCGAACACCCAGCCGTCCACTCCGGAAGCGGCGCGTTCGAGCGCGGCCACGGGCCCGTGGCCTGCTGCCAACTCGAGGTTCACCAGGTCGAGGTAGAGGCAGGCGGCGCGCCGGAATTCGTACCGCGCCCGCCGGGCCCGGGCGAGGACGTCGTGGTGAGCGACGAACGCCGCCAACGCCGCGCAGCCGAGGCTCACGACCACCGGAACCATCACGGGAAACCGCAGGCCGGCCATGGGCAGCGCGGCGGCGAGCGTGGCCGGAGCAGCGAGACCAATGAGCGCCGATGCTCCGAGCGATACCGCGTACTGTCCGGTGCTGCGCCCCAACAATGCCAACTCGCGGTGGGGCGGGCGCAGCAGGCGTGCCCAGCCCGGGGTGCGTGACGGTGGGCTGGCGACCTGCGGGTGCAGCCGTCGCAGCGCGGGTCTGGCCGCGGGCGTGGCCGGCAACGCCTGCCAGACGAGGAGGAAGATCCCCAGGCCGACCAGCGCACCAGCCGCGACGGTGAGACCGATCATTGGCTCACCTCCCGGGCACTGCGTCCCAGCAGGCGCGGCACCGCAGCTGGCCTGCTCATCACGCGGACCCAGCCGAGCAGGCCGACGAAGGTGACGGCGAGGACCAGCATCACGATCTGACCGACCTCTGATCGGTAGGGGTCCATGTAGTCGCCGCTGAACGCCGCCACTAGCACCGCCAGCAAGCTGAACCCGGTCATGAACCGAATGGAGAACCGCGCCGACGCGCGTTCGGCGTCGGTCTCCTTGCGCATGCTGACCTCCTTGGCGGTGGCCGCGGCGATGGAGGACAGCACGGCACCGAGAGTGTCGCCGCGATCCTTGAGGTGCAGCAGAAGCGCTCCGACGACCTGGTCGCACACCGCGTCGTCGATCTCGTCTGCGAACGCCACCAGTGCGTCCCGGCCGCTCCAGCCGGCCTGTAGTCGAGCAGCGAGGAGGTGGACTTCGTCGGAGATCGCCGGCGGAGCGGCGGATGCGCTGGCGACGATCGCCGCCTGCAGGCCGGCGCCGGTACCGGCGATGTCCCGCAGCCGCCGGGTCCATTCGCCGACCGCCTCCACCCGGTCGATCGCCCGGCGTTCCGCCGCGCCTGCGGCGAACAGCCAGGGCACGCCGGGCACCGCGGCGCCGAACATGAGGCCCAGCACCGGTAGGCCGCTGATCAGCCACGTGGCGGCGCCGACGACCGCGGCGCCGGCGAGCATCAGGCGGTGGCGACGCTGTTCGGCCGGGTTGCGCCCTCGGCCACGCCACACCGCGGTCGCGGCCCGGGTCAACCAGCCGGGAGGGCGGCCCGTGCGCGCGGGTGGCGGAGCGATGAGTTCCCGAACCGTCAGCAGCGCGCCGATGGTTAAAGCCGCCCCACAGACGGCGGCGAGCACAGTCAGGTCGGTCATGGTCGACCCGCCATGGTCGGCAGCGGGCGTCGCCACTGTCCGTCACCGGCGGCGATATGCCTGGCGAGGTGGCGGCTGTCGTAGCCCACGAGGCGCAACTGCTCCTGGATACGTTCGGGGTGGTGTCGCGGGACCGCTCGGCCGTCGGCGCCGGGTCCGAACAGCTCGGTGGTGACGACCTGCCCGCGGTCGCCGGCGCCCACCACCTCGACTACGTGGGAGACGTAGCGGTGTTTGCGCCCGCCGACCCGGGTCAGATCAGTCACGTTCACGTAGACGATCAGGTCGAGCGCGCCCGCGACCATGCGTTGTGCGAGTTCGGCGGTCATCGACTCGCCGTGGGTCAGAGCCAGCTCGACCGCCCGGTCGATGACCGAGGCGGGATTGCGGGCGTGGATGGTACAGATCGAACCCCGACTCGTGGTCATCGCCTGCAGCATCGCGACGATCTCGCTGCCGCGTACCTCACCCACGATGATCCGCAACACGCCGAGGCTGAGCGAGACCGGGATGAGGTCGGCCAACGTCACCTCTCCACGGCGGCGCCCACGCGAGTCCAACTCCCCGTGCCCTTGCCGACTCTCCATCGAGATCGCCCACGGGTGTCGACCGGTGGTGTGCAGACCCAGCTCGCGTCGGTCCTCCATCACGACGACGGGCTCGGTGGCCGGGATCTCGGCGGCGAGCGCCCGGGCCAACGTGGTCTTACCGGCTCCACCCAGCCCTGCGATCATGATGTTCAGGTCCGCCGCCATCGCCGCGCGCAACAGGTCTCGCACCAGATCGCTGATCATGTCCAACTCGACCAAGCGGTCGAGGTCGACGTCCATCACTCGGTGGCGACGGATCGCCGCGTGTGGCCGTGGAGTGACCCAGCCAACCGCGGTCAGCCGGCTGTGGTGCTGATCCGGCAGCTCCATGCTCAGGTGCGGATTGGCTGGTGAGAGGCTGCGTTCACTGCCGGCACGGCGGGCCAACGTCTGCAGGATCTCCAACAGTTCCTCGTCGCTGTCGGCCACCGGGTCACCCGCCACGATGGAGCCATCGGCGTACTCCACCCGTACCTTGTCGTGGCCGAGGATGTGTACCTCCACGACGTCCGGATCGGCCAAGAGCAGCTGCAATCTGCCCAACCCGACCAGCTCGGCGACGACGGCGTCCAACAGGGCCCGTTCGTACTCGTGCGGCAACGGGTTGCCCGAGCGTCGCTGGTCATCCACCCAGTCACGGACGTGCCGTGCGGCGACCCGCTCGCCTTCCAATTGCCGTTGTTCGTGATCGACGGTGCGGCCCCGCAGGACCTCGGAGAGCTCCGCGCTGACGGCGTCGCGCAGGGCGCGGACGGTGGCGAAGTCGACCGCAGGGCTCGGACGCCACGGCTGCGGGGATCGGCCGCCAGCGGGAACCCACCGTGGGGAGAGGTCAGCCGCCATGGCTCACCGCCGGTGGGCTGACTGAGCGCCCCAGGGTCGCGCGGCGCATCCGTTAGGTGGGCCATGATGTCGTGGTAGGCGTTGGCGGCGGCGCGCAGCAGCGATGCGGTCATGCGCACGGACCCCCCGTGCATAGGATCCGGGCGCTCCGCGGATCCTCAGGCAGATGAGTGACCACCGGTGCCTGCAACTCTTCGGCCACTACCCGGGCTGGCTGGTCGCCGGCACCCGTGAGGAGCAGCCCCAGCGACGACGTGCCTGCGCCGTGCTCGGTCAGCTCGGTGCGCAACGCGTGGAGCGCGGGCACGGCGGCAGACATGTCGGGCAGGGTGGCGCGCAGCACCAAGAGGACCACGTCGGCACGGTGCAGAATCGGCCATGGCGGGTTGGCGACGGCCAACCGGCCACAGTCGGCGAGCACGTCGTAAGCGGGATCGGCGTGTTCGAGGCCGGCGAAGAAGGCAGCGAGCCGATCCCAGACTGGGTGTAGCGCGCCTGACTGTGCGGGATCGGTGATCCCGGGTAGGAGCAGCCGCTCTCGGCGCTGCTGCCACAGGTCGATGAGCTGGCCCCACCAGTGGTCCCGGATCGGCTCCCACGCAGTTCGGCCACGGCGAGTTCGCGGATGCCTCGGTCGGTCGGCAGTGACCTGGCGAGGTAGCCGGCCTGGATGGAGCCCCCGGCTGGGTCGCACTCAGCCAGCACGCACCGACCACGCCACGTCAGCGTGAGCGCCAGTGCAGCGGTGGTGGCACCGGGGGAGCCTTTGGCCGAGACCAGTGCGACGACCGCCATGCTCAGCCTCCGGTCAGGACCACGACGAGCCGGTCAGTGGCGGCCATGGTGGCCACGATCGGTCCGTCGGTAGCGGCCACCGCGACGTCGAGCGTGACGGTCTCGGTGCCGCCCCGGCCGAGGAAACCGCCTGAGGCCGCGTCGACCACCTGGACGACCGTGGCCGGCCAGGTGCGCGGAGGATCCTGTGACTCGTCACTGGCGGTGGATCCTCGCGCCGGGGTGGCCACGAGCAGCACCCGATCGCCTGGTGATGGACGGGTGGCGGGGAGCCGATCGGATCCCAGAGTGATGCCGAGCACCTGCTGGCCGGGGCCGGGTAGCGGCTGGGCGGTCAGTTGCGCGGCGGTCAGCAAGGTGCCTTCCACCAGCGGAATCGCCGCGTAGAGACCGACCACGCGGTCGAGGTCCTTCGCGGCGACTGGCCGCAGTCCGGGTGCGGTGTTGATTCTCACCACGGTCAGGTCATCGGCCGTCAGCTCCGCGTTGGCCGCCATGTCGCGCTGGAGGGCGAGGTACTCGCCGGTGGTGGAGACGGCAGTGACCAGCGCGACCGTGCCTAGCGCACCGACCGCCATCAGCGCCACTGCCAGCGCCAGGTGACCGAACCGGAGCCGCCGTTCGCGGGGGCCTGCGGGCGCGGCCACCGGTGCGGTCGGGTAGGCGACGGCTGTCGGGCCTTCGGTCTGACTACTCATTGTCCCACCGTCGTGATTGGCGCATGGCGGTGCGCCGTCGCAGCATCGTTCCTCCCCTTGCCGTTGCCACGGCGAACGGGCCATGAGGGTAGTCGAATGGCTCCAGTCTGTAAAGAACTATGTGTGCACATTCGCTAACGTCGTGGTCAGGGTAGACCAGGTGCGCAAGGGGACTAGCGCGGCGGGCCGTTGCGTACGAGGATGGCGGATAGGGAGGTGGTCGCAGTGTCAGCGGCGAGCCGGGCGCCGTGGGGCGGGATGCCTACGGCCTCCGCGCTGGCCATACGCGAGCTGTCCAAGACCTTTCCGGACGGGACCGTCGCGCTGGACCAGGTGACACTCGACGTCGCGCCCGGAGAGTTCATGGTCGTCCTAGGACCGACCGGCTGTGGCAAGACCACACTGTTGCGGATGATCGCGGGTCTGGAGCGTCCGAGCGCCGGCCACGTTCTCATCGATGGCGAGCAGGTCGACCACCAACCAGCCCAGGAGCGTCGGGTAGCGATGGTCTTCCAGGAGTCCACGCTCTACCCGCACCTGTCGGTCGCGGAGAACATCGCCTTTCCACTGAGGGTCGCGGGGGCCACCGACGTGGAAGCCCGAGTGCTCCGAGTAGCCAAGCTGCTGGGTCTGACCACCATCCTGGATCGACGTCCGGACCAGCTCTCCGGTGGAGAGCGCCAGCGAGTGGCGACCGGGCGGGCGCTGGTGCAAGAGCCCAAGATCTTCCTCTTGGACGAGCCCTTATCCAACTTGGAGGCAGGTCTGCGCGCCGCGCTGCGGGTCGAGGTCGCCATTCTCGCACGCAGGCTGCGAGTCACCACGGTGTACGTCACGCACGATCAGTCCGAGGCGATGACCCTCGCGGATCGGGTCGCTGTGCTCCGACGTGGCCAGTTGCAACAGGTCGGCACGCCGAGTGAGGTGTACGGGGATCCGGCGACGGTCTTCGTCGCGGCCTTCCTCGGGCTACCGCGGCCGAACCTGTTCCAGGCTGCGATCTACGTCGAGCGTCATGTGGTCGCCATCGACCTAGGAGGTCAACTGCTTCAGATGGACGTCACCGACCCACGGGCTCGCCGGGTGGCGGAGCACCACGCCGAGCGGGTGACCGTGGCCCTGCGTCCGGAGGCGTTGACCCGGGTCCCACTCGACACCACCGGGCCGGTGCTGCGGGGCCGGGCCAAAGCAGTCGAGTACCACGGTCATGAGGTGTTGGTCTACCTCGACGCGGGCGTGATCGGGACCGCCACGCAGCTCTCTCAACTGGAGTTGTCGGGAGCGGATGAGGACTTGGTGGTGGCGGTACCCTCGGTCGACCGCCCCCGGGTGGGCGATGAGCTGGCGTTCGCCGTCGACCTCGACCGGTTGTTGGTCTTCGACCACCACGGCCGGCGGATCCGGCTGGAGTGAGGTTACACGCTGGTCAGCTGTGCCAGCGCTGAGTCGAGCGCCGCGGCCGACTCCTGACTCATCCCGCCCTCGTTGGCACGAGCGAGGACCTTTTCCCGCAGATTGGCGGTCTCGGCCGCCAGGTCGGCCGTCCCGCGGGCCAATTCGGCCTGCAGGTTGTCTAGCAGCTGTCGCAGGTCACGGGCTACGTCGTCGCGAATCTCGTCGTTGGCCTCGCCGTCGTCGATCAACTGATAGACAGGGGTGAGGTCCACCTCGACGGTCGGTGGTGGCGCCCCACCGCTGGGGGTGGCTGACGGCGGAGCGCTCGTAGGCGGCGCCGACGACGTCGGGATGCTGCTGCCCGACGGTGGGACGGCGGAGGTGGGCGGCGGGGTGTGCCGGTCGGGTGACGGTGTGGCGTTGCCGTCCGGTTCGGCGACCGGCACGTTCGACGGTGGCGTGTCCGGGTTGAGCAGGAGTGCACCCAGCACCACTCCGAGCACGAGGGCCGCCGCGGTGGTGGCGGCGGAGACCGCCCGGAAGCGCAGGTGACGCGCCGTGCCCGGCTGGTAGCGGCGCAGCTGTCGGGTGATCTGGGAAGCGGTCGGGCGCTGCAGCGGATCGGTCGCCAGACATCGCTGGCACAGGTCGGCGATCGACGTCGGTAGGCCCGGCACTCCGGTCGGACGCGGCGGGTCGCCCCGTTTCAGCGCGGCCAGCTCCTCCCAGGTCTCCACCGGGAAGGGCGGGTGACCGGTGAGCATCTCGTAGAGGACCACACCGAGGGCGTAGGTGTCGTTCTCCGGACGGGCCTTGCGCCCGTCCAGCCGCTCCGGTGCCACGTACGCCGGGGTGCCGAAGGTGGCGCCGTCCTCGTCGTCGTCGGGGGCGCCGACACGCGTTGCGATGCCGAAGTCGAGCACCTTGACACCGCTGTCGGTGAGCATGATGTTGTCGGGAGTGATGTCGCGGTGCACCACTCCGTGCCGGTGCGCGCTGGCCAGGGCGCTGGCCACCGCCGTACAGATCCGCACCGCTTCCCGCCACGGCAGCGGTCCGTCGGTGAGCCGGGCCGACAGTGGCTCGCCGTCGAGCAGTTCCATCACCACGTACGGTGAGACGGTGCCGTCCTCGTCGACGGTCTCCCCGTAGTCGTAGACCGCGGTGATGCTGGGGTGGTCGAGTGCCGCCGCGGCGCGCGCCTCAGCGCGGGCCCACTCCCGGAACCGGGCGTCGGCGGCGAGTGAACTGGCCAGCACCTTGACGGCGACCAGCCGATCGAGCATCTCGTCGTGAGCGCGCCAAATGACGCTCATCCCGCCGACGCCGACCCGGTCGAGCAGCCGGTAGCGGCGGGCGAGGAGGGTGCCAGGCGTAAGACTATCCATCTCGGTCCGCTTCGGCGGAGAACGGGTTAATAAGACTGGACACAGTCGCCGTGGCTTGTCAAGAGTCATCAGGCGACGCGCTCGTTACCACCGTGCCGTACCGGAACCCTCCGGTACGGCACGGTGCGAGTCGATCAGCTGAACATGCCGTAGATCAGGTCGGGTGCCGGCGCCACCTCGTCCTCCGACGGCGGGTTGATCGACACGTCGGTGCCGTAGTCGAAGTAGCGGATGCGGACCGTCTGGGCCGGCATGTCGTCGGTCTCCGGGATCTCCATCGTGATGGATTCCAGCCGACCCTCTGAGTCGAGGGCCACGGTCATCGGCACCACACCCGTTGGTTCGTCGAGCGCGTCGGCGACGCTCGAACCGTCGACCTCGGACAGATTCAACTCCCCGCGGAAGGTACGCGCGTCCACCTGCTCGACGTTCTCGAAGCCGGCGAGCATGTCAGCAGCGTTGGCAGGGTCCGACTGGCCCGGCTGAAAGCCCATGATGCCCTTGTCACCGAGGCGCGCGAGGTCCAGGTGCATCCACGGTGCCGAAGCGCCGAGCATGGCGCCCATCGATCCGTAGTTCATCCACAGGTCGGAGTCGCTGAAGATGATCTCCATGTCGACGGTCTGACCGCTGGTCGGCTCAGACACCGTCAGCGTCATCGTGCCCATGTTGGTGTTCGGATCGACGGCGCCGGAGCCGCTCATCATGTCACCCAGCTCCATCTCGAACTTGAAGCTGGTCCCGCTGAGGGCATCGGCGGCGCCGAGGAGTGAGAGCTCTGGCGCCGAGTCCGGCGCCGTGGGGGCCGAGTCCGTTGCCTTGGGCTCCGTGTCGTCGCTGCAACCGCTCACCATGAGCGCCAGTGCGGCGACGAGGCCGACCCCGGCCTTGCGGAGCGTGCGATTACTCACCGTACGTTACTCCCTGTCTTGTCCGTGTCTTCCGTGGTCCGACGCTGTCGCGTGTGACCCTCAGCGTCATCAGGGTTGCAGCGTGCACCATACGTGCAAGCTGCGACCGTTTCGGTGGACCGGTAGGGTCGCAGCATGGCCGAGTTACTCCAACCGGACGAGGTGCGATCGGTGCTCGGCACTCGTCCCGGGTGGTCGGGGGACACCGCCGCGATTCGGCGCCGAGTCGAATTGCCGAGTTTCACGGCGGCCGTCGCAGTGATCGACCAGGTGGCTGTGGTGGCGGAGGAGATGAACCACCACCCCGACATCGACCTGCGGTGGCGCACCCTGACGTTCTCCTGTACGACCCACTCGGCGGGTGGGGTCACTCCCCGTGACCTCGACCTAGCCGCCCGCATCGACGAGATCGTGGCCGCAGCCGGTGGGCGTGACGTCATCGACGACGACGGGGCGGCGGGATGAGATTCGGTGTCAGCCGGGTCTTGGACGCGATCGAGACCCGTTTGACCACGGACCCACTTCTCGCGCGTGCGGTCCTCGACCTCGCCGAGGTGGTACGCCTCGTCGACCTCGACCGGGACACTGGCAAGCCGGCGACCCTGCTCCGTGTCGGGCATGTGATCGACGCGCTCGGGCGGCACCTGGGGGAGGACGGCACGGCCGTGTACGTGGTGGCCCCGCGGCGTCTGCTGTCCGATCTCGACTTGACCTCGAACGAGCGGATGGTGGTCCGGCGATGGTCCGACGACGGCCGCATGGAGGTGCTGACGGACCCAGGTGACCGGGTCGCGGAGGTGGCGGGCATGCTCGCCGTTCCCGTGATCAGCCGGCACGCGCCGGCGGTCTTCGCGGCCGCGCACCCGTGGCTGTCCGGGGCCACTCTGGTCCCCACCCCCAGCGGTCTGACCGCCCCACCAGGCGGAGTACGCCTGCCCGCCAACCCGACTGCGGCCTGGCTGACCAGGTTGTGGCGATGTCCAGAGCCGGGCTGCGCGGGCTTCTCCACTCTCACCGGGGGGCAGCCACCGCCCCGGGTTCGTTCGGGAGCACCGACCTGCCCGTGGCACGACACCAGGCTCGCTGACGCCGGTCCCCGGCCAGCGGCCCGAGTGTTGGCGGTGCGGATCGACGGCACCATCCGGGCCAGGTTCGTGGTACGGGAGGGCGCGCCGGTGACGGTCGGGCGGTCACCCGGCGAGGGTGTGTCGCTCGGGCAGTGGCTGGACGAAGAGGCGCTGCGCTGGATCAGTCGCAGCCATCTGTGGTTGGACGTGCGGGGCTCCGCTCTCGTGGTGACGGACACCAGCACCAACGGCACCGTCGTGCGGACCCGCGGCGGGTCGATGCGCCTGCCGACCGGGCAGGCGTACGGCATGGGTGCCGACGACGTCCTGGAGTTGCACGACGGGGTGGAGCTGGCGGCGCCGGGCCGTTTCGGTCGCAGTGGCGTGGCAGAGGTCGGCTCGGTGATGGCCGAGGCTCCGACCGTGGCTATGCGGCTGCCAGGACCGCACTGAGCTGTTCCACCGCCCACTCGACCTCGTCCGCGGTCACCACCAGCGGTGGAGCCAGTCTGAGGGTGGCGCCGTGGGTGTCCTTGGTCAGCACACCCCGCTCAGCCAGCCGCTCACACGCCTGGCGTCCGGTCATGCGGCGAGGGTCGAGGTCGATACCCGCCCACAAGCCTCGGCCGCGGACCTGGGTCAGACCTCGACCGACGAGGTCCCGCAGCCGAGCGTGCAGGACCTCGCCTAGCTCACGCGAGCGGGCCTGCGGCTCTCCGGTGCGCAACAGGCGCACCACCTCGAGCCCTACCGCACAGGCCAGGGGGTTGCCGCCGAAGGTGGAGCCGTGCTCGCCTGGGCGCAGGACCCCGAGGACGTCGGTATTGGCGACCACCGCGGAGACCGGCACGATCCCACCACCCAGCGCCTTGCCGAGCACGTAGGCGTCGGGCACCACGCCTTCAACGTCGCAGGCGAACGTGGTGCCGGTCCGCCCCAGTCCGGACTGGATCTCATCGGCGAGGAACAGGACGTGGTATTGGTCGCAGAGGGTGCGGATCCCGGACAGGTATCCGGGCGGAGGAACGACGACTCCTGCTTCACCCTGGATCGGCTCCACCAGCACGGCCACCGTGGTCTCGTCGATCGCGTCGCGTAGGGCCGCCACGTCGCCGTAGCGGACGGTACGGAAGCCAGGGGTGTAGGGGCCGAAGTCGTCCCGCGCCGACTTGTCAGTGGAGAAGCTGATGATCGTCGTGGTACGACCGTGGAAGTTGTGCTCCGCCACTACGATCGTGGCCTGCCTGTCGGGAACACCTTTGACCCGGTAACCCCACTTTCGGGCCACTTTGATGGCGGTCTCCACCGCCTCGGCGCCGGTGTTCATCGGTAGCGCCATGTCTTTGCCGCACAGCTGTGCCAACTCACGGCAGAAATCGGCGAATCGGTCGTGGAGAAACGCCCGGCTGGTCAGCGTCAGTCGGTCGAGTTGGGCGTGCGCCGCCGCTACCAGCCGCGGATGCCGGTGGCCGAAATTCAACGCGGAGTAGCCGGCGAGGCAGTCGAGGTACCGCCGTCCGTCGAGATCGGTCACCCAGGCGCCCGATCCCTCCGTGAGCACCACCGGCAGCGGATCGTAGTTCTGTGCGGTCCAACGCTCCGCCGCTGCGACGTGGTCTGCGGCTTCGGATCGCTCCACGCCCGCCATGACACCCTCCTGGTTCACCGGCGAGTGAGGCGGTCCGGCAGGATCAGCGTGATGAGCCAGCTCACCACCGCCACCACGATCGCCCCCCAGAACGCTGGCCAGAAGCCGTCCACCTCGAAGGGAAGACCCAGCTGCCGGGCGAGCCAGCCGGTCAACAGGAACAGCAGGGCGTTGACCACCAGTGCGATGACGCCCAGCGTGAGTACGTAGAACAGGCAGCCCACGGTCTTGATGACCGGTTTGAGGAGCGCGTTCACCAATCCGAAGATCACCGCGACGCCGAGGAGCGTGAGCGCGTTCGTGGTGGCGTTCTCGCCAGTGACCTCGATGCCGCGGACGATCCAGGTCGCGACCCACAGGGCGACCGCGGTCACGACGACCCGGATCAGGAACCCCATGCTTTCGCCCTCCCCTGCTGGCCCGGCGCCTCTATCTCTACCCCCGTGTCGACGGACCAACCGTGCCGCCGCGACGATCTCGCGCCGCTGTGGCCGTCTCCGTCGCACGCCCGAGCCACATCGGCCATGGGCCGGGGCCGGTGAGCAACACGTGAAGGTTTATCCTGCCCATCAGGTACGCGCAGAGATGATGCGGCGTCACACCCCTGAGACCCGGAGGCCATCGTGACCACCGTCGCCCCTCAGCCGATTCAGACGCGGCCCTGGCCGGTTCACCGACCCGTGCGGGGCTCGGCGTTGACGCGGCTGCTGCGTACGACCGACGCCAAGCAGGTCGGTCTGCTCTACTTGGGTACGTCGTTCGTCTTCTTCCTCATCGGCGGCGTGATGGCGCTGCTGCTGCGGGCCGAGCTGGCGCAGCCGGAGATGCAGTTCCTGTCACCGGAGCAGTACAACCAGCTGTTCACCATGCACGGCACGATCATGCTGCTGATGTTCGCGACCCCGATCGTGTTCGGGTTCGCCAACTACATCGTGCCCATGCAGATCGGCGCTCCGGACGTGGCATTTCCGCGACTCAACGCGCTGTCGTACTGGCTGTTCCTGTTCGGCAGCCTGGTGGTGATCGGTGGGTTCTTCACCCCCGGCGGCGCGGCCGACTTCGGTTGGTTCGCCTACGCCCCCCTGAGTAACGAGATCCACTCCCCGGGCGCTGGCGGCACCCTGTGGGTGATGGGTCTCGTCCTCACTGGATTGGGGACCATCCTCGGCGCCGTCAACATGATCACCACGATCATCACGCTACGTGCGCCTGGTATGACGATGTTCCGGATGTCGGTCTTCACCTGGAACATCCTGGTCACGTCCGTGCTCGTGTTGCTGGTCTTCCCGGTCTTGGCCGCCGCGCTCAATATGTAGTACAGTACCCGCCAGCGCGGGCACTAACAAGATTAATCGGTGTCA
>CAYTMR010000068.1:0-15747 GCA_964438855.1 uncultured Micromonosporaceae bacterium
GCCTAGGTCGATGCCGACCGGGCGCAAGTCGCGTTCGGAGATTCCGACGGGCACGCCGGCACGGCGTCGGTCGACCGCGGGAAGATCGGAGTAGTGGTAGAGGCGCGGAAGCACCGCGACGGCCGGCACCGGATCGCTGGGCCAGCGTTCCGTGGCCAACGCCGTCAACCGTCCCATCGCCGCGGGAAGGTCGTCGAGGGTCGTCGCCCCGTCGATGCGTGGCACCGCCTGGAAGATCAGACCTCCCTCGATCAGCCCTCGTCCCGGCGTCTCTTTGTCCAGTCGTTCCTGCAGCTTGCGGTCGAAGGCGCTGTCGAACGCATCGGTGAGCCTCAGCTCGATCCGGCCGCCGAAAGATGGCTGCATCCGCAGCCTCACCTGCATCCCCTGCGTCACGGTGAGCACGACGTGAACGCCGTAGTTGAGACCACGGACGGCGATGTCAGCCACCTGTTCTTCCAGTGTCTCGAAGTCTTCCCGGAACACGCCCCAACCGTCGACGATCAAGAACATCGCGCCGGGCACGTCCGCCGGCACCCGCCCGGCCGCCCGAGCCTCACGCAGCGCCGACGGCGAACCGAGCTGGTGTTCCCGGAACAGTCGTTCGCGGGCGTCGACTGCCGCTGCCACCGTGGCGACGGTGCGGCTGACCCGCTCCGGGTCCATCCGGCTGGCCACGCTGGCCACGTGCGGCAGGTCGGCCAGCGGCGCCAGTCCACCACCGCCGTAGTCGATGCAGTAGAACGCGACGTCCCCCGGGGCGTACCGCAACGCCAGGGAGCTGATGAGGGTACGCAGCAGGGTGGTCTTGCCCGACTGGGGCGCCCCCACGATCAGCAGATTGCCACCGGCCCCGCTGAAGTCCCAGTCCAGTGGCGTCTGTTGCTGTCGGCCCGGATCGTCGACCAACCCCAGGATGGCGCAGACCTGGTCCGGTGCTTCCGCGCGATGCGGGTCCTGCACCCGGTCCAGCGGCAGCACCGCCGGCAGCGGGTCGAGCCAGACCGGCCGCACTCGGGGAGCACCGGAGGCGGCGAGGCGCTCCACCACCACGTCGAGAGTGGTCCGCGGGTCGGTCGAACCAGCCGCGGAGGACTCTGGTGCGGCGTCCGCGGTGGGTGGCCGCTGACCGGTCAACCAGGTGCCGAGTCCGTTGACAGACAGGTAGAGCACCACAGGCGCCACGGCGCGTTCGGTCTGCGGCGACGGCGGTCGGTAGGGCCCGGAGACCAGGGCGGCCTTGAACTTCTCGAACACCGTGGTGTCGACCTTCAGGTAGCCGGTGCCGGGCTCGGGCGGTAGGTGGTAGGCGTCCGCGACACCGATTACCTCGCGGCTCTCGGCTTCGGAGAAGGTGCGCAGGCTGATTCGGTACGACAGGTGGGACTCCAGGCCGCGGATGCGACCCATCTCAAGTTTTTGGGTGGCGAGCAAGAGGTGGACGCCGATCGATCGCCCGATCCGGCCGATCGTCACGAACAGCTCGGCAAAGTCGGGGCGAGCGCTCAACAGCTCACTGAACTCGTCGATCACCACGAGCAGATGGGGCAGCGGCGCCAGCGCGGCACCCTGTTCGCGTCGGGTCTGGTAGGCGGCGACGTTGGGTAGGTTGCCCGCCTCCTTCAAGAGCTCCTGCCGTCGACGAAGTTCACCGAACAGTGCGTCGCGCATCCGGTCCACGAGAGACAGATCACTCTCCAGGTTGGTGATGATCCCGGCGAGGTGCGGCAGCTCAGCCATCGGTGCGAAGGTCGCCCCACCCTTGAAGTCGATCAACATCAGTGCGAGCTGGTCGGGCGGATGCGAGATGACAAGCGACGACAGAAGCGTGCGCAGCAGTTCGGACTTGCCCGAGCCGGTCGCCCCGACGACGAGGCCGTGGGGCCCCATACCGCCGAACGCGGCTTCCTTCACATCCAGCATGACCGGTCGACCCGTGACGCCGACCCCGATCGGCACCCGTAGTCGCTCTCTGAGCGGCCGTGGTCGCCACGTTCTGCGCGGATCCAGGGTGGCGGGATCGGGCACCCCGAGGATCTCCGACAGCCCCACCGTGCTCGCCGACAGGTCCACGTCGTCGTCGGGCGCCATCCGCAGGGGTGCCACCATCCGGGCGAGCGTGACCGGCAGGCCGGCGCCGACCCGGTCGGCGCGGAACGTGGTGTCGTCACCCTCGATGTGGGCGGTCCCGTCCGCCTCGACCGTGATGCGGAGATCCACTTCCTCCGGCTCTTCTCGGCGGTGGGCGAGGAGAACGACGACGTGCACGCCGAGGTCCGCCAGTGACACGTCGGGTTCTGGTCGGTCCAGACCCCACGCGCCGGGCAGCTGCTCGCCGTCGATGACCGCGACCAGATGCTGACGGGGTCGGCTCCCCTGGCCACGTCGTCGGCGGTGTGCCTCCAGCCGGACCTCCAACTCAGCGGAGATCAGATCGAACAGCTCCGCCACGGTGGTCGCCACCATCCGTGCCGGTAGGTCACCGTCGAGTCGAGACGGGTGCTGGTGGTGTGGTAGCCACTTCACCCACTCCCAGCGCGCGGCCAGCGCACTGGCCCGTACCACCGCCAGCCGCACGTCCTGCGGGGCGTGGAAGGCAACGAGCTGGACGAGCATCGCCGTGGCGAGGTCGCGGCCGGTAGCGCGGTCGCCGACCACACTGACGACACTGTGATCACACAGATCGATGTGGACCGGCTGCTCCGGCAGTGTCGTGTACCGCCGTTGCAACGCACGCGCCGCCTCCACACAGACTGGGTCACGGTCGTGGAGCGGCCCGTCGTTGGTCTTCATCGACAGGCTCACCACCACCGGCCGTGCACCCACTCCGATTCGCAGACTGAGAAAGTCGTCGTCGTCGACCCTGCGCTCCCAGAGACGGGCGGGATTGCGCACGATGTCGAGCAGGAAGGGCGGGGCGGGGTGCCGCCACGCCGCGTCGCGCTGCTGCGCGGCCACGGTACGCCGCAGCCGATGCCGGAGATCCTCCACATAGTCCAAGTAGCGTTCGCGGGCCTCTCGCAGCTCACGTCGAGGACCGCTTCGCTGACCGATGAGCACGATTACGCCGATCACCACAGCGCCGACCAGGAACAGCGCCCCGGCCGTGGCCATCAACGGATTGCGGTTGGTGACGGCGACGAGCAGGCCACCGCCTCCCCCCAGAATCGGCATGATGATCATCGACACGCTCATCGCCGCCGGTGGGGTGGGACGAGGCTTCGGCGGATCAGCGATGGTGATCTGGGCAGCCTCGACACCCGGCGGTGTGATGCGTGCTGGCCGCTTCACCCGAACAGTGCCCACGAATGGCACCCTACCGACATCGTGCGACTACTCTATGTCGATACCTCGGGGTCGCCGGTTCCAGGAACGGCCCGGCTGTTGGACAGATCGCCCTAGAATCCACTGGGGCCAGAGACGAACACTAGGGGAGTGACCGCGGTGCCCACGGTTTACAGCCGCGTGACCGTCATCAATGGCACTCGCCGGATCGACCTCGCCCTCCCCGCGGCCCTCCCCCTCTGCGAGGTCATGCCGCAGCTGCTGCGGTTCTTCGATCCGCACAGTGAGCCGGAGCGACCGATGAGTTGGGCCCTCGGCCGGCTCGGGGGTGCCGATTTCCCGCTCAACAGCACGCTGGCCGACGCCGACGTGGTCGACGGCGAAGTCCTGGAACTCCGCGCTGGTGACGCGGTCCGTCCGGCCCAGGTCGAAGACGTCCGTGACCTGCTCGAAGACACGGTGGACCGGTCGTCCTGGCGCTGGCAACCCCGCACCACCGTGGCCTTTGGACTGATCGCTAGCTCGCTGGCGTTGACCGCAGCCCTGGCGCTGCCGGGCGTGCTGCCGCCAGGAGCACCGGACTCACTCGCGATCGCGGCGGTCGTGGCGACTGGTCTCGCGACGGCGGGCTCGTGGGCCGCCCGGTCCAGTTACCCGCTTCCCGCACAGTTCGCGCTCGCCGCCGCGTGTCTGTGGGGCGGCGCGGTCGGCTGGTCGACGATGACGCTGATCGAGGCTCCACTGACGCTCGAGGTCGCTGCCGCGGCGACCGGTGCGCTCGTCGTCGCCGCGGTGACCCGAGCGGTCCACGAGGCAGCGGCTCCCCATCTGGCGGCCCTGGTACCGGCTGCTGCCGCCGCCGCGCTCGCCGCTGCGGCCGAGCTGCTCGGTCTCGCACCGCTGACCGGGCCCCGGCTGGCCGCCGTGGCTGCGGTGCTCCTGATCGGGGTGCTGCCCCGCGCCGCCCTGACCGCAGGCGGTCTCGCCAGCGCCGACTACCTGGTACGTCAGCAGGGACGGTTGTCGTCAGAGGAGTTGACCGGGCGGATCCGGCGCAGCTCCGCGCTGCTGTACGGGGCGATCTGGGGTACGGGTGGGGTCGCGGTCGCCGCCGGGGGGATCCTCGCCTTCAGCGATGCGGCGTGGGACCAGTTGCTGACTGTGGTGGTCGGGGTGGCGCTCATGCTGCGCTCCCGGTTGTTCTCCCAGGTACCGCAGGTGGCGCCGGTCCGCTCAGCCGGCCTGCTGCTGCTCGCGGCCGCACTGGTGGGGTGGGTGACACAAGACCCGACGGTGGGGCCGTGGGTGGTTCCGCTCGTCGCCGCGGTGGCCGCGCTCGGGGTGAGCGTCGGTACGGTACGGCTCTCAGACGTCGCCCGGGCGCGGGTGAGGCAGCTACTCAACCGCGCCGAAGCGGTCGTGGTGGCAGGGATGGTGCTGGTGTTGGCGGCAGCGTTGGGGGTGTTCAGGTGGCTGGTGGAGGTCATGCTCGGTTGACGAGGCACCAGCGACAGGGCGAAGCGTGGAAGGAGGACCATGCCGGAGGACGAGCGGTGGCGCGGTGCCCAGGAAAGCGCGGACGAACTGGTGCGCATGGGCATCGAGCCCCGGGTGCTCGGCCTGGCACCGTCCACGCCACCGTCGGCCACCCGATCGACGCCGCAGGAACGCATCCCCAGCGCACCGCGCCAGGACGCACCGCGCTGGGTCGGTGACCGCGCCGGTGACATATCGCCCACCCACCCGCCGAGGTGGTCGGTGGAGTCGGCGGCGTGGGGTGCACTGACCCAGGCCGCCGAGACCACACCCCGATGGCGGCTGACCGGACTGCGCGATCGGATCCGCACCGCCGCCCTCCACCTGGTCCAGGTCGGCGCCGCCGCCGCGATCGAACGGGAACACGCGCTGGTGGCCCGGGTACGGGCCCGACACGCGGAGCCGAGGGTGGTAGCCTTCCTCGCCGGCAAGGGAGGCGTCGGCACCACGACCACCGCCGCCGGTGTGGCGCTGGTGCTCGCCACGCTGCGTACCGACCCGGTCGCCCTGGTCTGCGCCCGTAGCGGCGCCGGCTCGCTCGGCTACCGGCTCACCGGCGAACCCTTCCCCACCATCGCGGCCGTCACCCGAAGCGAGGGCGCCCAGCCCCGATGGGCGCACGAGCGCCTCGCCGTGGTCGACGGGTCACCCTGGCACTCGCCGACCCGCGCCGAGCAGCTGTTGCGGCTCCTGACGGAGCTGCGCTCACGGCACCCTCTGACGTTGCTGGACGTGGGCAACGACTTGGCGGAAGCCGCGCAGGTCGGGCTGGGCCGCGCCGACCAGGTCGTCCTGGTGACTACGGCGAGCCACGACGCGGTCGAGGCGACCCGCGTTGCCCTGAGCCGCATCCATCAAGTCGACCCGTTCCGACTTGGTTCGGTGGTGGTGGTGTTGACTAGCCTGCACCCGCGGCAGTTCCGTCACGCGGCCCGACGGTTGCGTGTGGAGCTGGGCTCGACCGGCCCGGCGCTGGTGCTGGTGCCCTATGATCCTGCCCTCGCCACTGGCCAGCCACTGGACCTGGCCCGTGCCCGCCCCGCCACGCGGGAGGCGTACCTTCGCATCGCCGGGTTGGTCGCGGAGCCAGAGCAGACACAGGCGTGGTGCTCGCGGCCGGCGTCGGGGGCGGCGGCACAGTGAGCGGTGGGCGGCGCGGCCGTCGCAGGGAGGTGAGGGGTGTGACACATCGGTACCTCGTCGCGATCGACCAGGGCACCACGTCGTCGCGGTGCATCGTGTTCGATTCCCGCGGCACCATCGTGGCGATCGACCAGGCGGAGCATCAGCAGTTCTTTCCCCGCCCAGGCTGGGTGGAGCACGACGCGACGGAGATCTGGCACCACGTGCAGGCGGTCACCCGCGGGGCTCTGGACTCCGCCGGACTCTCCCGCGCCGACATCTCCGCGATCGGCATCACCAACCAGCGTGAGACCACCCTGCTGTGGGACGCCGAGACCGGCGAGCCGATCGGCAACGCCGTCGTATGGCAGGACACCCGCACGGACCGGCTGATCCGCCAGCTGGCGCAGGAACGGGACGACGACTGGTGGCGCGACCGCTGCGGCCTGCGGCTAGCCACGTACTTCTCCGGGCCGAAGCTGCGGTGGCTGCTCGACCGCGACCCGCAGTTGCGTCGCCGCGCCGAAGCCGGCGAGGTGCGGTTCGGGACCATGGACACCTGGTTGATCTATCAGCTGACCGGACGGCACGTCACCGACGTCACCAACGCCAGCCGGACCATGATGATGAACATCTCCACCCTGGACTGGGACGACGAACTGCTCGCCGCCCTCGGTGTACCCCGCGCCATCCTGCCGGAGATCGTCCCGTCCTCACAGGTGTACGGGGAGGCCCGCGGTGATCTCGCGGGAGTGCCCGTGGCCGGGGCGCTCGGCGACCAGCAGGCGGCGTTGTTCGGGCAGACCTGTTTCGCGCCGGGGGAGGCCAAGTGCACCTACGGCACGGGCTCGTTCCTGCTGCTCAACACCGGCACCTCACCGGTACGCAGCGAGCACGGCCTGCTCACCACGGTCGCCTACCAGATCGGCCAGCAGGCGCCGGTGTACGCGCTGGAGGGGCCGATCGCCGTGACCGGCGCTCTGGTGCAGTGGCTACGCGACAACCTCGGCATCATCGACAACGCCGCGCAGATCAACGAGCTGGCCGCCACCGTCGACGACAACGGTGGCTGCTACGTCGTGCCGGCGTTCTCCGGCCTGTTCGCGCCGCACTGGCGCCCTGACGCCCGGGGCACCATCGTCGGTCTCACCTCGTACGTCACCAAGGCGCATCTGGCGCGGGCGGCCTTGGAGGCCACCGCGTGGCAGGTGGCCGACATCGTGGCGGCGATGCGGGCAGAGCCTGGAGTGGAACTGACCACCCTCAAGGTGGACGGCGGCATGACCGCCAGCGAGCTGCTGCTGCAGATCCAGGCCGACGTGATCGACGCACCGGTCGAGCGGCCCACGGTCACGGAGACCACCTGCCTCGGCGCGGCGTACGCCGCCGGACTGGCGGTCGGGTTCTGGCCGGACGAGGAGTCGTTGCGGGCCAACTGGCGCGTCGACCGCCGGTGGGAGCCCACCATGTCGCCCCAGCGTCGAGAGGCGGAGCGGGCACGGTGGCACCAGGCGGTCAGCCGAAGTCTCGACTGGGCGTGACCCGCCGCCGACGGCTCAGTCCGGCAACTCAGCGAGGACGACCTCGGTGGTGCGGTGGACGCCGTCGCGCACGTACTCGATCTCCAGGCGAGCGCCGACTTCGCTGGTACGCACGGCCGACACCAGGTCGTTGGAGTCGGTGATCGGCCGTTCTCCCATCCGCACCACGATGTCGCCGGGCCGCAGACCGGCCGCGGCCGCGGGCCCGTCCGGCGCCACCTCTCCGATCACCGCGCCGCCGCCCTCGGCAGAGGCGACGATGACGCCCAGATACGGGTGCCGTATCTCCTCCCCAGCGATAAGCTGATCGGCCACGTTCTTGGCGTGGTTGCTGGGGATCGCGAAACCGACACCGAGGAAGCCGGTGTCGGCGCCGGTGGTGGCGATCGCGGTGTTGATGCCGATCACCTCCGCCTCCAAGTTGACCAACGGGCCTCCGGAGTTACCGGGGTTGATCGAGGCGTCGGTCTGCAATAGGCCAGTGAGGGTCACCCCGTTCGAACCGCTCGGGGCCAAGGTCCGATCAAGTGCGCTCACGATGCCCTGGGTGACGGTGCCGCGCAGACCCAGCGGGCTACCGATGGCGAGCACTGTGTCACCAACCAAGAGCTCGTCGCTGTCACCGAAGGTGGCGGGGGTGAGGTCGGAGACTCCCTCCGCCTGGATCACCGCCAGGTCGGAGCGGGCGTCGGCGCCGACGATCGTCGCGTCGGTCACCTGGCCGTTGCTGAACCGCACCTGCACCCGACCGCGGCTGCCCTCGACGACGTGCGCGTTGGTGAGGATGTACCCGTCCTCCGACATGATGACGCCGGAGCCTTCCGAGTTGCCGGCCGAGATCGAGACCACGCTGGGCTGCACCTTGGAGGCGACGCTGGCCAGCGACGCCCGGTCCAGCTGCGGACCGTCCAGCACCACCGTACGGCCAGGCTGTTCGTCACGCAGCTGCTGGTTGGCCCACGCTCCCACGAACCCGCCCGCCACCGCGGACCCGAGCATGAGGACGAGCATCACCAGCACCACTCCCGTGGTCAGGAGGCTGCCTCGCGCGGTCGCCGGTGGCGGCGACGCAGGCCAGGCTGGCTGTCCGGGGAAGGCGGGGTGCTCCGGACCGGACGGTGGTCCCCAGAGTCCCGGCGGCGGCCGGTCGCCGAACGTCAGGGTGGGATCCAGGCGGTAGCCGGTCGGCTGACTCTGGTGCGAGCCGAACCCTCGCAGCGTCGGATCAACGTCACGGGCCCACACCGACTCCGGCGGACGATCGAAGGTCGGCCGCGGGTTCGTGTCCTCGTGCTCGTTCATACCTAGCCCTTCCCGATCGTTTGACCGGAACCAATATTGCGTGCCGTCACAGCGTGGCGGCCAGGCGCCCCAGGGTCGTCCCAGGCGTCCTCGTCACCGGCCACGACGCCCTCGTCACCCACATCGTCGTCAGCGTCGAGGTCGGTCGCCAAGGGAAGCGTGACCCGGAACGTCGCGCCGTGGCCAGGCGTGCTGTCGACCGTCACTGTTCCCTCGTGGGCGCGCACGAGCGCGGCGACGATCGCTAGCCCGAGGCCGGTGCCGCCCGGGCCGCCCCTGCGCCGGGAGTCCGGCTCCGCCGCACCGGCCGGCCGGGTACGGGCGGAGTCGACCCGGTAGAACCGTTCGAACACCCGCTCGGCCTGCTCCGGCGCCAGCCCTGGCCCTTCGTCGGCCACCTCCAGCACCGCCACGGGCGTGTCATGCCCCGGCTCGGTCCGCAGTCGGACCACCACTCGCGTGCCCGGCGGTGTGTGAGTGAGAGCGTTGCTGAGCAGGTTGCCTACCACTTGGCGAAGGCGGGCGTCGTCACCCCACACCACCAACGGTCGGCCGCCGGCGTGGACCTCCAGCTCGATCGGTCGGTCTGGGTCCACCGCCCGGGCGGCGTGCACCGCGTCACCGGCGATCACCGGCAACTGCACCCGACTGAGCGCCAACGGCCGTTCCCGGTCCAGCCTGGCCAGCAGCAGCAGGTCCTCCACCAGCAGGCCCATGCGGGCCGCCTCGTCCTCGATCCGCCGCATCAAACGACCGACGTCTTCCGGCTCAGTCACCGCACCCTGCCGGTACAGTTCGGCGAATCCTCGGATCGAGGTGAGCGGGGTCCGTAGCTCGTGTGAGGCGTCCGCGACGAACCGGCGCATCCGCTCCTCCGACCGCCTCGCCCGAGCCTCGGATTCCTGGGCGGCGTGAGCCGCCGCCCGGGCTGTCTCTTCGGCGGCCCTGGCCGCCGCCTCCGAGGCGGTCCGGGCGGTGAAGGCCATCTCGATCTGAGCCAGCATGGCGTTGAGCGCACGCCCCAACCGACCCAGTTCGGTCTGCGGCGCCTCACCGTAGGGCTCCGGGTCGGGTACCCGCCGCGTGAGGTCACCAGCGGCGATCGCACCGGCGATCTGTTCGATCTCCACCAGTGGGCGCAGACTCTTGCGTACGATCGCGGTCCCCATCAGGCCGACCAGGAGCAACACGGCCGATCCGACCAGTACCTCCACCCACACCAGGCGGGTTACCGTCTGATCGACGCTAGCCAGGCTCTGCCCCACCATGTAGACGTGCCCGTTCTCCAGCGGCGTGATGAGCAGCCGCCAGCGGGTCTCGCCATTGCGTCCCGTCGCGGTGTACGGCTCGCCCGCCCTCTGCACCGCCTCGATGTAGTCCACCGGCAGCGGCGGCAGGTCCTCCTCGGTGTAGGGATAGGGATAGTGCTGCCCAACCTGCCACCGGGCGCCGTTGTGCCAGCCGGTGATGAAGTTGCTGGGCACCTCACCGATGGTCCGTGTCCACCCGATGGTGGCCAGTTGCGGCGCGGCGACCTCCAATTGCGCGTCGACCCGCCCGGTCAGGTACGACCTGAGCGCGACCGTGCTGGCCACGCTGATCAGGCCCAAGGCCACCGCGGCGAGCGCGAGCAGCGCGGCGACCAGCTTGACCCGCAGTGGTGTCCGGCGCAGCAGCGCGCTCACCATGCTCACCCCGGCTGACGCAGGACGTATCCGACGCCGCGCAGGGTGTGGATCAGCCGCGGCTCAACCGTGTCGACCTTGCGTCGTAGGTAGGAGATGTACGACTCGACGATGTTGTCGTCGCCGCGGAAGTCGTAGTTCCACACATGGTCGAGGATCTGGGCCTTGGACAGCACCCGATTGGCATTGAGCATCAGGTAGCGCAACAGCTTGAACTCGGTCGGTGAGAGGGACACTCGGTTGCCGGCCCGGTAGACCTCGTGGGTCTCCTCGTCCAGCTCCAAGTCGGCGAAGGTCAGCCGCGGTGGCGCGGAGTCGCCACCGGTGCGCCGTAGGACGGCGCGGATCCGCGCGGTCAACTCCTCCAAGCTGAACGGCTTGGTGACGTAGTCGTCCCCGCCGAGCGTGAGCCCGCGGATCTTGTCGTCGGTGGCGTCCCGAGCGGTCAGGAACACCACCGGCACTCGCCCGCCCTGGGCGCGCAGCTTCTTGACCACCTCGAATCCGTCGAGGTCGGGCAGCATGACATCGAGCACCACAAGGTCCGGGCGCACCCGGCTAGCCTGGGTCACCGCCTCACTGCCGGTCGTCGCGGTGGTGATCTCGAATCCCGCGAACCGAAGGCTCGCGGAGAGCAGCTCCAGGATGTTCGGGTCGTCTTCGACGACGAGTAGGCGCGCCTCCACCTGCCGGGTCATGCCTCAATGATGTCGCGGCCCCCTGCGGATCAGCTCGCAACTACCTGAGAACTCGCTGTGTGCCACGCGCCGATGGCGTCACACCGCGATCCAGATCGCCGCGCTGACGGCGAGCACCGCCTGGTCTGGGCCGTACAGGGTGGTGCGCACCCGAGCCTTGCGCCCTTCGGTCTCGTCGAGCGCACCGACGATGACGCAGCGAGCGCCCACCGTCGGCACCGCGTCGACCCGCGCCGCCATCCGTCCCAGTACGTACGGTCGTCCTGGGGCGATGACCGACCAGCCGCCAGGGCAGTCCAGCGCCGCCCACACCGTGACCTCGTCGACACCGTCCGGCGCCTCCCATGCTGCGGCGACCCGTCCATCCCCCACCGGTCCAGGGAAGATCCGCAGTCCGTCACCAGGTTCCCTGCGGGGCCCGCATACGAAGCAGGAGGGGAATGGGTGGTCCTCAAGACCGGGATAGCGCTCGGTGGCGGCGAGTGCGTCGGCGTACTCGACCGGTGCCACCGGCTCCACCTGCAGCGCCTCGGCCGTGGCTTCGGCGACCACGGTGTCCTCTTCGTCGTACGCGGTGAGACGGTCCTTCGTCCACTCCAGCCGCAGTGGTTTCTCCAGCGGTACCGGAGCACGCAAAGTCACTACTGTCCCACCGGTCGGTCCGGCCACGGCCGCCAGCTCCTGCGCCATTCGGCCCGCTGTGTAGCCACCATTCCCCGATTCGGGAGGACCGTGGAAGCGCGCGCCGATAATCATGCCGCTCCTACCTCAGAAACCATTCGAACTCCTACCTCAGAAGGAACATTGACCTCATCCGCGAGAATGACCATAACCAGGGTGAACCAGCATTGACCGAGCGCGCTAGCCTGCGCGAGGCTGTTCCGCGTGCCGCGTCGGCGCGTGCACGAAGGGAGAATGATGTCCAACGGACAAATTGTTGTCTCCAACCTGACAAAGCAGTACCGCAACGTCAGGGCGGTAGACAACCTGTCGTTCGTGGTGGAGCCAGGAAGAGTAACCGGCTTCCTGGGCCCGAACGGCGCGGGTAAGACGACGACGCTCCGCATGGTGCTGGGCCTGGTGACACCCACCTCAGGCGTCGCCACCATCGGGGGGCAGCGCTACGTGGATCTGCCACACCCGCTACGCCGGGTCGGGGCGGTGCTGGAGGCCTCCAGCGCCCACAAGGGACGCACCGGCCGCAACCACCTCCGGATCGCCTGCGCCGCCGCTGGGCTGCCCGCCAGGCGGGCCGATGAGGTCCTGGAATTGGTGGGGCTCACACCAGCGGCGAACCGCAAGTTCAAAGGCTACTCGCTGGGCATGAAGCAGCGCCTCGGCATCGCCGCCGCGATGCTCGGTGACCCGGATGTGCTGATCCTGGACGAGCCGGCCAATGGTCTCGACCCCGAAGGCATCCGCTGGATGCGGACCCTGCTGAAGAAGCTGGCCCAGCAGGGCCGCACGGTCCTGGTCTCCAGTCACCTGCTGTCGGAGATGCAGCTGCTCGCCGACGACGTCGTGATCATCGCGGGCGGGAAGTTGATCACGCAAGGCCCGGTCGACCAGGTGCTGGCGGGCGTCTCCGACACCGTGGTGCGGGTGCGTACCCCGCACAGGGAGAAGCTCACCGCCGAGCTGCCTGACGCCAAGGTGACCACTCACGAGGACGGAACGCTGCTGATCGCCGGGGTCGACGCGCCGGCGGTAGGCGCCGCCGCCCTGCGCGCTGGGGCCGAGCTGCACGAGTTGACCACCGAGAAGCCCGACCTGGAGCGGGCCTTCCTGGAGCTGACTGCGGGGAAGGCGGGGATCCGATGAGCACCACCATGACGACCACGACCCAGGCCGGCGACGGCCGGGCTGCGCTGCCGCCTCCGACGACGCAGCCGCTGCGGTTGATCCGGGCGGAACTTCTCAAGATCCGCACTACCAGCACGTGGTGGTGGCTGGCGCTGGGGGCGCTTGCGGCGACTGTGGTGGCGCTCGCCTTCAACATGTTCTTCGCTTACCAGATCTTCCACAATCCGGAGTTCTTCGGAGGCGAGGACGTCGGCGGGATGGCCGATCCCAGCTACCACGCTGGCAACATCTACACGTCGGGGCAGTTCTTCGGGCTGATGCTCGTGATGCTGCTGGGCATTCTGATGGTGACCAACGAGTTCTTCCATCAGACGGCGACGGCAACCTTCCTCGCCACGCCTCATCGGACCGTCGTAATCGTGAACAAGCTCGTCACCGCGATGCTGGTGGGCGTCGTGTTCTGGGTCGGTACCACGGCGCTCAACCTCGTCGCGGGCAGCGTGTTCCTCAGCAGCCAGGACCTCGGCACGATGCTCGACGACTGGTCGGTCCAGCGCACCATCCTGCTCAACCTGGCGGCGTACGCGGTCTGGACCGTCTTCGGCGTGGCGATCGGCACCCTCATCCGCAGCCAGCTCGCCGCGACGATCATCTCGACGGTCCTGTACGTCGTCGGTACCCAGCTGGCTGGCCTGTTGTTCTTCCTGCTGTCGCTCCTGCTGGACAACGAATCGGTGCTGGAGTGGCAGGTGATCATCCCGTCGGTTGCGTCGACGGTGATGACTACCGGCGGCGAGGACATCCCCGGCACGCCCGCGTGGTGGGTCGGCGCCCTGATCCTCCTGGGTTATGCACTTGTGGCCGGAGTGAGCGGAATCCTCATCACCCGGAAGCGCGATATTTCCTGACGCCGCAGGTAGAAGGCTGTGACGCCCCCGACCGGTTCTTGATCCGGATCGGGGGCGACGTCCTGCACCAAGTAGCCTTGGTAGCCGAACTCACACACCTTCAGCATCGCGAAAGAGGCGATCGCGACCGTGGCAACCTCACAGGCGTCGCAGGACAATCCTTTGGCCGGTTTCGGCCCAAATGAGTGGATCGTCGAGGAAATGTACCAAAGATACCTCGCCGACCCGGCGAGCGTGGACTCGGCGTGGCACGAGTTCTTCGCCGACTACCGTCCACAAGAAACCGGGCACAAGGCGCCACCAGGCGCCACGACTGCCACCACCGCGTCGGCGGCACCCCAGCCGACACCGTCCGCCCCGCCAGCCGGTGCGAGCGCCAGTACGTCTGCGCCCGCACCCGCGCCGGCCAAGGCGGCCCCGGCAAAGCCGTCCCAGACGACGACACAGGTGACGCAGCCGCCGACCGCGGCCGCCACCACGACCCCCGCGCCGGCCAAGCCGACCGGTAAGGGAACAGCGCCACAGCCCCTGCGCGGTGCCGCCGCTCGGATCGTGCAGAACATGGACCGCTCCCTGAGCGTGCCCACCGCGACCAGCGTCCGAGCGGTACCGGCGAAGCTCATCGCCGACAACCGCACTGTGCTCAACAACCACCTCGCACGCAGCCGCGGCGGCAAGATCAGCTTCACGCACCTGATCGCGTACGCGCTGGTGAAGGCAGTCATGCAGCACCCGGAGATGAACAACTCCTTCACCACCGTCGACGGCAAGCCAGCCGTGGTGACCCCCGAGCACATCAACCTCGGATTGGCCATCGACCTACCGCGGCCGGACGGCACCCGGATGCTCGTGGTCCCCAGCATCAAGGCGTGCGAGCAGATGGACTTCCGCCAGTTCTGGCAGGCGTACGAGGACCTCGTCCGCCGCGCTCGCCGTAACGAGCTGACGATGGAGGACCACGCTGGCGCCACCATCACCCTCACCAACCCGGGCGGCATCGGCACGGTCCATTCCCAGCCGCGGCTGATGGCCGGCCAGGGCGCGATCATCGGAGTGGGAGCCATCGAGTACCCGGCGCCGTACCAGGGCATGTCGGAGGAGACTCTGACCGAGCTGGCGATCAGCAAGATCGTGACGCTCACGTCGACCTACGACCACCGGATCATCCAGGGCGCGCAGTCCGGTGAGTTCCTCCGCACCATGCATCAACTGCTCCTCGGCGAGCAGAACTTCTACGACGACATCTTCACCTCGCTGCGGGTCCCCTACGAGCCGGTGCGCTGGACCCAGGACGTCCGGGTGACCTCCGAGGGTCAGATCGACAAGGGCGCGCGGGTGATCGAGCTGATCCACGCCTACCGGGTGCGCGGCCACCTGATGGCCGACACCAACCCGCTCGAGTACGAGATCCGCCGCCACCCCGACCTGGACATCCTCCAGCACGGACTGACCCTGTGGGACCTCGACCGCACCTTCGCAGTCGGAGGTTTCGCCGGCAAGCAGCGGATGACGCTGCGCGAGATTCTCGGGGTGCTGCGCGACTCGTACTGCCGGCGGATCGGCGTGGAGTACATGCACATCCAGGACCCGGACGAGCGTGCCTGGATCGCCAACCGGGTCGAGCGGCCGTACCAGAAGCCGCCGACCACGGCCCAAAAGCACATCCTCAACCGGCTCAACGCCGCTGAGGCGTTCGAAACCTTCCTGCAGACCAAGTACGTCGGGCAGAAGCGGTTCTCGTTGGAGGGCGGCGAGTCACTCATTCCGCTGCTCGACGAGGTGCTGCAGGCCTCCGCCGAGGCGAAGCTGCACGAGGTCGTCATCGGCATGGCCCACCGGGGTCGGCTCAACGTGCTCGCCAACATCG
>CAYTMR010000068.1:15757-19147 GCA_964438855.1 uncultured Micromonosporaceae bacterium
CTCCGAGTTCGAGGGGCACATCGACCCCAAGTCCACCCAGGGCTCTGGTGACGTCAAGTACCACCTCGGGATGACGGGGAAGTACACCTCCCCGGACGGGGAGCACTCCACCACCGTCTCCGTGGTGGCCAACCCCTCCCACCTAGAGGCAGTCGACCCGGTGTTGGAAGGCATCGTCCGCGCCAAGCAGGACCGCCTCGACCTGGGCTTGGAGGGCTACACGGTACTGCCAGTCCTCGTCCACGGGGACGCCGCGTTCGCCGGGCAGGGCGTGGTCGCCGAGACCCTGAACCTGTCCCAGCTGCGTGGCTACCGGACCGGCGGCACCATCCACATCATCATCAACAACCAGGTCGGCTTCACCACCGCACCCGACTACGCCCGCTCCACGCTCTACTGCACCGATGTGGCGCGGATGATCCAGGCCCCGATCTTCCACGTCAACGGGGACGATCCGGAGGCGGTGGTGTGGGTGGCTCGCCTCGCCTTCGAGTACCGCCAGGAGTTCAACAAGGACGTCGTCATCGACATGGTCTGTTACCGCCGTCGTGGCCACAACGAGGGCGACGACCCGTCGATGACGAACCCGCGGATGTACCAGATCATCGACGCCAAGCGGTCGGTGCGGAAGCTCTACACCGAGGAGCTGATTGGCCGGGGCGACATCACCGTGGCCGAGGCGGAGGAGCAGCTGCGCGACTACCAGCAGCAGCTGGAGCAGGTGTTCCGCGCGACTCGGGACGCTGCCCCACCCACACCGCAGGCGGCCCCCATCTCGTGGGTGAAGGAGCCCGAACCGGAGCCGGAGGTCGCTACCGCGACGAACGCGTCGGTGATCCGCGCGATCGGGGAGGCCCACGTCGCCCTGCCGCCGGGCTTCACACCGCACAAGCGGGTAGCCCAGCTGTTGGAGCGGCGGGCGAAGATGGCGGTCGAGGGCCAGATCGACTGGGCCTTCGGAGAGATCATCGCGTTCGGCTCGCTGCTCAACGAGGGCATCACGGTGCGGCTGGCCGGTCAGGACAGCCGCCGCGGCACCTTCGTCCAGCGGCACGCGGTGGTCGTCGACGCCCGGACCGGCGCCGAGTTCGTCCCGCTCGCTGCGATCGCTGACAAGGGTGCCCGATTCTTCGTCTACGACTCGCTGCTGAGCGAGTTCGCGGCGATGGGTTTCGAGTACGGGTACTCGGTGGAGAACCCGGAGGCTCTGGTGCTGTGGGAAGCGCAGGTCGGCGACGTCGCCAACGGCGCCCAGGTGGTGGCCGACGAGTTCGTCACCTCGGGCGAGAGCAAGTGGGGCCAGCGCTCCTCGGTCACCATCTTGCTGCCGCACGCCCACGACGGCCAGGGCCCCGACCACACCTCCGGCCGGCCCGAGCGGTGGCTGCAGATGGCGGCCGAAGACAACATGCGGATCGCCAACCCCACCACACCGGCGAACTACTTCCACCTGCTTCGGCGCCAGGCCTTGTCGCCCAAGCGCAAGCCGTTGGTGGTGCTGACGCCGAAGTCGCTGCTGCGGCACCGGGACTGCGTATCGTCGATCGCCGACTTCACCTCCGGTGGTTTCCGCCCGGTGCTGCCCGACGACAGCGTCACCGACCCGGGTGCGGTCCGTCGGGTACTGCTGTGCAGCGGCAAGGTCTACTACGACCTGGTGAAGGCCCGCGCGGACCGGGGTGTGACCGACACCGCGATCATCCGGCTGGAGCAGCTCTACCCGCTGCCGGTGGAGGAGGTACGCCAGGCGCTAGCCGCCTACCCCAACGCCGAGGACGTCGCGTGGGTCCAGGAGGAACCCGCCAACCAGGGCGCCTGGTCCTACATCGCCCTCAACCTGCTGGAGCACCTGGAGGGTGTGCGGCTGCGCCGTATCTCCCGTCCACCAGCGGCGGCCCCGGCGACCGGCTCTGCTAAAGTCCACGAGCTGGAGCAGGCTGCTCTGATGGAGGCCACCTTCCCGCGGCGGTGAGCTATTGGGGTGAGGGATGTACTTCACGGACCGTGGCATCGAGGAGCTCGCGCAGCGGCGCGGCGGCGAGGAGGTCACCCTGGAATGGCTCGCCGAACGGCTACGCGACTTCGTCGATGAGCACCCGGAGTTTGAAACTCCCGTGGAGCGTCTCGCCACCTGGCTTGCTCGCCTCGACGACGAAGAGTGACGAGGAGTAGAGTGTGGCCCCGCTAGGCGATCTGCCTGGCGGGGCCACATCGTGTGCCGGCCTAGCGGGTGTGGTCGAGGACCACCTTGCCGAACGCGTGGCCGGAGAGAAGCCGTTCGAACGCCGCCCGTGCGTCTCGGAAGCTGTGCACCGAATCGACGACCGGTCGGATGTCCTGCTCGGTCATCAGCGAGAGAAGGCTCGCGAACTCGTCACGGGTGCCCATGGTGGAGCCCACGATCTCCTGCTGGAGGAAGAAGACTCGGCGTAGGTCCACTTGGGCGAGGTAACCAGAGGTCGCCCCGGAGACGACGATGCGGGCCCCCGGCTTGGCGGACTTCAACGAGTGGTCCAGCGTAGCCAGGCCGACTGTGTCGACGACCACGTCGACCCGCTCTGGCAACCGTGCCCCTGGTTTGAGCGCGGTCGCCCCGAGGGCGGCCACCTTCTCCCGCTTCTCCGGGTCCCGACTGGTGGCGTACACCCGGGCACCCAGTGCGTTGGCTAGCACCACAGCGGCAGTCGCGACGCCCCCACCTGCGCCCTGTACCAGCACCGAGCCACCGGCTGGGAGCCGACCCCGGGTGGTGAGCATCCGGTAGGCGGTGAGCCACGCCGTGGGCAGACAGGCGGCCTCGGCGAAGCTGAACTGTGGTGGTTTCGGCAGCAGGTTGCGCCGCGGGACCACGACCCTATCGGCGAAGGTGCCGGGATGTTCCTCTGACAGCAGTGTCCGCCGGGGATCGAGGGTCTCGTCTCCATCTCCTGCCGCAGCGTCGGCGATCACCGGGTAGACAACGACCTCCTCGCCCCGGTCGTCGACTCCCGCCGCGTCGCAGCCGAGGATCATCGGCAGTTGGTCTTCTCGGAGCCCTACTCCACGCAGTGACCAAAGGTCGTGGTGGTTGAGTGCGCTGGCCTTGACCTCGATCGTCACCCAGTCGGCGCTGGGCACGTGAGGCTCGGGTCGGTCGCCGACCACAAGACCGGCCAGGGGCCGCTCTGGGTGTATCGCAGCAGCGTAGACGGCACGCATGAGTGGCACCGTAACAGTCTGCTGACATTCATCGGTCCCGCGGGTGGCCTCCTGTGGGAAAACAGCATTCCCGCGCATGAAGAATTGTTACAAAAACATCGAGCGGGCCATCCACAAGGGATGACCCGCTCGGGAAGATGTCCGGCGGCGTCCTACTCTCCCACACCGTCTCCAGTGCAGTACCATCGGCGC
>CAYTMR010000069.1:0-18798 GCA_964438855.1 uncultured Micromonosporaceae bacterium
GCATCGGCCCGTGCCGCGGCTGCGGAGGCGACGGCGGTGGATGCTGCCGCGGCCGCCGACACCGGAACAGGGAAGACGCCGGTGAAGAAGACGGCCCGTAAACAAGTGGTGAAGAAGGCTGTCCGGCCGGTGAAGAAGACGCCTCAGACCAAGCCGGAGGAATCATGACCAGCGGCGAACAGGGGTTTGGCGGAGTCGTCGCCGGTGCACAGTCGACGTCGCCGCTCGCCTCCGGGGCAGCGTGGCGACCAGTGGGGGGCCCACCAGCGCAGCGGACGCCGGAGGAACCGGTGTCCGCCAGCATCGTGGAGCCGACCGGTGATCTGGTGGTGGACGCCGCAGTGCAGGCGGTGGCCTCGGCAGCCGGCGCGTCGCCGGCTGAGCAGCTTCCCCACTACGAGGCGGCTCACCAGGCGTTGCGTGATGCGTTGTCTCGTATCGACGACCACTGACCCGGCTCATGGCACGCCGTAGCCGACTCGACGCCGAGCTGGTCCGCCGTGGGCTTGCACGCTCCCGCCAGCAGGCAGCTGAGCTGGTGGTAGCCGGCCGGGTGCGGGTGCGCGGGGTACCGGCCCGCAAGCCCGCCACTCTGGTCGACGCCGCCGACCCAGTGCGGGTGGTGGACGCGGAGGGGGTCGACTACGTATCCCGGGGTGGCCACAAACTCGCTGGTGCGCTGCGGGAGTTCATGCCGGCCGGGCTGGTGGTGGCCGGCCGGCGATGCCTGGACGCCGGCGCCTCCACCGGCGGCTTCACCGACGTGCTGCTGCGCTACGGCGCTGCCGAGGTGGTCGCGGTGGACGTCGGCTACGGGCAGTTGGCATGGTCGCTGCGTACCGATCCGCGGGTCCGGGTGCACGAGCGCACCAACGTGCGTACGCTGACCCCGACAGCCATCGGCGGCCTGGTCGCTCTGGCCGTCGCTGACCTGTCGTTCATTTCGCTCCGGCTGGTGCTGCCGGCGCTGGTCGGCTGCGTTGAGCCGGACGGGGACCTGGTGCTCATGGTGAAGCCGCAATTCGAAGTAGGGCGGGGCCGGGTGGGCGCCAAAGGGGTGGTGCGTGACCCGGCGTTGTGGACTGAAGCAGTGTGGTCGGTGCTCGCCGCGGCAGCGGATGCGGGCCTGGGTACCGCAGGGGTGGCGCGTAGTCCTCTGCCTGGTCCCTCCGGCAACATGGAATTCTTCGTCTGGTTGCGTAGGGAAGCGCCGCCGGCTGATCTGGCGCGAGTGCGGGCCGTGACCGAAGCCGCGACCGGTCCAGGGGAGTCACGGTGAGCCGATCCGCCCTGCTGGTGACCCATACCGGCCGCAAGGGGAGCGTCGAACACGCCCGCACGGTCGTAGCGGATCTGCTGGACGCGGGTTTCGAGGTGCGGGTGGTCTTGGACGAGGCGGCCGAGGTCGACCTGCCTGGGGTGGTGCCGGTGCCGCGGGCAGATGCGGCCGACGGGGTCGAGATCGTATTGGCGTTGGGCGGTGATGGGACGCTGTTGCGCGCCGCCGAGCTCGCCCGACCGGCGGGCGCTCCGCTACTCGGCATCAACCTGGGGCGCGTAGGCTTCCTCGCCGAGGCCGAGATCGACGACCTTGACGAGGCTGTGGCCGACGTGGTCAACCGTACGTACACGGTGGACGAACGGCTTACGCTCGATGTCTCCGCTGACCTGCACGGGGTGCCGTTGACCAACTCCTGGGCTCTCAACGAGGTCAGTGTGGAGAAGGGCGTGCGGGAGAAGATGCTCGAGCTGATGGTCGACGTGGACGGTCGACCGCTCTCCCGCTACGGCTGTGACGGTGTGGTGTGCGCCACGCCGACCGGCTCCACCGCGTACGCGTTCTCCGCCGGTGGTCCCGTGGTGTGGCCGGAGGTGGAGGCGCTCCTGCTGGTCCCGATTTCGGCGCACGCGCTGTTCAGCCGGCCGTTGGTGGCCGCGCCGACCTCCACCATCGTGATCACTGTGGACCCCCACGCGCCACTGGCGGTGCTGACGTGCGACGGTCGCCGTACCGTGGACTTGCCTCCAGGCGCTCGGGTGACGGTGCGCCGTGGTACGCGACCGGTGCGTGTGGTGCGGTTGCGTCCGCGCCCGTTCACCGACCGGTTGGTGGCGAAGTTCGAGCTGCCGGTGGGTGGTTGGCGCCACAACGGGCGGTGACTGTCCGCCCGGCGGCGACGAGCGCCTATGCGGGCTGGCGAGGTGTCGCACGACGCGACTAATGTCAAGCCTTGTGCTGGAGGAGCTGCGCATCACCGGACTCGGGGTCATCGAGGACACCACGCTGCCGCTCACCCCGGGCATGAACGTCATCACCGGGGAGACCGGTGCGGGTAAGACCATGGTGGTGACCGGTCTGGGCCTGCTCTTCGGCGGTCGGGCTGACGCCGGGCGGGTGCGTGCCGAGCCGGGCCGGGCAGTGGTGGAAGGGCGGATTCGGTTGTCTGGCCGCGCCGCCGTCGCCGTCCACGACCGGGTCGCTGACGCGGGAGCGGAGCCGGACAGTGACGGCAGCCTGCTTCTCAGCCGCACGGTCACAGCCGAAGGCCGCTCCCGTGCCCACGTCGGAGGTCGTGCCGTGCCGATCTCCGTGCTGGCCGAGGTGGGCGAGCACGTGGTGGCGGTCCACGGCCAGTCTGACCAACTGCGGCTGCTCCGCCCGGCCGAGCAGCGGGCGGCGTTGGACCGATTCGCCGGCCGGGACCACGAGGAGCTCCTTGCGCGGTACCGCGACGTCTACGCCGCGTGGCGGCGGGTCAGCGATGAGCTGGCGGATCGGCGTCGCAACGCGCGGCAGCGCGCTCAGGAGGCCGATCTGCTCCGGCTCGGGCTGGAAGAGATCACACGGGTCGATCCGCAGCCGGGTGAGGACGACGAGCTGCGGGCGGAGGCGCAGCGCCTGGAGCACGTCGAAGGGCTGCGCGCTGCCGCCGCCGACGCCTACCAGGCGTTGGCGGGGGGTGGTGCGGCCGGTGACGACACCCCAGACGCCGCGTCGCTCCTGGGCGCGGCGCGGCGGGCGCTTCAAGGGCAGGCCGCCACCGACCAGCTGCTCGGTGAGCTCGCCGGTCGCCTGGAAGAGGCCGTCGCCGTGGTCGGTGACGTCGCCGCCGAGTTGACCAGCTACCTCGACGCCCTAGACGCCGACCCGGACCGGCTCGCCGCCATCTACGAACGGCGGGCCACGCTGCGGGCGCTGACCCGCAAGTACGCCGAGGACGTCGATGGGGTGATCGAGTGGGCGCAGCGGGCGCGGCAACGGCTCGCGGAGCTCGACCCGGGTGACGAGCAGATGGCGCGGCTGGAGACCGAGCAGGCGCGACTGGCCGAGGAGGTGGCGGCGCTCGCCGGACGCCTGAGCCTCGCCCGGGCCAAGGCCGCTGAAGCGTTCGCGGCCGGCGTGAGTGGGGAGCTGGCCGGACTGGCGATGCCGCACGCCCGGGTGGAGGTGGCGGTCACTCCACGCCCGCCGACTCGCGGTGAGGCCTCGCTCGTCATCGACGGGGTGGAGCGGGGGATCGGTCCGGACGGCGCCGACGAGGTGGAGCTGCTGCTGATCGCCCATCCGGGCGCGCCGGCCCTGCCGCTGCACAAGGGCGCCTCCGGAGGTGAGTTGTCGCGGGTCATGCTCGCGATCGAGGTGGTGTTCGCCGGCGCCGGCGGGCCACCTACCCTGGTCTTCGACGAAGTGGATGCCGGAGTCGGTGGCCGGGCCGCGGTCGAGATCGGACGGCGGTTGGCCCGTCTGGCCCGCACGCACCAGGTCCTCGTCGTCACCCACCTGCCGCAGGTGGCTGCCTTCGCCGACCAACACTTGGTGGTGGCCAAGGACACGGCGGGCGCGGTGACCACCAGCGGGGTGCGGGTGGTCCGTGACACGGACCGTGCGCGGGAGCTGGCGCGGATGCTCGCCGGCCTGCCCGACTCCGACCTCGGGATCGCGCACGCGGAGGAGCTGCTGGCAGTGGCGGGGCGGGATAAGCGTGGCTGACTCATCCGGCACCGATCCGGCGCAACCGCCACAAAACACTCCGAATCAGGGTGGCGTCGGGACAATCGTGCGTGACCGTGTCAGGATGGTCCTGATGCGTCTTCCCACGTTGCGTCGCGCCCGGAACTCTGATCCGGGCCAGCTCACCGGCACCGCGAGACTCGACCGGCGGACCAAGCGGCTGGTGGGGCGCCTGCGCCCGGGCGACATCGCGGTGATCGACCACGTGGATCTGGACCGGGTGGCGGCGGACTCGCTCGTCGCTGCTGGTGTGAAGGCGGTCCTCAACGCCAAACCGTCCATCTCTGGCCGTTACCCCAACCTCGGCCCGGAGGTGCTGGTCAAGGCCGGCATCCCTCTCATCGACAACCTGGGGGAGACCATCTTCCAGGTGCTGCGGGAAGGGGACCAGGTCCGGATCGAGGGCGAGGCGGTCTACGTCGGCGACGAACAGGTGGCGACGGGCAAGCGGCAGGACATCGAGTCGGTTGCCGAGGCGATGGCAGCCGCCCGTGAGGGTCTCTCGGTGCAGTTGGAAGCGTTCGCCGCCAACACCATGGAGTACCTCAAACAGGAGCGGGATCTGCTGCTCGACGGGGTCGGTGTGCCGGACATCGAGACCCGCATCGCCGGTCGCCACTGTCTGATCGTGGTCCGCGGCTACGACTACCGCGAAGACCTGGACGTTCTGCGCCCTTACATCCGTGAGTTCAAACCGGTGCTGATCGGCGTGGACGGGGGCGCGGACGCGCTGGTGGAGGCGGGGTACACGCCGGACCTGATCGTCGGGGACATGGATTCGGTCACCGACGAGGTGCTGCGATGCGGCGCAGAAGTGGTGGTCCACGCGTATCCGGACGGTCGGGCCCCGGGTCTGGAGCGGGTGCGAAAGCTCGGAGTCCCGGCCCACGTCTTCCCGGCCGCCGCCACTAGCGAAGATCTCGCCATGCTGTTGGCAGACGGCAAAGGCGCGTCGTTGCTCGTCGCGGTCGGCACCCACGTCACCCTGGTGGAGTTCCTCGACAAGGGGCGCGGGGGGATGGCATCGACCTTCCTCACGCGGCTGAAGATGGGCGGCAAGCTGGTCGACGCCAAGGGTGTCAGTCGCCTCTACCGGCAGGGCATCCCAGGCTCGTCCTTGCTCCTGCTGGTGCTGTCTGCCATCGCAGCGATGGCTTCCGCGATAGCGGTCTCCACCGCCGGTCGCGCTTTCCTCGGCGTCATCGCCGAGTGGTGGGACAACCTGCTGTTCCAGCTCCAGCGTTTGTTCTGACAACACCGAAGGCCGAGACCTGATGATCAAGAGGCTGTGCCGTGATTAACTTCCGTTACCACGTGGTGTCGCTCACCGCGGTCTTCCTGGCGTTGGCCGTCGGGCTGGTGCTGGGCAGCACCGTGCTCAACGGGCCGATGCTGGACGCGCTCAACAACCAGGTCAACACCCTCGGCCGGGACAACAGCCAGCTCCGGGAGCAGGTGAGCTTCCTCGAGGAGGAGGCCAGCCGGGAGGAGACGTTCGCGGCTGAGGCAGCCCCCATGCTGCTCAGCGATACGCTGACAGGGCGGCGAGTGGCGTTGGTGGTGTTGCCTGGCGCAGAAGACTACGGCGAGGGCGTCGCTGAGATGCTCCGACTGGCCGGAGCGTCGATCACCGCCACCCTGCAGGTGACCGACAAGTTCACCCACCCGGCGCACCGTTTGGATGAGCTGCTCGACCTCGCGCACCGGGTGGTGCCGCCCAGCGTGGACGCCGAGCGGCTGCCCGCTTTCGACGGTGTGGAGGCATCCGCGGCGCTGTGGGCGGCGGTACTGCTGGACGGGGCGCCAGTGCCGGCACCGGCCGACGATGAGCAGGAGCAGGTCGCAGAGGAGGAGGCCGCAGAGCCGGAAGGTCCCGTCGTCAAGACCGTGCCGGACCAGGAACGTCGAGAGGTGCTGTCCTCCTACGTGGCTACCGAGTTCCTCACCATGCCTGACGGGCCGAGCGGGCCGGCCGAGATCCTGGTGGTGGTGACCGGACTGCCGGTCACCGACGCCGACGCGGACGAGCGCAACCAGGCCATGCTCACCGTCGTGGAGCAGCTCCACCTCGCGGGTCCGTTGGTGGTCGCCGCCGCTGGCCCTTCCGGCAGCGGCAACCTGGTGGTGGAGATCCGTCGGGATCCCGCGCTGTCAGCGAGCATCTCCACGGTGGACAATGCCGCCACGCCGCAAGGCCAGGTGGCCGCCGCACTGGCGGTGGCGCGCCACCTGGCCGCCGGGCCGGGCCACTACGGCACCGGCAGCGGCGCCGAACGTCTGTTGCCGGTGAAGTCGACGGAGTGAGCACTAACGGTGCCCGCCGCGCCGCACTCGCCGTGGCCGGGGCGTTCGTGGGACGGGCAGTGTTGGGTGGGCTACGTGCCGTGGGTGTCCGGTGGGAGCGGACCAACTACCGCGGTCGCACAGTCGACCTCGCCGGCGGCCCGGCGCTGGGTACCGCTGCCACGGTCACCGCGGCGGCGGGAGCCTTGATCGGCGGTCAGCCTGCGGCGGCTGGCGCCGCGTTGACCGCTGGGCTCGGGGCCGGCGGAGTCGGGCTCTACGACGACGTGGTCGGTGGTCGCCCCGAGCACCAGGCCAAGGGTTTTCACGGCCACGTGAGGGCGCTGCGGCGAGGGCGGGTGACCAGCGGAGTAGTCAAGATTGTCGGCGCGGGAGCGGCGGGACTGGCCGCGGCCGCCTTACTGGAAGTCGGCCGGCCGGCCAGGTCGCGCTGGCATCGCTTGACCAGGATCGCGCTGGGCGCAGGCGTGGTGGCTGGTGGGGCCAACCTCTTCAACCTGCTCGACCTGCGACCGGGGCGCGCGCTCAAGGCGGGCGTGCTGGCGGGAGCGCCGTTGATGGCCAGCGCGAGTGGTGGCCTCGCCGCCGGGCCGGTGGGGGCCTGTCTCGGACTGCTTCCGGACGACCTACGGGAGCAGATCATGCTCGGCGACAGCGGCGCCAACACCCTGGGAGCCCTGCTCGGAGTCGCCTTCAACACCCGCTTCGACGTGCCGGGCCGGGCTGCCGCGCTGGCAACGATCGGGGCGCTCACCGCCGCCAGCGAGCGGATCAGCTTCACCAAGGTGATCGCCCAGACGCCAGGGTTGCGGGAGATCGATGAACTCGGTCGACGCCGCGACTGACTCTGGGACCGGCGAGCGGGTGGGGAGGCGGATCGCCGGTGCGGCCGCGCTCATCGCAGGCCTCACGGTGCTCTCGCGAATCGCTGGCTTCGGCCGCACCATGGTGTTCGCCTGGGCGGTGGGCGCCAACGACCTCGGCGACGTCTACTTCGTCGCCAACCTGATACCCAACCTGGTCTTTGAGATCGTCGCTGGCGGGGCGCTGGCGAGCCTGGTCGTCCCGATGTTGGCTGGCCCCGTCGCCACCGGTGACCGGGCCGCCGTGGCCCGTACCACCTCGGCGTTGCTGACGTGGGTCTTGACCGGCCTCGTGCCACTGGCGGCCCTGCTCGCGTTCGCTGCTCCTTGGGTGATCAGTGTCCTCGATTCGACCGCGACGAGCACCGAGGTCGCCGTCGGTGCCCAGATGTTGCGAATCTTCGCCCCGCAGCTGCCGCTGTACGGAGTGGGAATCGTTCTCACCGGGTTGTTGCAGGCTCATCGGCGCTTCGCCTGGCCGGTGCTGGCTCCACTGCTGTCCAGCATTACGGTGACCGCGACGTATCTCGTCTTCGCCGCCGTGGCGGGGCGTGGTGTCGGCCTGGACGGGCTGAGCCCGGCGGGTCTGCTGGTGTTGGCGGGGGGCACGACCGCCGGTGTGGTGGTCCTCGCCGGGTGCCTGGTCCCGCCGGTGTGCCGGCTGCGGGTGGGGTTCCGACCTCGCTGGCGCCTCGACCTGGCCGCGCGACGCCGGATAGGTGCGCTGGCCGCCGCCGGTGCGGTGACGGTCGCGGCGCAGCACCTCGCGCTGGCGGTGGTGGTGTGGCGGGGAAAGGCCGGACCGGAAGGCACCTGGGTGCTGTTCACTCTGGCGCAGACGCTGTTCCTGCTGCCGTGGGCGGTGCTCGCGGTGCCCGTGGCGACCGCTGCGTACCCAAGTCTGGCCGAGGCGGCGGCGACAGGCAACGACGACCAGTACCGCGCGACGCTCGCGACGACCCTCCGGACGGTGCTGCTGCTGTCGTCGCTGGGCACCGCCGCCCTGATGGCACTGGCCGACCCGGTGTCGCTCGTGCTCACCCTCGTCATGCCGGGAGGAGATCCCGCCGTCTCGGGAGCGCTGGCCACCGGGCTGGTCGGCTTCGCGCCAGGGCTGGTGGGTTACGGGCTGTTCGCCGTCCTGTCCCGAGCGCTCTACGCTCGGGGAGAGACCCGAGTAGCGGCGCTCGCCGCGGTCGTCGGGTGGGCGGTCGTCGCCGCCGCGGCCGTCGTTCTGTCCGTGGTCCTCATGGAGTCACAACGGGTCGTCGCGCTGACCGCTGCCCACTCGATCGGACTGACGGTGCTTGGCGCGGCTTTGCTCGCGGCCGTGGCGGCTGCCGCGGGACGGGCGGCGCTGGCAGGCGTTGGCCGGACCACCGCGGCGGCGGCTGGCGCGGCTTTGCTCGCGGCCGCGGCCGGGTGGGTCGTCGCCGGTCTCATAGATGCCCCCCCGAGCATCGGCTCCGCCATCGGCTCGGGCATGCTGGCCGCAGCCGCAGTGGTGGCGGTCTTCTTGGCAGTGGTGTGGCTGCTGGACCGCGGTGCCGTTGCGCCGACGGTGTCGGCGATGTGGGCCCGGGTCCGCCGGGGAACCGGACGCGGCGGCGTGCCGCAAGACCGGCGCGGCGTGGATGACGAGGAGGCGCGCGGTTGACACAGTGGCAGGGACGCGTGGCGTTGGTGCTGGGCACCAGCACCGGCGGTATCGGGGCGCACGTCGCTGATCTCGCCCGTGGCCTCGTCGCCGGTGGCGCCCACGTGACCGTGTGCGGGCCCGCGGAGACGGCGGAGCGGTTCGACTTCGCCGGGGCCGGTGCCACGTTCTGCCCGGTACCGATCGCCGCCGGGCCCAGTCCCGGCCACGCCCGCGCTGTCGCCGCGCTCAGCCGCGCTCTCGCCGCAGCTGAACCGGATCTGGTGCATGCCCACGGGCTACGGGCGGGAGTGGTCGCCCGCCTCGCCGCCAAGCGCCGGCCACTGGTGGTCACCTGGCACAACGCGGTGATCAGTCGAGGGCTGCGGGGACGTGCGTCCCGGTTCGCGGAGCGGTACCTGGCCCGCGCCGCCGATGTGACCCTCGCCGCCTCCGGGGACCTCGCCGCCCGGGCGACTGCGGTCGGCGGCGCCGACGTGCGGCTCGCCCCGGTGGCCGCCCCGCTGCTGCCACCGCCGATGCGCAGCCGCGCCGCCGTCCGTGCCGAGTTGCGGGTCGAGGAGGAGCGACCACTGGTGCTCTCGGTAGGGCGCCTGCATCCCCAGAAGGGGTACGACGTCCTGATCGCCGCCGCTGCGAAGTGGCGCGACCGCGATCCCTGTCCCGCCGTGGTGATCGCTGGTCAGGGGCCCAGCTACCTCGACCTCAGCGCGCGGATCTCGGCCACCCGCGCGCCAGTGACCCTGCTGGGGCACCGCAGCGACGTGGCGGACCTGTTGAACGCCGCCGACATCGCCGTGGTCACCAGCGTGTGGGAGGCGCGGCAACTCTTCGCCCAGGAGGCGATGCGGGCAGGTGTGCCGCTCGTGGCCACCGCGGTCGGCGGACTGCCGGACTTGGTCGGCGACGCCGCGCTGCTGGTCCCGCCGGGGGACGTGGCCGCGGTCGACCGCGCGGTGCGCGTGTTGCTGGACGACCCTCAGCAGCGGGCTGAGTACGCTCGGCGGGGCGTCGAACGGGCCGCCACGTGGCCCACCCCCGACGAGACGCTGGATCAGGTGCGCGCTGTCTACGCGGAGCTGGTCCCCGCCAGCGACCCCACACAGCGACGGGAGCGATCTTCCGGTGGTTGACCTGTCGCGCTGGCGGCCGGTCTCGTCGCTGACGCGCGCCAGCGGACGGCGCCGTGCCGCGCCGTACCTCGTCATCGCGGTGGCGGCTCTGGCGGCGATCATCGGTCTGACCGTGCATCCGGTCGCCCCGGAGATCGAGCGCACCGCCGACTATGTGGTCATCGCCGGGGCCGCAGGGCTGCGGTGGAGCGACGTCGACCCACAGCGCACACCGAATCTCTGGCGCCTGGCGACGGATGGAGCGATCGGCTCCTTGGCGACACGCCCAGCACACCGGGCGGCGTGCCCCGTCGACGGCTGGTTGAGCCTGGGCGCGGGCAACTGGGCCACCGGTGGCAGCGGCACACCGGACAGCTGCCCGTCCTGGGACGCGGTCCTCGAGGCCCCCGACCCCCAGAACGCGTTCTTGCCCGACCAGCCGACCTGGGTGCGTTACAACAGCCGTGAACTGCCCTGGGGAGCGGTGCCAGGGACACTGGCCGGGTCGGTGCGCTGCACGGTCGCGGTAGGCCGGGGAGCCGCGGTAGCGGCTGCTCGCTCCTACGGTGGGGTGGACTGGTACGCGAGCACCTTGCCGGAGCGGCCCGAGGAGGCCGCCGCGCTGTTGGCCCGATGCGTGCTGGGCATCGTGGATCTTGGCACGGTCTCGGGCTCCGGCGCCTACCGGGCAGCGGCCGTGCGTCGCGTGGATGCCGCTTTGGGCAAGGTGGTAGCCGCCCGACCAGCCCACTCGTTGCTGCTGGTCACTGGCGTGGCCGACCCCGGCGCCGACCCTGGACTGCACGTGGCTGTCGCTGAGGGGCCCGGCATCGAGGCCGGCTGGCTGACGTCGGCCAGCACGAGACGGACCGGCCTGCTGCAGCTCGTCGACCTCGCACCGACCGCGGTGGCCGTACTCGACCGTCCACCACCAGAACCGGGGCGACTCGCAGGGCACGTGGCCCACACCGTGCCCGGCCGGCCGACCGACCTGACCGAGGCGGTCGAGGCGCTGGTCGCCACCGATCAAGAGGCCCACCGGACAGCACCCGTCACCGGTTGGTTCCTGGCGCTGCTCACCCTGGGACAGCTCCTGCTGTTGCTGACGGTGGTCCCGTTGCTGCGCCGACCGTGGCCACCGGCTGGCGGCCGGTGGCGCTCGGTTGCGCCGGTGCTCCTGGTGGCAGCGGCCATGGCGGTGCCGGCCGCCCTGGCTGTCGGGGTGTTCCCGTGGTGGCGGACAGTTGCTGGTCCCGCACTCTTCGTCACGATGTTGGGGCTGCTCTTGGCGGGGGCAACCGCCGCGGTCGTGGCGAGTCCGTTGTTCCGTCGCACTCTCGGCGTGGTCGGCGGGGTCGCCGCGGCGACCGCGGTCGTGGTCGCCGTCGACCTGCTCACCTGGTCGCATCTGCAGTTCAACGGGGTGGTCGGTTACTCCGTCCACGACGGGGTGCGGTTCGCCGGGGTGAGCCCGGCGGGTCTGGGAGCGTTGGTCGCCGGGGTGCTGCTGACGGCGGGGGTGCTCGCGCAGCAGGTGCCGAGGCGGTGGCGGCCGGCGATCGTGGTGGCGTTGGGCGCGGCGGGAGTCGTGCTCGCCGGCAGCCCTTACCTCGGCGCCGATCCGGCGGCGGCGATGGCGCTCACCGCGGGTGTTTGCCTCACCGCAGCGATGTGTACCGGCGGTTGGCTCACCACCAGCCGAGTGGCCTGGGCCGTGCTCGCCGGCGCTGCGGTCGCCGGGGCGGTGGCGTTGGCCGAGCTGTGGCGGCCACCGGAGCAGCGGGTCGGTCTGGGGGCCTTCTTGACTGATCTTTCCCAAGGCCGCACCGGCTACGCCGCCCGGCGCCTCTCTCTGGCCAACGCGGAGGCTCTGCTGGACAGCCCGCTGACCATGTTGGCGATCGGGGCGGCGGCGTTCACGTGGTTGGTGCTGCTACGCCCGTGGGGAGGTTTGCATCGACTGTTCGGCGTCTATCCCGCGCTGCGAGCGGGGATGATGGGCACACTGGTCGCCGGACTGCTCGCCGGCGTACTCACCGGCTCGGCGTTGACGGTGGTCGGCGCGGCAGCGGCAGTGGCGCTTCCGCTGATCACGCTCGCCGCACTGCGGGTGCGGGAACGCGCCGGCGCGCACGGCCGACTCCACGAGGCGGGGTCGGCATCCCCGCAGATGTTAGGATGAAATCCCGTGGGTCACACGCGGCACATATTCGTTACCGGAGGCGTCGCCTCCTCCCTCGGCAAGGGCCTCACCGCATCAAGCCTCGGCAATCTCCTCACCGCTCGAGGACTTCGAGTGGTGATGCAGAAGCTCGACCCGTACCTCAACGTCGATCCCGGCACGATGAACCCGTTCCAGCATGGCGAGGTCTTCGTCACCGAGGACGGGGCCGAAACCGACTTGGACGTCGGTCACTACGAACGGTTTCTCGACCGCAATCTCACCGCTGCCGCGAACGTGACCACTGGGCAGATCTACTCCAGTGTGATCGCCAAGGAACGCCGGGGCGAGTACCTCGGGGACACCGTGCAGGTGATCCCCCACATCACGAACGAGATCAAGGCGAGGATCCGGGCACTGGCGGAGCCCGACGAGTCCGGGCGCGCTCCGGATGTGGTGATCACCGAGGTGGGCGGCACGGTCGGAGACATCGAGTCTCTGCCGTTCTTGGAGGCGATCCGTCAGGTCCGGCACGACATCGGCCGCGACAACTGTTTCTACCTGCATGTGTCGCTGGTGCCTTATCTCGCTCCCTCCGGAGAGCTGAAGACCAAGCCGACCCAACACTCGGTGGCCGCGCTGCGCAGCATCGGTATCCAACCGGACGCGATCGTGTGCCGCTCCGACCGGGAGATCCCCGAGAAGCTCACCCACAAGCTGTCCCTCTACTGTGACGTGGACCCCGAAGCGGTGATCGCCGCGCCGGACGCACCGAGCATCTACGACATCCCGAAGGTTCTGCACCGCGCTGGTCTGGACGCGTACGTGGTGCGACGGCTGAACCTGTCTTTCCGGGACGTGGATTGGACGTCGTGGGACGATCTGCTGGAGCGAGTACACCACCCGCGTCACACCTTGACCGTGGCGGTGGTCGGCAAGTACGTGGACCTGCCCGACGCCTACCTGTCGGTGAGTGAGGCGATCCGCGCCGGTGGTTTCGCGCACCGCGCGCGTGTGGAGCTACGGTGGGTTCCCAGCGACGAGTGCGTCACCCCGCAGGGCGCCGCCGCAGCGCTGTCCGGTGTGGATGGCGTGGTCATCCCGGGAGGCTTCGGAGTCCGCGGCATAGAGGGCAAGATCGGCGCGGCCCGATACGCTAGAGAGAACCGGGTGCCGATCCTCGGGCTGTGCCTCGGCCTGCAGTGCATGACCATCGAGGTGGCGCGGAACGTGGCGGGCCTCGACGGCGCCAACTCCACCGAATTCGACCCCGACACCGCCCATCCGGTGATCGACACCATGCCGGAGCAGGAGGAGATCGTGGCGGGGCGGGGTGACCTCGGCGGCACCATGCGGCTCGGCGCCTACCCCGCGCACCTGGTGCCCGGCTCGATCGTGGCGGAGGCGTACGGCACCACCGAGGTCAGCGAACGGCACCGGCACCGCTACGAGGTCAGCAATGCCTACCGAGAGCGGTTGGTCAAGGCGGGCCTGCACGTCAGCGGAGTGTCTCCAGACGGTCGCCTGGTCGAGTTCGTCGAACTCGAGCGGGACCTGCACCCGTTCTTCGTCGCCACCCAGGCCCACCCGGAGCTCAAGAGCCGTCCGACCCGGCCGCATCCGCTCTTCGCTGCGTTCGTGCGGGCCGCGATCGACTACGCCGAGGCCGACCGGCTGCCGGTAGAGGCCGTGGCATGAACGGATACCGAGTCCAGCAGACCACCGAGCACTTCCGAGGACCCTTGTTTCGGGTCGTCACCGACCGGGTGCAGATGCCCGACGGGCAAGTGGTTGCCCGAGACTATCTGCGCCACATCGGCGCGGTCGGCGTGGTGGCACTCGACGACCAGGACCGGGTCGTTCTCGTCCACCAGTACCGTCACCCGTTGCGACGGCCGCTGTGGGAGTTGCCGGCAGGCATCGTGGACATCGCCGGTGAAGGGCTGCCTGAGGTGGCGGCGCGGGAACTCGCCGAGGAGGCTGACCTGCGGGCAGACCGGTGGGACCTATTGGTGGACCTGCACACCTCGCCGGGGATCTCCGACGAGCTCATTCGCATCTTCCTCGCCCGGGATCTGACCCCCGCCCCTCACCCCCACCCCCGTGAACACGAGGAGGCCGGATTGGTGGTGGAGCGATATCCGCTGGACGAGGCGGTGGCGATGGTGTTCCGTGGTCAGGTGACCAACGCTGCGGCGGTCGCCGGGCTTCTGGCCGCCGCCGCCGCGCGCGCGGCGCACTGGGCGCCGTTGCGGCCGGTGGATACCGCGGTACCAGCGTGACCGCGGTGACGGTCGTCTGGCTCAGGTCGGCTTACAGCAGAAGCGCAAGAAGTGTCGAGGAGGGTGCGGAAGATGGCTGAGCGTGTGGACTGGGTGTCCCGGTTCGCCGATGAGGTGATCGCCGAGGCGCAGCGGCGGGCACCCGGTGCCACCATCGTCTGCGCCTCGGGCCTGAGCCCTTCCGGCCCCATCCACCTCGGGAACCTCCGCGAAGTGCTCACGCCACATCTGGTCGCCGACGAGATCCGCCGGCGTGGGATCGACTGTGTGCACCTGCTCTCGTGGGACGACTACGACCGGTTCCGCAAGGTGCCCGCGGGTATCGACCCGTCCTGGAACGAGCACATCGGCAAGCCGCTGACCAGCGTGCCGGCCCCGCCGGGCAGCGACTACCCCAACTGGGCCGAGCACTTCAAGGCGCCGATGATCGAGGCGTTGGACCGGTTGGGCGTCGTCTTCCGGCCCATCAGTCAGACAGAACAGTACACGTCCGGCGCCTACCGGGAGCAGATCCTGCGTGCGATGGCGCACCGGCAGCAGATCGACCGCATCCTCGACCAGTACCGCACCAAGGACCGGCCAGCTCCCGTGGTGGACGACTCGCTGGACGAAGCGGACCGGGCGGCGGCGCAGGAGGCCGCCGAAGGCTCGGGCGCGGCGACAGAGGACGACGGCGCCGGCAGCGCCGGGTACTACCCGTACCGCCCCTACTGCGGCAGCTGTGAGCGGGACTCGACCACGGTAACCGCTTACGACGACACAGATACGTCGATGTCGTACACCTGTGAGTGCGGGTTCAGCGAGACCGTCCTGCTGCGCGAGTTCGACCGTGGCAAGCTGGTCTGGAAGGTGGACTGGCCGATGCGGTGGGCGTACGAGGGGGTGCTGTTCGAGCCGTCCGGAGTGGACCACAGCGCTCCCGGATCCTCCTACGTGGTGGGCAAGCAGATCGTACGAGAGGTCTTCGGTGCCGAGCCGCCGATCGGCCCCATGTACGCCTTCGTCGGCATCACCGGCATGGCGAAGATGAGTAGCTCCAGGGGCGGGGTGCCGACCCCGGCCGAGGCGTTGCGCATCATGGAGCCCGCGGTGCTTCGCTGGCTGTACGCGCGACGCCGGCCCAACCAGTCGTTCAAGGTCTCGTTCGACGCGGAGGTGCAGCGCCTCTACGACGAGTGGGACGCGTTGGGGCGCCGGGTCGCCGAGGGTACCGCCGGGGCAGCCGACACCGCTGCCTACATCCGGGCGAGCAGCACGGCCGAGCAGACGCTGCCGAAGACCCCTCGAACGGTTCCATACCGGACGCTGGCTTCCATCGTGGACGTGACCACCGGCGACGAGGCGCAGATGCTGCGAATCCTGCGTGACCTCAACCCGGAAGACCCGATCGAGTCGCTCGACGAGGTCCGGCCTCGACTGGACAAGGCGCGGACCTGGGTGACCACATACCTGCCGGCTGAGCAGCGCACCCAGGTACGCACCGAGCCAGACCTCAAGCGGTTGGCGACGCTGACCGCTCAGGAGCGGGAGGCGCTGGATCTACTGCTGGAAGGGCTCGACTCACACTGGTCGCTGGACGGGTTGACCACCCTGGTCTACGGCGTACCGAAGCGGCAGGCCGGCCTGCCGATGGACGCCAAGCCGACCCCGGAGCTGAAGGCGGCTCAGCGTGCCTTCTTCGCGCTCGTCTACGAGCTGCTGGTGGGGCGGGACACCGGGCCTCGACTACCCACCCTGCTGCTCGCCGTCGGCGCTGACCGGGTCCGCAAGCTCCTGGCAGGTTGAACACAGTGTGGTGCGCCGTACCACGCCAGTTCGATCACCGTCGACAGTACGGTCTACGCTGCCAGTAGGCCGGGGCGGGTGACCCCGGTCCGTGCCAGCCGTATCGGCACCTGGCTGGCCGGTGCGAAGAAGGGTGATGGCCGTGAGGGTGGGGGTTCCCCGCGAGATCAAGGATCACGAGTACCGGGTGGCGATCACGCCAGCGGGAGCGCACGAGTTCGTACGACACGGCCACGAGGTGTGGGTCGAGGCCGGGGCTGGTGCAGGTTCGTCGATCAGTGACGACGACTACCGCGCAGCCGGCGCCCGGATCGTGTCGACCGCGGCCGAGGTGTGGGAGGCCGCTGATCTGGTGCTCAAGGTCAAGGAACCCTTGCCGCAGGAGTACCACCTGTTGCGGGAAGGGCAGATGCTGTTCGCCTTCCTGCACCTGGCCGCCACCAGGCAGTGCACCGAGATCCTGCTGGAGCGGCGGGTCACCGCCGTGGCGTACGAGACGGTCGCCACCGACGACGGCATGCTGCCCCTGCTGGCCCCGATGAGCGAGGTCGCTGGCCGGTTGGCCCCGCAGGTCGGGGCGTACTACCTCATGCGCTCCGGCGGAGGGCGGGGGGTGCTCATGGGCGGAGTCCCCGGAGTCTACGCCGCCAAGGTGGTGGTGCTTGGCGCCGGCGTGGCCGGTATGAACGCCGCGGCGATGGCGTTGGGCATGCAGGCCGAGGTGCTGCTGGTGGACAAGAACATCAACAAGCTCCGGCACGCCGACGCGGTCTTCCACGGTCGTTTGCAGACGGTCGCTTCCAACACCTACGAGGTGGAGCGGGCGGTGCTCGACGCCGACTTGGTGATCGGCGCGGTCCTCGTCCCCGGGGCCAAGACTCCGACGCTCGTCTCCGACGAACTGGTCGCCCGGATGAAGCCCGGGAGTGTGCTGGTGGACATCTCGATCGACCAGGGGGGCTGCTTCGAAAGTTCCCGACCCACCACCCACGGAGACCCCGTCTACCAGGCACACGACTCGGTCTTCTACTGCGTGTCGAACATGCCCGGTGTGGTCCCCCATACGAGCACCTACGCGCTGACCAACGTCACCGTGCCGTATGCGCTGCAGCTGGCCGACCACGGCTGGCGGGAAGCGATGCGACGCGACCCTGCGCTGGCACGGGGCCTGGCCACCCACGCCGGATACCTCGTCTCGCAGCCGGTCGCCGCCGCACACGGCATGGCGAGTGTGGACCGGGCGAAGATCCTCGAGAGCTGAGACGTCGTATCACGCCCGGCACGTCCGCGAGCGGACCTACAGTGAAGCGGTGGACAAGCCGGCGGTGTCTGAGCCGATCAACCCGTCCGCAGAGTTGCGGCAGGCGCTGCGCACCTATCTAGACCATCTGACCGTCGAGCGTGGCCTGTCCGACAACACCCTGCGGGCATACCGGCGGGACCTCGAGCGGTATCTGCGCACCCTGGCCGCCGCGGGGGTGACCGAGCTGGCCGACGTCACCGAGGCTCACGTGGAGCGGCATGTGGCGCTCCTGCGGGCCGGAGACGGTGACCAGCCGCCGCTGTCGGCGGCCTCAGCCGCCCGCGCCATCAGCGCGGTCCGCGGATGGCACCGGTTCGCCCATCGCGAGGGTCTGACGGCGAGCGACCCTGGTCGAGACGTGGTCCCGGCGACGCCACCGCGCCGGCTGCCGCGGGCCCTGGAGGTGGCACAGGTCGAACGACTACTCGCGGCCACCGACGGCGGCGCTGCCGGGACCACCCCCATCACGCTGCGCGACCGGGCTCTGCTGGAGTTCCTGTACGGCACGGGTGCGAGGATTTCCGAGGCGGTGGGTGCCGTCGTGGACGACCTGGACCTCACCAGCGGGGCGGTCACACTGCACGGCAAGGGCGGGCGCAGCCGAGTGGTACCGGTTGGCCGCTACGCGCTGGCGGCGGTGCGGGACTGGCTCACGGCGGGGCGGCCAGCGTTGGCGGCCCGGGCCAGCGCCCGCAGCGGCCCGTACCTCTTCCTCAACGCCTTCGGCCGGCGGCTGTCCCGGCAGGGCGCATGGGGCATCCTCAAGGCCGCCGCCACGCGGGCCGGGTTGCCGGCCGACGCCGTCTCTCCCCATACGCTGCGCCACTCTTTCGCCACGCACCTGCTCGACGGCGGGGCCGACGTGCGGGTGGTGCAGGAGCTGCTGGGGCACGCGAGTGTCACGACGACTCAGGTGTACACCTTGGTGACTGTGGAGCGGCTGCGGGAGGTCTACGCGACCACTCACCCACGAGCCCGCTGAAGTTACCCTCGATATGCGCGCCCCGACACGCCGGGCGGTGAACCGGGCTGAACGGTGTGCGTGGCGTACAGTCAGGCAACGGGCACGAATTCGCGGCTGCGAGGAAACACGGTGGGCAACAAAGACCAGGCCGAGTCTTGGACCTCCACGCTCCGGTCGGAGCAGGGAGGTCTCGACTTGGGTGCCGAGTTGGGCCCGTCGGATCCCTCCGCGTACACCATGCGCCGGCCCATCCCCGAGCCGATGCCGACCGACCGGCACGGCCCGGCACGGATCATCGCGATGGCCAACCAGAAGGGCGGGGTGGGCAAGACCACCACCACCATCAACCTGGGCG
>CAYTMR010000070.1:0-17176 GCA_964438855.1 uncultured Micromonosporaceae bacterium
ACAGCGGTACGACGTGGTGGTGACCGACAACCTGTTCGGCGACATCCTCACCGACGTGGCGGCCGCGGTCACCGGCGGTATCGGACTGGCGGCCAGCGGCTGCATCAACCCCGAACGCGCCTACCCGTCCATGTTCGAGCCGGTCCACGGTTCGGCGCCGGACATCGCCGGTCGCGGCATCGCCGATCCGGTCGCGGCGGTGCTGTCGGTCGGGTTGCTCCTGGATCATCTCGGCCATCGCGAGGCCGCCGATCGGGTGTCCGACGCGGTCGCCGCTGAGTTGGCCGGGCGTACGCCGGCCACGCCGATGGGTACCGCGGAGATCGGCGACCGGATCGCCGCCCGCGTGGCCTGACGCGCCCGGTCCGGCACCGGCCGGCGGCGGGCTGGACGCGCGACGCGCCCGCGCCGCCGCGGCGGCGGACAACCTTCCTGGACGGGCACGATCTTCCTAACCCGGACCAGTGCCCTGGGAGCGGCCAGACTTCTCAAAGCAACGACAGACTTATCGCGTCTTCACATTAACGCTCGTTTGGGGTAGGTTTTCAGGTGCCGGCTCCCACACGATGGCGCGAGTCGGCTCCGGGGCCCTGTGTCGTGACCGTCCGGCACCGCGAATGCTCTGGCGACGACTCCCCGCACCCGCGGGATCTAGCAGCAGCAAAGACTTTCCGCAGAAGAGGCTCTTTCGCAGAGAGGTTCGGTCATGAGCGGCGACGACTCGCTCGAGTTCGAGATTCACCCCAACCCACGGCCGGTGGCCGCCGCTGAACGGGAGTCGCTGCTGGCCAGCCCCGGGTTCGGGCGTCTCTTCACTGACCACATGGTCACCATCCGGTACGCCGAGGGCAAGGGGTGGTACGACGCGCGGGTGGAGCCGTACGCGCCGATCCCGCTCGACCCGGCGACCGCTGCGCTGCACTACGCCCAGATGATCTTCGAGGGCATGAAGGCCTACCGTGCCCACGACGGCGGCCTGGTGCTGTTCCGGCCGGAGGCCAACGCCGCCCGGTTCGCCGCCTCCGCCAAGCGGATGGCGATGCCCCCGCTGCCGGAGCGGCTCTTCCTGGAGTCGCTACGTCGGCTGATCGAGGTGGACCACGAGTGGGTGCCCACCACCGATGAGGCGAGCCTCTACCTGCGGCCGTTCATGTTCGCCAGCGAGGTCTACCTCGGGGTGCGGCCCGCTTCCGACTACCTCTACCTCGTGATCGCCTCGCCGGTCGGCCCGTACTTCGCCAGCGGCGTCAAGCCGGTCACCGTCTGGGTCTCGCAGGATTACACCCGCGCCGGGCCGGGCGGCACCGGCGCGGCCAAGTGCGGCGGTAACTACGCCGCCTCCCTGGCGGCTCAGGCCGAGGCCGCCGCCCACGGCTGCGACCAGGTGGTCTTCCTCGACATGGTGGAGCGCCGGTACGTCGATGAGCTGGGCGGGATGAACCTCTTCTTCGTCTACGACGACGGCACGCTAGTCACGCCGGAGCTGACCGGTTCGATCCTGCCCGGCATCACCCGTGACTCGGTGATCACGCTCGCCCGGCACCAGGGCCGCACGGTCCAGGAGCGCCCGGTCGCGTTCGAAGAGTGGCGTGCGGACGCGGCGAGCGGCCGGCTGCGGGAGGTCTTCGCCTGCGGCACGGCGGCCGTGCTCACCCCGGTGGGCCAGGTGCGCTGGCCGGGTGGCGAGTTCACGATCGCTGACGGCGGATCGGGCGAGGTGACCATGGCGCTGCGCGATGAGCTGGTCGACCTGCAGCGCGGTCGCCGCCCGGACCCCTTCGGCTGGGTCCATCGGGTGCGCTAGCCAGCCCGGACGGCTACCCCGGGCGGTCCCCGCGAGGATCGCCCGGGTAGGCCCGGCGCTGCGCGGCTGGGCTATCCGTCCGCGAGCAGGTGGGCGCGCAGCGCCTCGATCCGCTCCGGGGCCAGGCCCGCTGAGGTCAGGTAGGACGCTACCGACCCGTGCCGCTGCCGTAGCTCGGTCAGGAACAGCCGCATGGTGCCCGGCGGAGAGTAGAACCACGGCAGCATGACCGCGTCCGGGTTGCCGTTGTCCCGCAGCCACGCCACGTACCGCTGGTTTCCGATGGTGCTGCGGGTGTAGTCGGCGTCGATGTGCTCGTCCGGGACGTCGAGCAGGGAGAGGGTGAGCGCGCAGACCACACCGGTGCGGTCCTTGCCCGCCACGCAGTGCACCACGAACGGCGCCGCCTCCTGCTCCGAGATCACCTCGAGCGCGGTGACGATGCCGCGGGCGCCCTCCTCCGCCAGGTCGCGGTACCGGTCGGCCAGGTACCGGGTGGTGTCGAGCCCCTCGGTGTACGGGTTCTCGGTCCACTCCCGGTGGTTGGGGTCGATGTGGTGGCGTACCAGCCCGTCCCAGGGCGGGCCCGTGCCCTGCGCGTCGATCTCGTACTGGCGGCGCAGGTCCACCACCGTGCGTACGCCGAGGGACAGGAAACGTTCCCGGTCGGCCTCGCCCAGGGCGGAGAGCGTGTCGGAGCGGAACAGGCGCCGCCACCGCACCTGGCGACCGTCCCGGGTCGGGTAGCCGCCGACGTCCCGGAAGTTGAACACCCGGCTGAACGGGATGTCGCGCCGCATCGCCTGTACCACGCCGCCACGGTATCCGGTCTGGCCGGGCCTCGCCTATCGGCTGGGGTGTGGCGTATGCGCGTAGTAGCCGGCCAGCGCGTCACGGCGGTGGGGGTCGTCGTACTCCTCGGCGCGCAGCCGCGGCGCCTGCTTGATCTCGTCGCGGCTGCGGTCCAGGTAGACCCGGCGCTCCGTCCGGTCGACGTGGTTGACGATGCCCGCTGGCAGCACGGTCTCCTGGCCGAACAACTTGCCGATCGTCGCTACCAGGTAGCTGTCGCCGGGGTCGAGGCGAGCGCCGGTCACCTTGCCGACCACCCCGTCGACGGCCTCCAGCCGGTAGCCGGTGAGCCTGGCGCCGCTGAGCTCCACCGCCGCCTCGGTCCGGAAGTTCCACGGGTCGAAGGACCGCTCCGGCGGGAATGGGTTCAGCCCGGTCATCGGGGACCACCTCCATCCATCGCGCCCAATGCGTACCCGTCCGGACGCGGTGGGAAACGTCACCCGAGCCGACATGTGATGGCGCTTTTCACCGGGTAGACGTAGCTGCTAAGCTCCCCAGCGTGAGCATCCGCCCCGTTCGCATTATTGCCACCTAGCGCGCCGGCATCTCCTTCGCCAGCGCGCAGACCTCCCGCACCTTGCGGGGGGTCGTTTTATTTGGTGCGCGGGATATCAGAAAGGACCAGACGGATGGACTACCAGGTGTACGACACGACGCTGCGCGACGGGGCACAGCGTGAGGGGATCAGCTACTCCGTCGCGGACAAGTTGGCCGTGGCGACCCTGCTGGACGAGTTCGGCGTCGGCTTCATCGAGGGCGGCTGGCCGGGCGCACTGCCCAGCGACACCGAGTTCTTCGCCCGGGCACGCAAGGAGTTGGAGCTGCGGCACGCGACCCTGGTGGCCTTCGGCTCGACCCGTAAGGCCGGTGTGGCAGTGGGGCGGGACCCGCAGGTGCGGGCGCTGCTGGATGCGGAGACGCCCGCCGTGTGCCTGGTCGCCAAGTCGGATCTGCGCCATGTGGAGCGTGCCCTGCGCACCACCCCCGAGGAGAACCTCGCGATGGTCGCCGACACCGTGTCGCACATGGTCTCCCAGGGCCGGCGGGTGTTTCTCGACTGTGAGCACTTCTTCGACGGGTTCCGGTTCAACCCCGAGTACACCGCCTCGGTCGTCGTCACCGCGGCCGAAGCCGGGGCGGAGGTGGTCGTCATGTGCGACACCAACGGGGGGATGCTCCCCTCCCGGATCACCGCCACCATCGAGGAGTTGCTGGCGCGTACCGGCCTGCCGGTCGAGAAGCTCGGCATCCACTGCCAGAACGACACCGCCTGCGCGGTGGCGAACACGGTCGCCGCGGTGGAGGCCGGCGTGCGGCACTTCCAGTGCACCGCCAACGGCTACGGTGAGCGCCCCGGCAACGCCGACCTGTTCGCGGTAGTCGGCAACCTGCAGCTCAAGCTCGGGATCCCGCTGCTGCCCGAGGGCTGCCTGGAGAACATGGTCCGGGTCTCGCACGCCATCGCCGAGATCGCCAACCTCGCACCCGACACTCACCAGGCGTACGTCGGGTCTGCCGCGTTCGCGCACAAGGCGGGGCTGCACGCGAGCGCCATCAAAGTGGACCCGGCGCTCTACAACCACATCGAGCCGGCCACGGTCGGCAACGACATGCGCATCCTGGTCACCGAGATGGCCGGTCGGGCCAGCATCGAGCTCAAGAGCCGCGAACTGGGCCTGGACTTGGGCGCGCACCCGGAGGCGCTGAGCCAGGTCACCAACCTGGTCAAGGAGCGGGAAGCGGCCGGATGGTCCTACGAGGCCGCGGACGCCTCGTTCGAACTGCTGGTCCGCGACGCTCTCGGTACCCGTGCCGAGCCGTTCACTTTGGAGTCCTACCGGGTGCAGGTGGAGCACCGCGACGACGGCGCGGTGGTCTCCGAGGCCACGGTGAAGCTGACGGTGGCCGGCGAGCGAGTGATCGCCACCGCCGAGGGCAACGGGCCGGTCAACGCGCTCGACCAGGCCCTGCGCGCCGCGCTGACCCGCCACTACCCGCGGCTGGCCGAGGTGGCGTTGGCCGACTACAAGGTGCGGATCCTCGCCGGTTCCCAGGGTACGGCCGCGGTCACCCGGGTACTGGTGGAGAGCGTCGACCGCGCCGGCCGGGACTGGACCACGGTCGGGGTGCACGAGAATGTGGTGGAGGCGAGCTGGCACGCCCTGGTGGACGCGCTCGCCTACGCACTGGTGCACGCCGACGAGGAGTAAGCGCCGCGAGGCGGTCGCCCACCCACGCCCCGTTCCACGACCGTGGGCGGGCGCTAGATTGGCCTTGCGGCGCAGCCCACCCAGGGAGGAGGTCACGTGCGGATAGCACGGTTCGCACACACCAGCGGCATGTCGTTCGGGGTGGTCGAGGGTGAGCCGGCGGCCGGGCCGCAGAGCCTGACCATCGCCGAGATCGAGGGCTTGCCGTTCGGGGAACCACGCCTCACCAACCGGCGGTGGGCCCTCCCGGACGTGCGTCTGCTCTCACCGATCCTGCCCAGCAAGGTGATCTGTGCGCTGCGCAACTACGTCGATCCCGAGGGCGAGCACGGCGAGGACCCGCCCAAGGAGCCGCAGCTGTTTCTGAAGCCGTCCACCACGGTAATCGGGCCGCAGGATGCGATCCGGCTACCGCCGCAGTCGAAGCGGGTGGTGCACGAGGCGGAGCTGGCGGTCGTGATCGGGCCACCGGGGGCGCGCCGGGCCGACCGGGCCGCGGCCCAGCGGGCGATCTTCGGATGGACCTGCGCCAACGACGTCACCGCGTGGGACCTCTACCTGGCCGACGGGCAGATGACCCGGGCCAAGGGCTTCGACTCGTTCTGCCCGCTGGGGCCGTGGATCACCACCGACCTCGACCCCGCCGACCTGGAGGTGCGCTGCGAGGTGAACGGTGAGGTACGCCAACTGGCGCGCACCAAGGACATGGTGTTCGACCCGGTGACGCTGGTCTCCTACGCCTCGCACGTGATGACCCTGCTACCGGGAGATGTGCTGCTCACCGGCACACCCCCGGCGGGCGTGGAGCCCATGGCCGCCGGGGACACGGTGGTGGTACGCGTGGAGGGGGTCGGGGAACTGGCCAACCCGGTCGTCACGCTCGACTGATATCAGGTACAGTGCATGTGGTGCCGGGCCCACCTGTGGGGCACCCGCGCACTGGTGGGGTATGGGGTAATTGGCAGCCCGACGGATTCTGGCTCCGTTAGTTCAGGTTCGAGTCCTGGTACCCCAGCGGTCCCGTCGTCTAGCGGCCTAGGACGCCGGCCTCTCAAGCCGGTAACGGGGGTTCGAATCCCCTCGGGACTACATTTGCATACAGGACAACGCCTCTCCGGTCACAGACCGGAGAGGCGTTGTCCTGCACGGACCACGGGGATCGCGTACTTTTCGCCGGGCCGGCGTCCCATTCGCTCAATCGGCCCGGAGACGCTGATTGCTGCGATGACTCGTCCGGTGCGGTCGCGCACGGGGGCTGACACGCTCGCCACGCCGGGTTCTCGTTCGGCCACGCTCTGGGCCCAGCCCCGTCGACGCACCTCCGCCAGGGTGCGACCGGTGAACTTGCACCGGGGCAGGAGCGGCAGATACGCCTCGGGTGGCTCCCACGCCAGCAACACCTGCGCCGCTGAGCCGGCGGTGATGGGCAGGACCGAGCCGACCGGCACGGTGTCGCGAAGGCCGCTGGCGCGTTCGGCGGCGGCGGCGCAGATTCGCTGATCGGCGCGCCGTAGGAACAGTTGGGCGCTTTCTCCGGTGGCGTCGCGTAGTGCAGCGAGCATCGGCTCGGCGGCGGTGAGGAGGACGTCTGGGGCGGAGTTGGCCAACTCGGCGAGGCGAGGGCCCGGACGCCATCGCCCTTGCGCGTCCCGGACCAGCATCCGATGCACTTCCAGCGCTTGCGCCAATCGGTGGGCGGTCGCTCTCGGAAGTTTGGTGCGTTCCACCAATTCGGCGAGGCTGGCACCCTCGACACAGGCGGAAAGGATCACAACCGCCTTGTCAAGGACCCCGACACCGCTGATACTGTTTCCCACAAAGCGAAACCTACCTCCCAAATTTTAGGATGTCCAGATGGTGGGAGTCACATCTCAGAAGACCCTGGCCGAGAAGGTCTGGGACGCTCACGTCGTCCGCTCCGCTGCTGGCGAGCCGGACTTGCTCTACATCGACCTGCACCTGTTGCATGAAGTGACCAGCCCGCAGGCGTTCGACGGACTGCGGGCCGCCGGTCGCAAGGTTCGCCGGCCAGATCTGACCCTGGCCACGGAGGACCACAACACACCGACCGGCTACTCCGACGCCTCACACGCAGCCCGGCGTGGGGACCTCTTCACGATCGAGGATCTGACGTCGCGGCTTCAGATCGAGACTCTGCGCCGCAACTGCGCGGAGTTCGGCATCACGCTGCACCCGTTGGGCCACGCCGACCAGGGCATCGTGCACGTCATCGGGCCCCAGCTCGGGTTGACCCAGCCCGGCATGACCGTGGTCTGCGGTGACTCGCACACCGCCACCCACGGTGCCTTTGGCGCGCTTGCCTTCGGCATCGGCACCAGTGAGGTGGAGCATGTCCTGGCCACCCAGACGCTGCCGCAGTTGCGGCCGAAGACCATGGCGGTCACGGTGACCGGCGAGCTGCGCGAAGGCGTCACTGCCAAGGACTTGATCCTGGCGCTCATCGCCAAGGTGGGCACCGGTGGCGGTCGCGGCCACGTGGTCGAGTACCGCGGCGAGGCCATCTCGCAACTGTCCATGGAGGGCAGGATGACGGTGGCGAACATGTCGATTGAGTGGGGCGCGAAGGCCGGCATGGTGGCCCCGGACGACAAGACGTTCGCCTACCTGGAGGGGCGGCGTTACGCGCCGAAGGGTGCCGCCTGGGAGGCCGCGCTGGACTACTGGCGGAGCCTGCGCACCGACGAGGGCGCCACGTTCGACACCGAGGTGTTCCTCGACGCGACCACAGTGGCGCCTTTCGTCACGTGGGGGACCAACCCGGGGCAGGGAGTGCCGTTGGACGGCACGGTGCCGGACCCGGACGACTTCACCACCGAGGCGGAGCGGAACGCGGCCCGGCGGGCGCTGGAGTACATGGACCTGCGCCCGGGCACGGCGATGCGCGACGTGCCGATCGACGTGGTGTTCCTTGGTTCCTGTACCAACGGGCGGATCGAGGACCTGCGCGCCGCCGCGGAGGTGTTGCGTGGCCGTCGGATCGCCGACGGGGTGCGGATGCTGGTGGTGCCGGGATCCGCTGGGGTGCGGGAGGAAGCCGAGCGGGAGGGCCTGCACGAGGTGTTCCAGGCCGCTGGTGCGGAATGGCGCTACGCCGGCTGCTCCATGTGTCTGGGCATGAACCCCGACACCCTTTCCCCGGGCCAGCGGGCCGCTTCCACCTCCAACCGCAACTTCGAAGGACGGCAGGGTAAGGGTGGGCGTACCCACCTGGTCTCCCCGCCGGTCGCCGCCGCCACCGCTGTGGTGGGCCGCTTGGCCGCTCCCGCCGACCTGAACTAAGATTGAGAGTAGTCAATGCAAAAGTTTACGCAGCACACCGGTACCGCGGCGCCGCTACGGCGCTCTAACGTGGATACCGACCAGATCATCCCCGCGGTTTATCTCAAGCGGGTAACGAAGTCCGGCTTCGAGGACGGGCTGTTCCGGGCCTGGCGCGATGACCCCGAGTTCGTGCTCAACAACCCGGCGTACGCCAAGGCGTCGATTCTGATTGCCGGCCCCGAGTTCGGCACCGGCTCGTCGCGTGAGCACGCGGTCTGGGCCCTGCGCGACTGGGGTTTCCGGGTGGTCATCTCACCCCGGTTCGGCGACATCTTCCGGGGCAACGCACTCAAGGAAGGGCTGTTGCCGGTGGAGTTGGAGATGGAGGTCGTGGAGTCCCTGTGGGACCTGGTCACGCGGGAACCGGCGACCCTCCTGACGGTGGACCTCGAAGCCCGTGTGGTGCGGGCTCCCGACGCCGAGTGGCCATTCCCCATCGACGACTTCAGCCGGTGGCGGCTGATGGAGGGTCTGGACGACATTGGCCTGACGCTGCGCCACGAGAGCGACATCAGCGCTTACGAGCAGCGCCGACCCGCCTTCAAGCCAGTAGTGACCTAATGGTTCGGTCGAACCGGCGGCACGCTGTGCCGCCGGTTCGACTCCGAGCCAATACCTCCGTTGGGGCCACTGTTCCCAAGGTGTTGCGACACAACGGATTTTTTCTGTGGGATGTTTGTAAGTTAGTGTCAGAAGGCATAGCGTCGCGCAGGAAGACTCGTTGTGAGTCAGCACTATTGGAGGGAAGTCGTGAACAAGGCCGAGCTTATTGAAGCGCTCGCCGTGCGTTTGGGGGACAAACGCACGGCGAGTACGGCTCTGGAAGCGGTCCTGGCGGAGGTCCAGGCAGCGGTCGCCAAGGGCGACAAAGTGTCCATCACCGGGTTCGGAGTCTTCGAGAAGCGCACTCGTGCCGCTCGTATGGCTCGCAACCCCCGCACCGGCGAGGCGGTGCGGGTACGCAAGACCTCGGTGCCGGCGTTCCGGCCTGGCTCCAACTTCAAGGAGATGGTCGCCAGCGGCCGAGTCCCCAAGGCTCTCAAGGCGCCGAAGAAGACCGCCGCCAAGGCCACCAAGGCCACCAAGGCGACTGCGGCGACCAAGAAGGCCACCGCAGCTAAGGCCACCAAGGCCGCCACCAAGGCGCCAGCTCGCAAGACCGCGACGAAGGCGCCAGCTCGCAAGACCGCGACCAAGGCCACCACTACCCGCGCTACGACGGCCCGTAAGACCGCCGCGAAGAAGACGACGGCGAAGAAGGCCACGAAGCGGCGCTGACGCAGACCTTGCCCCGGGCTCTGTCGCTCGTTGAGAAGGCATCCCGGGTGCAAGGTCGTAGTGGACTTGCGGACCGGACGCCGCACCCCGGTCACCACAACCGGCTCGGCGGCAGTGGCGCGGCACCTGAGAAGGGCAGTAGCCACCCGTCGCCTTCACCAGTCGGCCAAGCTTTCGGGGACGTCCCCGTCAGCCGGGCCAGCATTCGTCTGATGACTTCGCCCTGAGAACAGACCACGGTGGTTTCCCCTGGGCGGGCGTGCCATCGGAGCCGTTCCGCGGCGGCGTCCGGGTCCGCAGGGGCGGTATCCCACGTAGGCTCCACCGTTACCGGAAGGTGTCTCGCCCTGGCGAGGGTGGCGAGGCTTTGCCGACAGCGATCCGCAGACGCTGCGACGAGCTGTGTCGGCTGGTAGAGAGCGAGTATGCGGCCCACTTTGGCGGCGGCGGCCCGGCCGAGAGCGGTAAGGGGCCGCGTCGCGTCCGGCCCACGCCACTGGTCGCCACTGACCGCTTCCGTGTGGCGGACCAACAACACGACGCCGGTCACGTCCGGCAGAGTCATGAAGTGACGCAACAGCTGCGCGTCGTGCGGATAGCACACGCGCTCGGCCGCAGCGGCCTCAGGCATCCACGCGACTTGATCTACTTCGGAGTTGGGTGTGAATGGCCGCACCGAGTCGGCGCGCATTCCCCAGTACTCCACAGTCTTGAGGCGGCCATCGGCTCGATAACGGATTTGTGGCAGGCGCACCCGCGGCACCGCCGTTACCGATGTTTCCTCCGACACCTCCCGCACTGCCGCAGCCAACGGATTCTCGCCGGCGTGCAGCCTCCCCTTTGGCAACGACCAGTCGTCGCGGCGGGGTCGGTGGATGAGGCAAATCTCACGCCCGCCGGCTGCGCTGGGGCGCCACACCACCCCACCGGCGGCTTGGATCACGGCGGCCATGCGACGTACCTCCGCTCGCGGGTCACTGCCCCGACCGCGAGCCCATGCTCGCCCGGCACGTCGTCAGCGTAACCAGAATCGCCCACCGCGTCTGTCGTTGTGCCGAAGCAGCGATGTCCGCACCCGCCGTACGCCCGGGTCGGCACGTCACGAGAGAGGTGTCATTCGCGCATCGTCGGCAGCGTCACGCGGGTGATCCGTCCCCCGTCCTGGTCGAGGTGGACCCGTTGGCCTGGACGCAGGAGCCGCAGACCGGAGGCTTCGAACGCGGCGGCGTCGAACTCCAGCCGTGCGCCGTTGTCCAGCAGCACCGCACCGCAGTGCGTCTCCGGGTCGAAGTGCGCCACCGTGCCCTGCATGCCCGGACGGTAACACGTCGACATCCGCGCAGCGCAGCGCTTCGCGGGCCGTGCGAGGCACGACCCAGGGTGAAGGGGGGAGGGCTGGGAAAGTGGACGGTGGCGCCACCGCTGGGAAAGGCCCTTGCGCCTGCTGCGACGATGGGCGAATGCGGGCGTGGGTGGTGACGACGGTGAAGCCGCTGGCGGTGGCGAAACGCCGGCTGCGCGCCGCTGGCCTGCCGATCCCGCACGACCGGCTGGTCGTGGCGATGGTCCAGGACACCCTTCGCGCGGCGCTGGCCTGCCCACTGGTGGCGGTGGTGCTGGTGGTGACCGACGACCTGCACGTGCGTCGAGCCGCGGCGGCGATGGGAGCGCAGGTGGTGCCCGACACCCCGGCGGCCGGGCTCAACGCCGCCCTGCGCCACGGTGCGGCGCTCGCCGGGGTCGACCGGTGGCGGGTCGCTCTCGCCGCCGACTTGCCGGCGCTGCGGGCCGACGAGCTGGCCGCCGCGTTGCGTGCCGCCGCAACCGTTCCCGACCGGCGCGCCTTCGTCGCCGACGCGGAAGGCAGCGGAACGACGCTGCTGGCGGCGCCACCTGGCCTACCGCTCGATCCTCGGTTCGGTCCAGGTTCTGCGGTCGCGCACGCTGCGGCCGGTGCCCGGCGGTTGGGTGACCGCGACGCTGAGTGGCCGTCGCTGCGGCGTGACGTCGACACTCACGCCGACCTCGTGGAGGCGGGGCGGCTCGGACTAGGCCCACACACCGCTGCTGTGTACGGTGACTCTCGCAGCAAGCGGGCGGAGACAGGAGGCTGACGGGGTGGCACGGCGCAGGCTCGGGTTTTGGCGGCGGCTGGCGTGGGCGGTGGTGAAGCCGCCGATGCTGGTGCTGACCCGGCGAGACTGGCGCGGCGCTGAGCACCTGGCCGGTGACGGCGGGATGATCCTCGTGCCCAACCACATCTCCTATGCGGATCCGCTGGTGGCCGCCCATTTCGTCTACGACGCGGGGCGGTGGCCGCAGTTCCTGGCCAAGGCGGAGTTGTTCCGGATGCCGGTGTTGGGGCGGTTTCTGTACCGGGTGCGGCAGATCCCGGTCGAGCGGGGCACGGCCGAGGCTTCCAAGTCGCTGGCCGCCGCCATCGCCGCGATCAAAGCCGGCGACGCCATCATCATCTACCCCGAGGGCACCATCACCCGCCACCCCGACCTGTGGCCCATGCGCGGCAAGACCGGTGTGGCGAGACTCTGGCTCGCCACCAAGGCACCGGTGGTGCCGATCGCGATGTGGGGGCCACAGCGCATCTTCGACACCCGCACGCGGCGGCTGCGGCTGCGCCCCCGCACCCCGGTGTCGGTGGTCGCGGGGCCGCCGGTGGACCTGTCCGCGTTCGAGGGTGCGGACGCCGACGCGGCTACTCTCGCTGCCATCACCGAGGTGGTGATGCAGCGGGTGGCCGACCTGCTGGGGGAGATCCGAGGTCAGAGCCCACCGCCACTGTGGTCACCGACGCAGCGAGCGGAGGAAGTGCGATGAAGGCAGCGGTGCTGGGTGCCGGTTCGTGGGGCACGGCATACGCCAAGGTGCTGGCTGACGCGGGCACTGAGGTGACCATCTGCGCGCGTCGCGAGAAGGTCGCCGCCGCGATCCGCGAGGACCGCGTCAACCCGGACTATCTACCGTCGGTGCGGCTGCCGGAGCGGATCACCGCCACTGTCGACCCGCAAGAAGCGTTGCGCGACGCCGATCTGGTGGTGCTCGCGGTGCCCTCCCAGACGCTGCGGAGCAACCTGACCGAGTGGCGGGCGTGGCTGCCGCGTGAGGCCACCTTGGTGAGTTTGGCCAAAGGGGTGGAGCTGGGCACCACCAAGCGGATGAGTGAGGTGATCGTGGAGGTCGCCGGGGTGCCGCTGGACCGGGTGGTGGTGGTGTCCGGACCCAATCTCGCCGCCGAGATCGCCGCTGAGCAGCCGACCGCTACTGTAGTCGCCGGGGTCGACTCGGCGCGGACCACCGCGGTGCAGAAGGCGTCCTCCACGCCGTACTTCCGCCCCTACACCAACGGTGACGTGATCGGGTGCGAGCTGGGTGGGGCGGTGAAGAACGTCATCGCGCTGGCCTATGGGATCGCGGTCGCGATCGGGCTGGGTGACAACTCGCGGGCCAGCCTGATCACACGCGGGCTGGCCGAGACGGCCCGGCTCGGCGCCTGCCTCGGCGCCGACCCGTTGACCTTCGCCGGGTTGGCGGGCCTGGGGGACCTGGTGGCGACCTGCTCGTCGCCGCTGTCGCGCAACCGCACCTTTGGTGAGCACTTGGGTCGCGGGGAGTCTCTGGCGCAGGCGCAGGAATCGACCCGGTTCACCGCCGAAGGGGTCAAGAGCTGCGTGGCGATCCGGGATCTCGCCGACGCTCACGGCGTCGAAATGCCCATCACCAGCCAGGTCGAGCTGGTGTGCCACCAGGGGGCCGATCCACGCGCCGCGGTGAGCGCGCTGATGTCCCGGTCCATGAAGGCCGAGTAACGGCCGTCTGCGGCCCCGTGAGGCGGGTCGCCGGGCGTGATTTGTGGCGTGGGGCGGCGGTCCGCCACCTACTCTGAAGAGATCACTGCGGACCGGTCTGAACCAAGCGACCACCCGTGCCGTATCCGATGGCAACAGAGGGGGTGACGCTGATGGCCGCAGGACCGGCGGGTCGGGAGCAGGGCACGGGAAGCGGCGGCCAGCCATGGACCCGCTATCTGGTGGTCCTCACTGAGGTCCGTCCGTTGCGTTGGGACGGTGAGTGGCGGGACGAGCGGAGTCGTCCGGAGCGGCGCCGGCAGGTGGTGCGCGCGGTCGACCGCGCGGCGGCGGAGCGGATCGCCACTGCCTTTCGGGCGTTCGGCATGGTCCGCGCCGGCCGCCAGCGCGTCAAGGTCATCGCGGTCGGCCCTGAGGTCACAACTGACCTGCGAAGACCGCGTGAGCGATGAGGAAGTAGATGATCAGCCCAGTGGCGTCCACCAGTGTGGCGATCAGCGGGGCGGAGACCACCGCCGGGTCGATCCCGATCCGCTTGGCGATGAGCGGCAACATGCCTCCGGCGAAGGAGGCCCACGCACAGATGCAGATGAGCGTGAGTGAGATCACCGTGGCCATGGGGACGGTGTAGGCCAGCGCCACGATCGGGAAGCCCAACGCCGCCAACATCGCCCCGAGTAGCAGACCCACCCGGGTCTCCCGCCAGATGATCTTGGTGAGGTCGCCGAATCGGACCTCCCCGACCGCCATCGCCCGCACCACCAGGGTGGCCGCCTGGGCGCCCGAGTTGCCCCCGGTGCCGATCAGCAGCGGGATGAAGAACGCCAGCATCGCCACCGCCTCCAGCGCGCTTTCGAAGAACTGCAACACGCTGACGGTCATGGTGAACGCGATGGCCAACATCAGCAGCCACGGGGCCCGTTTGCGGGCCAGCTGGAACACGGTGGCCGTCAGGTACGGCCGCTCCAGCGGCTCGGCACCACCGGCCCGGGAGAAGTCCTCAGTGTCCTCGGCTTCCAGGACCTCCATCGCGTCGTCAACGGTGATCATGCCGACCAGCCGGCCCTCCCGGTCCACGACCGGCAAGGCCACCAGGTTGGCCTCCTGGATCAGCCGGGCCGCCTTTTCCTGGTCCTCGTCGGCCCGCACCGACAACGTCTCCGGCTGCACCAGGTCCCGCATCCTGGTGGTGGGGGACGCGGTCACCAGGTCGGCGATGTCGACGACACCGGTCAGACGACGCTCGTCGTCGGTCACCGGCAACACGAGGGTCTGGGCCCGGGTGGGGCGAGGACCGGCCCGCCGCAGCTTCGCCAGCGCGTCGGCCACGGTCATGCTGGCCCGCACGTTGGTGAAGTCGGGGGTCATCATCCGACCGGCCGAGTGGGCCGGGTAGCCCAGCAGCGCTGCCGTGGCGGCGCGCTGCTCCATGGACAGGCCAGCCTGCAACCGGGTGGCCACCGCGGCCGGCACTTCGTCGAGCAGCCGCGCCCGGTCGTCGGCTTCCAGACCACCGAACAGCTCCCGTACGCGGCCGTCCCGCAGCCCTTCCAGCAGCTCCTGCTGGTGCACCGGGTCGAGCGCCTCGAACACGGCGAGCGCGCGGTCCTTGTCCAGCAGGCGGAACATCACCGCGCGCTCTTTGGGTGGCAGCCGCACCAGCTCGTCGGTGATGTCGAGAGTGCCGTTCTCGTCGAGCCAGGCGCGCAGCGACACCAGGTCCTTGTCGTGGGCAAGAGTACGCAGCTCTGCAACCATGTCTCCCCCTTTGCGCGGTGCCGCCCGATTGGCCGTATGGGCGGGCGCGTGGAATGGCCGGATTGAGTCAGGCCGGACTGGACAACGCCGAAGCGTGGGCTAGCGCACCGAGCTGGCAGGGCGGGGAGGGCAACCACCGCCGTCGCCGGCACGGTGCCGGCGACTACTGTCACCGTCGGCCACGGTGGTCACCTCCCTGTCTCTCGGTGCCCAGCGGGCACGACGATCAGCCACTGCCGGGTAGGCGCGTGGCGGCCCGCGGCGCAGAGGCCATCGGGCGGATCGGTTGCCGGCGCGCGAACGACAAACGCGCCGTATGACAGTGTAACTCTCTCGGGGTAGCCGGCCAACCGCCCGGTCGGCGAAGGATCGTCTGATCTTCTGGCCGACCGGCTGCTTCGCTGGCCGCGGCGCGATAGGGTCAGCCGGTGACCGTACGCAAGACCCGCGTCGCCGTTGTCTTCGGTGGACGCAGCAGCGAACACGCGATTTCGTGTGTCAGCGCCAGCAACGTGCTGCGGGCGCTGGACCCGGACGAGTTCGAGGTCATCCCGATCGGTATCACCCGGTCCGGTCAGTGGGTCCTCACCAGCGGTGACCCCGAGCGGCTCGCGATCACGGGCCGGCGGCTGCCTGAGATCACCGCCGATTCTGGGCGCCCGGTGATGCTGCCCGCCGACCCGACCGGTAGGGGTCTCATCGCGTTGGAGCCGACCGACGGTGTGGCCGCACTGGGTGACGTCGACGTCGTGCTGCCGATGCTGCACGGAATGTATGGAGAGGACGGCACCATCCAGGGGCTGCTGGAGATGGCCGGCATTCCGTACGTGGGCGCCGGTGTCTTCGCTTCGGCCGCGGCGATGGACAAGGAGTTCACCAAGAAGCTCGCCGCCGCCGAGGGCATCCCGGTCGGGCCGTACGCGGTGGTGCGCCCCGGTGGTGTGCTGTCGGAGGCGGATCGGGAGCGGCTCGGGTTGCCGGTCTTCGTCAAACCTGCCCGGGCCGGGTCCTCCTACGGCATTTCGAAGGTCAACGACTGGGCCGACTTGGACGAGGCCATGGCCACCGCCCGGGAGATCGACTCGAAGGTGTTGGTCGAGGCGGCGATCGTCGGCCGGGAGATCGAGTGCGGGGTGCTGGAGGGGGAGTTGGGCGGCGAGCCCGAGGCCAGCACTCTGGCGGAGATCCGACTGGTCGACAGCTCCTACGAGTTCTACGACTTCCAGGCGAAGTACCTCGATGACGTCTGCGAGTTCGACATTCCCGCCCAGCTGCCAGAGTCGGTGACCGCCAAGGTCCAGGAGTACGCCTGCCGGACGTTCGCCGCGCTGGACTGTGCCGGCCTGGCCCGGGTCGACTTCTTCGTCACCCCGGATTTCCAGATCTACCTCAACGAGATCAACACCATGCCCGGGTTCACGCCGAACAGCATGTTCCCACGGATGTGGGCCGAGAGCGGCCTGCCCTACCCGAAGTTGGTCGCTCGGCTGATCCGTACCGCCCTGCGCCGCTGAGCTCCGGTTGTCGGCGGCCGGAGCGCGGCCGGCTGAGCGGGCGTCGGCGCCCGGCCGCCTGAGCCATCGGCTACGACCCGGCGGTCAGTCGCCGCTTCTGGACCTGCCCATCGCGTTGCGGGGCAGCACGGCCACCAGGTGGACCCGGCCCGGCCGCTTGTGGCGGGACAGCCGGGCGGCGACGAAGTCGGTCAGCTCCGCCGGGGTGACGCCGTCGGCGACCACGTACGCCACGATCTCCTCGCCCAGGTCGGGGTGGGGAGCGCCGACGACCGCCGCCTCCCGCACCGCAGGGTGGGCGAGCAGGGCGTCCTCCACCTCGCCCGCGCCGACCCGGAACCCGCCGGTCTTGATGAGGTCCTGGGAGGCGCGGCCGCGATCCGGTGCACCCCGTCGCCGTCGATCGTGGCGACGTCGCCGGTGCGGAACCAGCCGTCCGGGGTGTACGAGGCCGCAGTCGCCTCCGGCCGGCCCAGGTACCCGGAGAACAGGGGCGGCCCGCGCACCTGCAGCTCGCCCACGGTCTCACCGTCGTGCGGCAGCGGCGCGCTGCCGGAGACCAGCACCCGGGCGCGCGACAGCGCCCGGGCC
>CAYTMR010000070.1:17276-18695 GCA_964438855.1 uncultured Micromonosporaceae bacterium
CGGCAGCGGCGCGCTGCCGGAGACCAGCACCCGGGCGCGCGACAGCGCCCGGGCCGCGGCCGCGTCGGCCGCCACTCGTGACCAGACGGTGGGCACGCCGAAGTAGTATCCGATGGCGCAGACTCCGGCAGAGTGCGCCGCCTCAATGTCGGTGACAGAGTCACCAATCAGAACGCACCATGCTGGGGTGACGTCAAGGACGTCAACGGCCAGTTGCACGGGTGTCGAATTGGGCTTCATCCGATCTGGCTCGCCGTAGGCGCGTCTAGTAATCGGGTACAGGCATCAAGTCAACCCTTGGCGGTCCAAATAGGCGCGGATTGCTGGTGTGGAGTTGTTGCTTACCACCGCCAACGGTCGACCGGCCTCGTGGGCCGCGATTTTGGGTGTCGCGGCCTCCAGCTGACAGTGTCTCTGCCTCCGACGCGCCGCCACCATGCCGACCAATTCCGCCTGCGCCGCGAGCCCTGAGGTCCCCGGTGGGGCCAACCGCTCCAACGATCATCCTGCACCGTCGGCGCCTCCAGCTCCACCCCGTGGGCTTTCAGCGCCACTAATAGCGACTCGAGATCGGCGATCCGGAACTTGGCTTCGACCTCATGCACGTCGACACGCTGCCACGCTGGCAGGCCCGGTGCACGCCGCCGCACCGCCCATGAGCTAGCGAGTCCATGACCACGCCGGCCGGCAGCGTGAACTTGCACACTGCCAGCCGGTCGTGGCTACCGGGCGCCGGGGAGAGTGAGTAGGCGCTCGCGTAGTTCGTCGTATTCGGCGCGGTGGCGTTCATCGTCGGGCACAGCTTGGACGACGCGTCGGCCGAGTGCATGGAGCTTGGCGTTTCGCAGGTGCGTGGGTACCTCGTCGAGTACGTTCGCTGCGTAGGTGAGCCCGTCGCGGATGTCGCCGTCGAGGATGTGGCACTTGGCTTGGTGTAGTTGCACCATGGCCCGCTGGCCCGCCAGCTCGGGTGGGTAGAGTTCCAGCACCCGGTCCTGCGCCCGCATCGCTTCGTCGGTGAGGCCGAGGTGGGTGTAGACGAACGATTCGGTGTGGCGCAGCCGGTACTCCGGCCAACTAAACACGAACACACTGCCGTTGGCAACGTCGTCGGGCATTCGCTCAGTCAGGTCGGCGGTCATGCGCAGGGCGTCCGTCGCACCCTTGGTGTCGCCGGCCAGGGCGAGGGCCTGGGCGCGACCGGCCCAGATTTCGGCGTTGCCGCGGCACACGTGGTCGCCGATCACCGAGGTAGCGTCATCAGCTAGATCGAGGATCTGACGGATGGGTCGGTCTTCGTAGGTGCCGCTGACGACCTCCAGCCCGTCGATCCAGGCGCGGGTTTCCAGGTCGCCTGAGTGGTCGGCGTACCGGCGGGCGGTGCGCCACCATCGCCGCGCGAGTGCTACCTGGTGGTGG
>CAYTMR010000071.1:0-18253 GCA_964438855.1 uncultured Micromonosporaceae bacterium
CCTTCTCCGGGGTGTAGTCCATCTCCTTGGCCAGCTCCTCCGGTGTCGGGTCGCGGCCCAGCTCCTGCAGCAGTTCGCGGTGGATCCGCCCGAGCTTGTTGATCACCTCGACCATGTGCACCGGGATCCGGATGGTGCGGGCCTGGTCGGCCATGGCGCGGGTGATCGCCTGCCGGATCCACCAGGTGGCGTAGGTGGAGAACTTGTAGCCCTTGGTGTAGTCGAACTTCTCGACCGCCCGGATCAGGCCCAGGTTGCCCTCCTGGATCAGGTCGAGGAAGGCCATGCCCCGGCCGGTATAGCGCTTGGCCAGCGACACCACTAGTCGCAGGTTCGCCTCGAGGAGATGGTTCTTGGCACGCTCACCGTCGCGACTGATCCACATCAGGTCGCGCCGGAGCGGCGCCGGCAGTTCCTCACCCTTCTCCTCGGCCTGGCGCAGACGCTCGGCTGCGTACAGCCCAGCCTCGATCCGCTTGGCGAGTTCGACCTCCTGCTCGGCGTTGAGCAGGGGCACCTTACCGATCTGCTTGAGGTAGGCCCGCACCGAGTCGGCGCTGGCGGTGAGTTCGGCGTCGCGGCGGGCCTGCTTGAGCGCCTCCGAGTCCTCGTCGTCCCAGTCGAAGTCGTCATCGGCCTCGGCGTCCGCGCGGGCCTTCTCCGCCATCCCCGCGGGCTCGTCGTCGAGGACCACGTCGTCGACCTCGGCCGCGAGTGCCTCCGGATCCTCGTCGTCGACCCCGTCTGCGGCCGCCGTCGCCTTCTTCTTGGGCTCCTCGGCGGCCTTCTTCTTGGTGGTGCTCTTGGTCGACTTGGTGGCCTTCGCCCGGGTCTTCTTCGCGCGGGTCGTGGGCTTCTCCGTGCTGGCTTCCGGCTTGTCGGTCGATGCGGTCTCACCGGCGACCGGCTCGGCCGCGGCCGTACCCGGCGTGCTCGACGTGGCCTCGGCGGACTTGTCGGCTGGCTTGGACGCCGACTTCGACGTCTTGGACTTGGACTTGGCGCGGCTGGGTGCGGTGGCGCGAGCAGTGGTCGCCCTGGCGGCAGGGCTGGAGGCCCGGGCAGCGGCGACCCGACTGCCGACGGAACCGTCCACGACCACCGTGACGCCGGCCTCGGCGAGTGCGCGCAGCACCTTCTTAGCCTGGGCCGGAGTCACGTTCGCGTCCTCAACGGTCCGCGCGACTTGGGCCGACGTGATCTGCCCCCCGGCTGCTTCAGCCTGAGCGATCAGGGCGTTGGTGAGTGAACGAATATCGGCGGCCGTGCGGCGGGCTTCTGACACGAACGACCTTCCCGGAGGCGATCTGGCAGGTACGGCGCCCTGCCCCACCACCCTGCCATCCGGACCGATCGTGGGTGCCCCACGGTCCCTGCCGGCTGGCTCGTCTTGGTTTGTGGTGGGCAGGCAGCGTGAATTGTAGCGCCGTACTCGTCGCTCATCCCATCTCGCACGCCGCCGGTGCCCAGAGAGATGATGGAAGGTCGGCGTAGCAGCCGTCGGAGACGGCGGATCGGAGCTGGAGGAGGCAGGGTGACGGCGACCGGGACCGACCCGCGCGCACTGTTGCAGATCGCCACGAACGTGGCCCGTGAGGCGGCGGAGTTGGCCCACCGCATGCGGCAGACGGCGATCGGCGTGGTGGGCACCAAGAGCAGCGAGACGGACGTCGTCACCGAAGCCGACCGGGAAGTGGAGCGGCAGGCGGTGGCGGCGCTGCGTCGAGCTCGACCCCGGGACCGGGTGCTAGGGGAGGAGTACGGGGCAGCCGACACCGGAGATTCCAATGACGTGCGATGGCTGCTCGACCCGATCGACGGCACCGTCAACTACCTGTACGGGGTGCCCTGGTACGCGGTGTCCCTGGCCGCGGAGGTGGGCGGCCAGGTGGTCGCGGCGGTGGTGCGCAACGCCGCCACCGGCGACGAGTGGACCGCGGTGGCGGGCGGCGGCGCCTACCGCAACGGCGTGCGGCTGCACGGGTCACAGCGGCGCGAACTGGGACACGCCCTGGTGGCCACCGGGTTCGAGTACCAGTCCGACCGTCGGGCGCAGCAGGCCGAGGTGCTGCGGGGACTGTTGCCTGAGGTCGCGGACATTCGCCGCTTCGGGGCGGCGTCACTCGACCTATGCGCGGCGGCCGACGGCACCGTCGACGCCTTCTACGAGCAGGGCCTCCAGCCGTGGGACCACGCCGCCGGTGGGCTCATCGCTGCCGAGGCTGGGCTGACCGTGGCTGGCTTGAACGGCGCACCACCTGGTCCGGAGATGGTGCTGGCAGCGCCGCCGCCGCTCTTCCAGCAACTGCACGACCGACTGGTGGCGCTGATGGACCGCGGCCAGGTGTGAGGGGCCTCAGCCCTCCACGCCGGCGCAGGTGTTCTCCGGCAGCTGGGGACGGCCCAGCTGGGCGATCGACTGGTGTACCTCGGTCGGGGTGGCGAGCTGTTGGAAGCTGCTGCCGACGATGACGTCGACCACGTCGTCCTCCCGGTCGATCTCGTACTCCAGCTCGACCTGGTCGAGGAAGTAGGCACGTAGGAGGTGGGCGGAGCCGACGCCGGCAGGGCCGAACCGCAGCTTGCCCACTCCCTCCACGACTTCGTCACCGTCGTCGTCGTGCTCGATCACCTCGAAGTCACGGTTGGCGAAGGTGTCCGCGAGCTGGGTAGCGAGACCGTCGCGGCCGGCGCCGTTGATGACCCTGATCGTGACTTCCTTCTCCGCCCGTAGTGCCAGGTCGGCGACCGGCCACCCGACCGGGCACGTCTCGACCGGTGCCTGGTCGGAGTCGCGCCCCAGGGCGACGAACACCGACACCAGGGCGCCGATGATGAGGAAGCCCATGATGGCGAGGGCCCTGACGCGCGCGAAGCTGAGCATGGCAATGCGCTCCCGGTGCGGTTAACCTGGGCGGTCCGAAGCTGTGACACGGCGTGGTGTACCACCACTGATTATGCCGGTGACGTTAGCCTCTTGGGCGCCGATGCGGCGGCTGAGCCTGGCGGGCGGCTGGTGGCGATCCCAGTGGCACGAGCCTTGGGGAGCGGCGGTAGCCTTCGCGATCGACGGTCGCGACGGTGCCCGCAGTTCGCGGGGGGAGTGAGGCAACTCACAGCGAACGCCGCCTGGGTGGGAACGACGCATCGCGATCCGGCGTTACCAAAGGGACCGCGTTTCGCCAGAGCGCGGGGATCGAGGAAAACGGGAGAGTGACATCCGATGGCCACCGACTACGACGCGCCGCGTCGCGACGAGGCTGACCTGGGGGAAGACAGCCTGGAAGAGCTCAAGGCGCGCCGCGTCGACACGCAGTCGGCCAGCGTCGACGTAGATGAGGCCGAGGTAGCCGAGAACTTCGAGCTGCCGGGGGCCGACCTCGCCGACGAAGAGCTGACGGTCAAGGTCCTGCCCATGCAGGGGGACGAGTTCCGCTGCTCACGGTGCTTCTTGGTGCACCACCGCAGCCAGCTGGCGCAGGACAAGCAGGGCGAGCTGATCTGCCGGGAGTGCGCCTAGCGGTCAGCCCGCCCGCCACCGTGGCCCGAGGGCTGCGCGGCGTTACCGGGGCGCAGTGCGGCGACCAGTCGCTCCGGGTGGCGGGTGCTGACCAGCCAGTAGGGCGTGGGGTCAGCCGGGTCGTCGAGGACGACCTGCACCATGCCGCGCACCCAGGGCCGCTGGACGACGAAGGCGAGCGGGTCGGCGCTCGGGCCGAGGAGCTGGCGTCGCCCTTCAGCGTCGAGCGGGATCACATCGGCGATGAACCGCGACGGCAACCGCGCGTCGTCCACCCGTAGTTCGTCGTCGACGACGGCGACGCGAACTCGTCCGAGCCACCACAACGCCGCGGCGGTGCCGGGCAGCAACACCAGGTAGGGCACCCACGTGACCGGGCCGGGCGCGCCGAGACCCACCTGGGCGGCGAGCACCGCGGCGATGCCGAGAGCCAGCGGCCACCACGGCCACGGGAGGGTCAGATGTTCGGAGTGCGCTACGACGGGCGAGGGCCGGTGCTCCATGGGTGGCTACGGTACCGAGTCCGGCGACAGGCAAGATGGAGGCGTGATGACCGACACGGTGCCGGTCGCGGTGCGTCGGCTCGCCGCTGACGTGCCGCTGCCGACGTACGCCCATCCGGACGACGCCGGCGCTGACCTTGCCGCCGCGTGCGACGTCGAGCTAGGGCCGGGGGAGCGCGCGCTGGTGCCGACCGGAGTGGCGATCGCCTTGCCCCTGGGGTACGTGGGGTTGGTCCACCCCCGCTCCGGGTTGGCTGCCCGGTTGGGAGTCACGGTGCTCAACGCGCCGGGAACGATCGACGCTGGTTACCGCGGCGAGATCAAGGTCAACTTGATCAATCATGACCGTCACCGGACGGTGTCGATCGCCAAAGGCGACCGGATCGCCCAGCTCCTCGTTCAACGAGTAGAGCGGGCGGCGTTCCACGTCGTGGAGGAGCTGCCGGCCTCCGCCCGGGGCGACGGGGGGCATGGCTCCACCGGCGGACACCGGGACCTGCTGTCCGACGGGCACCGTCGCCCGGAGCAGGAGTTGACCACCGGCACGTCCGTGCCGGGGCGAGCGTAGGGAGGGCTTGTGATCTTTTCGCGCCGTCGCCGGGCCTCTGCCGGGCAGCATCGCGACGAGCGTCCCACCGCGGAGACGAAGGTCGATCCGACACCGCCGGTGTCGGAGCAGGCGGCGGAGCCGGCCCGCACCCCACAGCGGCGGACCGTCGGGCCGTACGACCTCAGCGAGGCCCCCTCCGGGACCCGACGGCTCGACCTCGGCAGCTTGCACATTCCGTCCGTGCCAGGAGTCGAGCTGCGGATGCAGGCCAACCCCGACGGCGCCATCCAGCGCGTGGCGCTCGTGCACGGGGAGTCGGCGTTGCAGGTGGCGGCGTTCGCCGCCCCCCGCAGCGAGGGCATTTGGGACGAGGTCCGGCCGGAGATCCAGGCGGCGTTGATCGCCGAGCGGGCGACGGTGGAGGAGGTCGACGGCGAGTACGGCCGGGAGCTGCGCGGCCGGATCCAGACCCAGGAGGGCCCCGAGGACCTGCGGGTGGTCGGCATCGACGGCCCTCGGTGGATGGTGCGGGCCGACTTCTACGGTCCGGCGGCCGTCGATCCGGGCCAGGGCCAGCCGTTGTGGGAGTGCCTGCGTGGCATCGTCGTGGAGCGTGACTCCCAGGCCCGCCCGGTACGCGAGCCGCTACCGCTGCGACTGTCCCCGGAACTCACCGCGCAGGTGCAGCGTAGGCAGCGCCAGGCCGGCGCCCCACCCGCCGGGGCGGTGGTGCCCGGCGGCGACGGTGCCGCGGGTGACGGCCGCGCCACGTCGTCCCCTCGCCCGCGTCGCAGGAGCTGATCCGCCGGACGGTGACGGGCCGGCGCTCGGACATAGGATGGCGGGGATGTCTTCCAGCGACGAGGGAGCCCACATGACCGCCCACCGACCAACGGACCAATCCCCACAGGCTGCGGGTGGTGACGCGCCCGACGCGCCCATGCCGAGCTTCGCGGAGCAGCTCTCCGCTCAGCTCGGTGGCTGGCGCGGCATGGTCGAGTCGGCGGTGCCGGTCACGGTGTTCGTCGTGATCAACATGGCCGCGTCGTTGCGGCCGGCGGTCATCGCGTCGGTGTCGGTGGCCGTGGCGATCGCCATCTGGCGGCTGTGGCAGCGCCGTCCGGTCCGCTACGCCGTCAACGGTCTGTTCGGTATCGCCCTGGGAGCCGTGATCGCGTGGCGCACCGGTGACGCCCGGGATTTCTATCTGCCGGGGATCTTCATCAGCTACGGCTACGCCGCTCTCATGCTCATCTCGGTAGCGGTGCGGCAGCCGGTGGTTGGCTGGATCTGGTCCGTGATCATGGCGGGTGGCTCCTCCCAGTGGCGCTCCAACCCTCGGCTGCTGCGGACCTTCACCTGGTTGACCCTGCTGTGGGCGGTGGTCTGGATTCTCAAGGTCAGCATCCAGGCGGGCCTGTACCTCGCCGACCAGGAGCACCTGCTGGGCGCCGCGCGGCTGATTCTCGGTACTCCGCCGTACCTGGTGCTGCTGGCAGTGACGATCTGGGTGGTTCGCCGAGTCAGCCCAGACGCCAGCGAACCGGCCTGACACGCCGGTCACTCGGGCATTCGCGGCCTCGAGAAGCGGTCACCTGCCGTTGCTTTGCGTAATCTTGATTTTACGATACGTGTCGGCGACGCGGTGCGACGCCGCGACGGGGGGACGGGGTGCCGAGTCTGCACCTGGTGCGCATCTACCTTGCGGTAGTCCTGGGGTTGACGATCCTGCTCTTTGCGCTGCCGCAATGGCAGGTGCTGTGGGTCGGCCTGGTGGGGGTAGCCGCGCTGACCGCGATGGTGGTGGGCATACTGCGCCACCTGCCAGGGCGCCGACTGCCATGGTGGCTGCTGACCGGATCGATGCTGGCGGGCACAGCCGGCATCACCTGGTGGCGGTGGCAGCTGACCCAGGGGAGCATCCCGGTGTCCCCCTCGTGGACCGACGTAGCCCTGTTGCTCATCGGCTTGCCACTCGTGATGGCCGGGCTCACCGGGCTGATCCGGGCTGGACTGCTCGACCATGACCGGGGAGGGTTGCTCGACACCCTCATTCTCACCGCGGGCACCGGCCTGCTGGCGTGGACGATGTTGATCGCCCCCTTTGTCCAGTTGCCCGGACTGACGCTGGTGCAGCGGGTGCTCGCGGTGACCTATCCGGTCGCCGGGGTGCTGGTCCTAGGCACGATCGTGCGGTTGGCGGGAATCACCCGCCGCAACCCGGCCGCCATGCTGCTCGTTCTCGGTGGATTTGCGCAGCTTGCCACAGGAGCGGTGTTCGGTCTCGGTGAACTGGGTCTTGGCATCCCGGCCATGGAGCTCGGCAGCCTCTTCGTGATCGGGTACTACGCAGCTTGGGGCGCGGCGGCGCTGCACCCGCAGATGCGCGAACTCACCGAGGCGCGTCCGATCGCACCAGGTGGACTCGGCAGGTTCCGCCTGCTCGCCCTGGTAGCGGCGGCGTTGTTCGCGCCGACGGTCCTGGCGTTGCAGGTGGTTACCGGCCAGGTGCGGGACGTGGTCGTCGCCGGAGTCCTGACCGGGGTGATCGTGCTGCTCGCGTTCGTCCGCATCCTCGGCGGGATGGCGGCCTACCGGCAGGTGGTGGCGCGAGAACGGGCACTGCGGAGGGCCGGCACCGCCCTGGCCGCCGCCACCACCGCAGAGGAGATCTCCGACGCCGTCGCGGCCGTGGTCGCGCAGCTGCTACCGCCCGACACACCCCACCGAGTCTTCGTCAGCGGCGAGACCGATCGTGAGTGTTCAGCCGCGGACGACATCCTGGCTCCGGACGCGATCGATCCCGCGGTCGTGCGCCAGCTGGGGCAGCCCGAGGCGGTGCTGTGCCACCGCCTGGCGGTGGTCGACCAGGAGGGCAGCGAGGTGCTCGTCGGTGTCATGTACATCGGCGGCCCACCGTACGAGCTGGGTGCCTTGCAGGCGACCACCGGAGTCTTGGCCAGCCAAGCCGCTTTGGCACTGGAGCGGGTCCGACTCACCGCCGAGGTCCAACAACGGGCCAGCGAGGAGTACTTCCGGACCCTGGTCCAGAACGCCTCCGACATGATCATCATCCTGGGTGAAGGAGACATCGTCCGGTACGCCAGCCCATCGGTCGCCCGGGCCATGGGAGGGGTGGACATCACCGGGCGCAACCTCTTCGAGGCGCTACAGCCGGAGGACCAGCGTGCCGCGGCGGAGTTGATCGCACGGGTGCGGGAGGATCCGGAACGGATCGACGGCCACGCCGACTGGATCGTGACGGGAACCCCCGGCCGCCGTCTCCACGTCGAGATGCGCTGCCGTGACCTACGGGACGAACCGACGGTCGGTGGTGTGGTGTTGTCGCTGCGCGACGTCACGGATCAGCGCCGGCTAGAGCAGCAGCTCACCTTCCGTGCGTTCCACGACGCGTTGACCGGTCTGCCCAACCGGCTGATGTTCCAGGAACGCCTCGAGGAGGCCATCGCCGACCAGCGCGGCGGCGTCCTCGGGGTCTTGTTGATCGACCTCGACGACTTCAAGATGGTCAACGACACCCTGGGGCACGCTGCCGGGGACGAGTTGCTCACTCGGGTCGGCGACCGGCTCACCGCCCTGCTGCGGCCAGTCGACACCGCCGCCCGCCTCGGCGGCGACGAGTTCGGCGCGCTCGTGGTTGACGCCGGTACCCCCGAAGACCTCGAACAGGTCGCCCGGCGGGTGGTGAGCCAGTTCTCCCGCCCGTTCGAACTCAGCGGGGTGGCGGTGAGTTGTTCGGCGACGGTGGGGCTGGCCACCAGCGTGGACGCCACCAACGTGCACGATCTGCTCCGCAAGGCCGATCTCGCCCTCTACGTGGCGAAACAGGCCGGCAAGGGCCAGTGGCGGAGGTACCGTCCGGCCGACCACGCAGGGGTGTTGCGGCGCATGGAGCTGCGCGCCGCCCTCTCCCGTGCCGTCGCCACCGGGTCCTTCGAGCTGGAGTACCAACCGATCGTCGCCCTGGAGGACGGTCGTGCGGCCGGGTTGGAGGCGCTGCTGCGATGGCGGCACCCGGTGCGCGGCCCGGTCGCACCGGCCGAGTTCATCGACGTGGCCGAGGACAGCGGCCTGATCGTGCCGATCGGGGCGTGGGTCCTGACGCGTGCGGTCGCGCAAGCCGCCACGTGGCCGACTGTCAACGGCGAAGCGCCGTACGTCAGCGTGAACGTGTCGCCTCGCCAGTTCCGACAAGCGGACTTCATCCCGACGGTGCGCCGCACCCTGGAGACCACACAGCTGCCTCCCTCCCGACTAGTGATCGAAATCACGGAAAGCGCGTTGATGCAGGATCCGGTATGGGCCGAGCTGATCGCGCTGCGAGAACTCGGGGTCCGGGTCGCGATCGACGACTTCGGCACCGGCTACTCCTCGCTGAGTTACCTGCGCCAGCTACCCATCGACATCGTCAAGCTGGAGAAATCGTTCCTGACCACCGTCACGTCGTCGGCTTCCCAGCTCGCGGTGGTGGAGGGGATCCTGGCTCTGGCCGACCGGCTCGGCCTGGTGGTCGTGGCCGAAGGGATCGACGACGAGGCGGTACGGGAGCAGCTGCTGCGTAGCGGCTGCCGATATGGCCAGGGCTTCCTTTTCGCACGCCCGATGTCGGCGCGGGCCGCGCTCGAGTGGGTGCAGCAGGCAGCAGCGGTGTAAGGACCGCAGGGCCATCTCGCCGGCGCTCCTCGTTTCGTAGCCCGTCGCTAGACTCGGTCGGCATGAGCGTTGCCGAGGAAGCCAGCGGCCTGTTGCCATCGGTCCACGGTCCGCAGGATGTGCGGGCGATGAATGCGGAGCAACTCACGCGGCTCGCTGCTGAGATCCGCGACTTTCTCGTGGCGAAGGTCTCCCGGACCGGTGGGCATCTGGGCCCGAACCTCGGTGTGGTGGAGCTGACCCTGGCGTTGCACCGCGTCTTCGAGTCGCCACGCGACAAGCTGTTGTTCGACACCGGTCACCAGGCGTACGTACACAAGATACTGACCGGCCGACAGGACGGGTTCGATCGGCTACGCCAGCGCGGCGGCCTGTCCGGCTACCCGCACCGGGCCGAGAGCGAACACGACCTGATCGAGAACTCGCACGCCTCCACCGCGCTGTCCTACGCCGACGGACTGGCCAAGGCGTACGCGTTGCGCGGCGAACGACGGCACATGGTGGCGGTGGTCGGTGACGGTGCACTCACCGGTGGTATGTGCTGGGAGGCGCTCAACAACATCGCCGCGGCCCGGCACCCGGTGGTGATCGTCGTCAACGACAATGGTCGGTCGTACGCGCCGACCATCGGCGGGCTCGCCGACCACCTCGCGGCGCTGCGGCTCAACCCCGGCTACGAGAAGGTCCTCGACCTGGTGCGTGACGCGCTGGAGCGCACGCCGCTGGTCGGTAAGCCACTGTTCGACACCCTGCACGCGGTCAAGAAGGGCATCAAGGACGCGGTCGCCCCGCAGGCGCTCTTCGAGGACCTCGGCATCAAGTACGTGGGACCGGTCGACGGGCACGATCTGACAGCGCTGGAGTCGGCGCTGCGCCGGGCGAAGGGGTTCGGCGGTCCGGTGATCGTGCATGCGGTGACCCGCAAGGGTTATGGCTACCGCCCGGCAGAAGACGACGAGGAGGACTGCCTGCACCAGGCGAGCAGCGCCTTCGACATCGCCACCGGCAAGCCACTGAGCGCGCCGGCGGTGCGCTGGACCCACGTCTTCGCCGAGGAGCTAGTCGCCCTCGCCGACGAGCGGCCCGACCTGGTGGGCATCACCGCCGCCATGCCCGGACCCACCGGTATGGCCAAACTGGCGGCCAAGCATCCCGACCGCGTCTTCGACGTCGGCATCGCCGAACAGCACGCGGTCACCTCCGCCGCAGGGCTGGCGATGGGTGGCATGCACCCGGTGGTCGCGATCTACGCCACCTTCCTCAACCGGGCGTTCGACCAGTTGCTGTTGGACGTGGCGCTGCACCGGCTGCCGGTGACGTTCGTGTTGGACCGGGCCGGCATCACCGGACCGGACGGGCCCAGCCACTACGGCATCTGGGACCTGTCCATCCTCGGTGTCGTTCCTGGTCTGCGGGTCGCTGCTCCGCGTGACTCCGCGACCCTGCGCGAGGAGCTGCGGGAGGCGGTGGCGGTCAGCGACGGACCGACCGTGCTGCGGTTCCCGACCGGGGCCGTGCCAGCTGACCTTCCGGCGCTGCGGCGCCAGGGCACCGTGGATGTGCTGGTGGAGTCCGAGGCGCGGGACGTCCTGCTGGTCGCGGTGGGTGCCTTCGGTCATCTGGGGACCCAGGTGGCGGCTCGTGTCGGCGAGCAGGGGTATGGGGTCACGGTGGTCGATCCACGGTGGGTGCGCCCGGTTCCGTCCGACCTGGTGACGCTTGCGCGTGAACACCGGTTGGTGGTCACGGTGGAGGACGGGGTGCGCGCGGGAGGGATCGGTGATGCGCTGGCCAAGGCCCTCCGTGACGCCGGGCTGTCGGTTCCCCTGCGCGATCTGGGCGTGGCGGTCGACTGGCATCCGCATGGCAGCCGGGCCGAGCTGCTCGCCGACCTGGGGCTGACCCCGCAGGACGTCGCCCGCGACATCACCGGCTGGCTCTCCCAGTTGGACGAAGCGACAGCCCCCGTGCCGGTACCCAGCAACGACTGAGCCATCTCCATGTCGGCCCGGGCCGCCATGCGCAGAGGTGGGCGAGGCCGAAGGCCCACCCCTGCCGTGTCCCTCACGCCGCGACCGGGGTGGGCCAGTTCCGAAGGACGGCGACCTGGCGAGCTCCCGCCGTCCTGCGGGCGGACACCTGCTGCCAAGCGAGGGTCACGCTCCGAGTACGTTAGACGTCATAGACACCTAAGTCAATCAGTCCGGTGGGTCCGCTCGGGGAAAGTTGAAGTACGAGTGGCGATCATGGTCAAATCAGCGGGCCAAGCGAGGAGTGCCCGCACCATGCCACGACCGAAGGACTACGAACGAATCGTCAGGTCTATCACCGACAAGATCTACTCAGGTACCTTGCAGCCTGGCCAACGACTGCCGACCTACCGTCAGCTCGCTGACGAGTACCAGGTCAGCGTGACCACTCTGCAGACCGCCCTGCGCCTGCTTCGAGCGTTAGGGCTGGTGGAGGGGCAGCAGGGCAAGGGCATCTGGGTCGCCGACCCCCTACCACCCCGCCCCGGCTGACCAGCGCTCGCGTGCGCGCCGGTTATACGGTGTGCCTTATGCGGGTGCTGGTAGTCGAGGATGAACGCAACCTCGCGGACGCCATCGCGCGCGGGTTGCGTCGGCAGGGGATGGCGGTGGACGTCGCCTACGACGGCGACACCGGACACGAGATGGCCTACGTGACCCGGTACGACGTGGTGGTCTTGGACCGTGACTTGCCGGGCATGCACGGGGACGAGATCTGCGCCGAGATCGCCGCCTCGGGGGCGGACACGATGGTGCTGATGCTCACCGCCTCCGGTAGCGTGGCCGACCGGGTGGAGGGTCTCCAATTGGGAGCGGACGACTACCTGCCCAAGCCCTTCGCCTTCGACGAACTCGTGGCGCGGGTGCGCAACCTTGCCCGGCGGACAGCGCCTCGGGTGCCGCCGGTGTTGACCGTGGCGGATCTGCGGCTCGACCCGGCCAAGCGGGTGGTGACCCGGGGTGGTCGGACCATCGACCTGACGCGAAAGGAATTCGGAGTCCTCGAAGAACTGCTGCGGGCCCGTGGCGGTGTGGTCTCCAGTGAGGAGTTGCTGGAGCGGGTCTGGGACGCCAACACCGATCCGTTCACCACCACGGTGCGGGTGACCGTCAAGACCCTGCGCCGCAAACTGGGTGATCCGCCCCTGGTGGAGACGGTGGTGGGCGCGGGCTACCGGGTGCCACAGGACACACCATGACCGTCTACCGTCCGCGCCGACCACGCCTGCGCCCGACCCTTCGCCTGCGGCTGACCCTGCTCAACGGGGTGCTGCTGGTAGGGGTCGGTGCACTCATGATCGTACTGGCGTGGCTGCTGCTCTCCGACGCGGTGCTGCTCACCGACCAGCTACCGGAGGGGACGCGGCTGGTGCTGCCGGACGGGCAGGTGGCCGACGCCCACCGTTGGCACGAGGACCTGGTGGCGCAGGCCGAGCGCCAACTAGTCGTCAAGGGTGTGTTGGGGCTGCTGGTCATCAGCGCCGCCGGAGTGATGGGCGCCGCGTTGGTGGCCGGCCGGGCACTACGGCCGTTGCACCAAGTGACGGCGACCGCACAGCGACTCAGTGAGGAGACCCTCGACCAGCGGATCCGCTACTCCGGAGCCGACGACGAGGTGGCCGAGCTGGCGGCCACCTTCGACGCCATGCTGGACCGGCTGGGTGAGGCGTTCGAAGCCCAGAAGCGATTCGTCGCCAACGCCTCACATGAGCTGCGGACTCCGCTGGCGGTGATGCGCACCGAGATCGATGTGACCTTGAGCGACCCAGACGCCGACGTGGAGGAGCTCCGTCGGATGGCGCGGGTGGTCCGGGACGCCTCGGAGCGCGCCAACGGGCTGGTAGACGCGTTGTTGGTGTTGGCCCGTAGCGAGGCCCAGTCCGGTCGGCGGCTGGTGCGCAAGGAGGAGACCGACCTGGTCACCGGAGTGTCGGCCGCGTTGTCCGCGATGGGCAAGGAGATGCGGCGACTCAATCTGGAGGTACGCACGCAACTCGACCCAGCGCCGGTCGTGGGCGACCCCAGCCTCCTGGACCGACTGGCCGGCAACTTGATCGAGAACGCAGTGCGCTACAACCACCTCCACGGCCGGATCTGGGTACGTACCGGGACCGAGGGCGATCACGTGTGCCTGGTCGTGGGCAACACCGGATTCGAGGTCGATCAGGCGGACGTCCCGGGCCTGTTCGAGCCGTTCCGTCGGGGTGGCCGGGAGCGCACGGGAGCCCGTGGCTCCGGGCTCGGATTGTCGATCGTGCGGGCGGTCTGCGACGCGCACGGCGGTTCCGTCAGCGCGGTGGCGCTCGACGAGGGCGGGCTGGAGGTCACTGTGACGCTGCCGGCCGCCGACACCACCCCGGTGGTAACGGCGACCGCCGCCCTGCCAGGAAACTCCCGATAGTATGTCGATCTGTCGATCATCCGGCGTACGATCGGGTGAGGCGGCGCCCTGCGGCGTGTGGGATAGTCTGACGGTCCGTAATCCCGCAGACACTCCTCTTCGGAGAAGGGTGGCCAGCGCTTTCCATGGATGGCAGGCGCCTTCGGGCGGTAGTGTTCTCCGTCGTCGGCACCATAGGCGTATTGGCCTCCGTCTTGGCGGTGGATCAACCGGACGGGTCGACCGGTTGGATCCTGTTGATGGTGGGAGCGGTCGCCGCGGGGGTCCTGTGCGGGCTGGCGGCGGTCGGTCCGGAGGCGCCGGCTGCGGGCAGCTCGGAGACGGTAAGCTCCACCGCCCCACCGGTCGCCAACCCCACGTCCGAGCGTTCCGCCGTTCGCCCGTGGCAGGTGAGCAGGGTGACCGCTCGGCGGACGCTTCGGCGGCTCCGTCGAGGGCGCCGGTCCCGGGCACTGACCGCCACGGTGGTCCTCGCGCTGGTGGTCGTCGCGGTGGTCACGGCGCCCACCGTCGTGTCCTGGATCTGGCCTCCGGCCTGCCCGCAGCCGGTGGAGCTCCGTGTCCTCACCACACCCGACCAGCTCAGCGCGCTTGCGCCGGTGGCGCAGGCCTACGAACACGCCACCGCCGATCAACGTGGGTGTCCCAGCGCCAACCTCTACCTCTACGCCCTGCCCACCCGTGAGGCGGTGCGCGCGTTCCAGATCGGCTGGACGGCACCGATATGGGATCAGCCGCGGCCCGACGTGTGGCTGGTGAATTCCCGCCACGAGCTCGACCGGGTGGCCCACCGTCGTCCCGTCGGACCGCAGTACACAATGGACTCACGAGCGGTGGTCGCGGTGAGCCCGGTCGTGCTCGGCTACCCGGCTGCCAGTGCTCCGGCATGGACCCAGACCGGCGCGACCTGGTGGGAGACGCTGCGCGCGGCGAGGGCATCCGGATGGGAGTTCGTACGGACCGACCCGGGATCCTTCCCCTCTGGACTGGCCGCCCGCGCCGCGGCGTTAGCGAGTCACTCCGTGGCACAGGGCCAGGTGGATGTCGACATCAACCTGTGGGAGCGGTCCATCGTGCAGACGATGGGCAGTGGTGCCTACCGGGTCGACGACGAGGCCGGCGACGACGTCCTGCTGCGCCAGCACGACGGTCTGCCGCGCGAGGCCACGGCCCTGACCACCGTCATCGTCACCGAGCAGGCATTGGCGCGCCACCACCAGAGCTCCGACGGCGCCTGCCGGGCCGCGCCTTCGCTTCGGGCCTACTACCCCAGCGACACTGTCCACGTCACCCTCGAGTTCGCCCGCTTCCGATGGGCGGACGCGGCCGGCGCACCACAGGAGGCGGTGGCGGCGCGCTTCGGGCGGTGGTTGCGGGACGACCCGTGGGGCCAGCGAGCCCTCGCCACGGCCGCATGGCGACCGGTCCACGGCCAGCCGGGCCCCCCGGTCACGCCCGCGTGCGGGGTGCGTCCGGACGAACCAGCCGGGGACGCTCCAAGCGACGAGATGTTGCGCGCGGCCGCCGAGTACCCGCCTCCGGTCCGAGGTCGGCTGCTGCTGTTGCTCGACACCTCTGGGTCGATGAAGGAGCCGGTGGGAGGGGCCTTCAGTGGCGACCAGCGTAGTGACCGGCTGTCCTTGGCCACCGAAGCGGTGCGCGGTGCGCTGGCGGAGATGACGAGCCGCGACGAGTTCGGCCTGTGGGAGTTCCCCGGCGACGAGGGGGTGGTGGGTGAGGTGGTGCCGTGGCGGCCGGCACCTGAGGATGATCCGGATTACCTCACCCACCTGCGCGTCTCGACGGTCGAGGCACTGTCGGCGTTGAAGGCGGACGGGAGCGATACCCCGCTATTCGAAGCGATCCGGGCCGGGATTCGAGGAGTGGCTCTCGACGACGGTGGCGGGGACATCGTGCGGGCCCTGGTGGTCATCAGTGACGGGAAGGACACCGCGGGCGGTCGCGGCCCCGAAGCGCTGATCGACGCGGCGAAGGATCGGCAGGTCAGGATCTTCGTGGTGGCGGTGGGGGAGCTGAGCTGTTCCGCCAACCATCTCACCGAGATCGCGGAGCAGACCGGTGGGGTCTGCCGGGAAGCCACGTCGGTGACCCTCGACAGTGCGCTCGACCGCCTCATCCGTGGGGTGTGGGGTGGTACCGATGTCAGCTGAAAGGACTCCCGGGAGGAATACGGAAACCGCTCGTCCCGGCCGACGGTCCCTTCCAGGCGCGGTTGTCTTCCTGTTCGGATTGACCCTCGGTGTGGCGTCGACCCTGTTCGCCGAGTACCTCTTCCCGCTCGCGGCCCCGAGTGGTCTGGAAGAGGGCGAGCTGGTCATCATGATGGACCGCGACCAGAGCCTCGACCAGCAGCGCCACGAACTGCTCCACGAGTGGCAACGGCGCCACGGCGCCGTCACGGTCCTGGAGGTGTCGTCGACCGCGACAGCGGCACGTAGTCAGATGGTCGCGCACGCGCAGTCGGGCGCTGCCCCTGCGGTCGACGTCTACAGCCTCGATGTGACCTGGACCGCGGAGTTCGCCAGCGCCGGTCTGATCCGACCGTTGGACGAGTCCCGGCTCGACCTCGACGGCTTCCTACCCGGTCCACTCCGCACCGGTCGTTACGACGGCAAGCAGTACGCCTTACCACTCAACACCGATGCCGGGCTGCTGTTCTACCGCAAGGACCTGATCCCGTCGCCGCCGACCACGTTGGCGGAGATGGTGGCGCAGATCGACGACTACTTCCAGAATCCGGTCGAAGGGCATGCGATCGAGGCGGGCTTCGTCGGCCAGTTGGGTGACTACGAAGGCTTCACCGTCAACGCGCTCGAGGTCATCTGGGCGACCGGTGGTGACGTGGTGGATGCCGGCGGCAAGGTCGCCCCGCTCGATGCGATGGCCCCGGGGGTCCGCTGGCTCGCCGAAGGGTGGCGGGGGCCTAGGTCAGGCGGCCGGCCCCCGATCATCCTGCCGGACTCTCTGGAGTACGACGAGGACCGCAGCCGGCAGGCCTTTGAACAGGGTCGGGTGTTGTTCATGCGCAATTGGCCGGTGGCCTACCGGTTGCTGACCGAACCCGCCCCGGGCGAGGACGGATCCGCGCCCATGGACCCGGCGCAGGTCGGGGTCGCCCGACTGCCGTGGCCGTCGGTGCTGGGAGGCCAGAATCTCGCCGTCGCGGCCACCACAGACCAGCCCCGCGCGGCCCAGGCGCTGATCGAATTCCTCACCAGCGAGCGGAGCCAACAGAAGCTGTTCGAAGGCGGGTTCGCGCCCACCCAGGAGGTCGTCTACTACGACGCTGGCCCGCAGACCAACGCCGAGCTGATGGCGGCCCTGCTCGCGGCGGTGCAGGACGCTCGGCCACGCCCGGCTACCCGGCATTACGAGCAGTTCAGCGACGCGTTCCGCACGCTCGTACGGGCCGCGGTGACCGGTGACGGCGAGCTGCCCCCCGGAGCGCGAGAGGCGATCGCGGCCGCCCTCAAGGGCGAGGTGCCGGCCCCGGATCCGTAGGCAGACTCGCCACGCCGGGCGGGAGGAACCGGGCGCCGGTGACCTGCTCCGAGACACCGGTGCGGTCCAGGTAAGGGGTGATCCCGCCGAGGTGGAACGGCCAGCCGGCGCCGAGGATGAGGCACAGGTCGACGTCGCGGGGGTCGGCGACGACACCCTCGTCGAGCAGGAGTCGAATCTCTTGGGCGAGCGCGGCGAGCGCCCGCTGGCGCACCTCCTCCGCCGTGCTCGGGGTGTCCCCGACTACGAGCAGCTTCGCCACCTCTGGATCCACCTCGCCGTCGACCACTAGTGGCCGCCCCGCCTCGGCGATTCGCCGCAGGTTCTCACTGACCGCGAACCGGTCGGGGAACGCCTCGTGCAGGGTTTGCGCTACGTGCAGCGCCACCGCCGGCCCGACGAGCTGCAGCAGGGCCAGCGGCCGCATCGGCAGTCCGAGCGGGTCCAGAGCGGTATCCGCCACCTCCAGCGGAGTGCCGGCGTCCACCGCCGCGAAGATCTCTCCGAGGAAGCGGGTGAGCACCCGGTTGACCACGAAGGCGGGCGCATCGGCGACCAGCACGCAGGACTTCTTCAGACTCTTGCCGACCGCGAACGCGGTGGCGAGGGTCGCCTCGTCGGTGCGCTCACCCCGGACGATCTCCAGCAGCGGCAGCACCGCCACCGGGTTGAAGAAGTGGAACCCGACCACCCGTTGCGGGTGCCGCAGCTTCTCGGCCATCGCGCTGACCGAAAGCGACGAGGTGTTGGTCGCCAGCACGCACTCCGGGCCGACCAGCTCCTCCAGCTCGGCGAAGACCTGCCGCTTGACCGCCAGGTCCTCGTACACCGCCTCGATGACGAAGTCGGCGTCGGCGAAGCCCGCCCGGTCCACCGAACCGGTCACCAGGGCGCGCAGGGTGGCCGCCTTGCCCGCCGACAGCCGGCCCTTGGCCACCAGCTTCTCGATCTCGGCGTGCACGTAGGACAGGCCGCGGTCGACCCGTTCCTGGTCGAGGTCGGTCATCACCACCGGGACCTCCAGCCGGCGGGCGAACAGCAGCGCGAGCTGGC
>CAYTMR010000072.1:0-17613 GCA_964438855.1 uncultured Micromonosporaceae bacterium
GCGGATCTTCGTGTTGCGGCAGTGTTCGGTCTCGGTCACGTCGAACCTGCCCTGCTCGAAGTAGCGGTTCGAAGCGTGTGCGCCGCCGCAGAAGCCGAAGTAGGGACAGGTGGCGCGGCAGTCCTCGACCGCGGCGAGGTACTCGGCTACCCAGCCGGTCGACTGCTCCGCGTTCGCCACGATGTCCGCGAGAGGCGTCGTGAGCACGTTACCGAGCGAGAAGCCTTCGAACCCTGCCAGCTCGGGCGAGAAGAGCACGACCCGGCCGTCGTACCCGATGGTCGGGACCGGGTCACGCTGTCGAGGGAGGACCGAGTCCTCTTCGCCTCGCAGCGCCGCCTCCAGGTAGTGCAGCGTCCACTCGACCTCGCGCAGCTCGATGCAGGGGTCAGCCAGCCAGGCCCGGGTCAACTCGGCCCAGAAGCCGCGTACCGCTGCCGCGGCGCGGACGTTGTCACGGGTGTTGACACCCTCCCGCTCCTCGATGTTGATGCCGAGCCAGTAGCAACCTAGGTCGACGAAGTAGCGGTACAGCTCCGTGGCGAGGCCGGGATGGGGATCGGAGACCACGCAGATCACCGCGAACCGGATGCCGTGGCGCTTTAGTGCCGCCACGCCCTGCATGATCCGTTCGTACGCCGGCCGGCCGGCCCGGTCGACCCGCAACGCGGTACGTTCCGGCGGCCCGTCGACACTGAGCCCGATCTCGATCTCGTGCTCGAGGAAGAACTCACACCACTCGTCGTCGATCAGGGTCGCGTTGGTCTGAATGTGGTGCTCGACCCCTTCGAACGGGGCCATCAGCGCCGCCAGATGCTCACGGCCGGCGGCCAGTGGCTCTCCGCCATGCCAGACGACCGAGAACCGGTCCGACTGCTTCGCCCACGCGTTGGCGGTCTCGGCGACCGCTTCCGCTACCGCGACCGGCATCCGCCGGTCCACTGATCGATGGGGGAGATAGCAGTACGCGCAGTCGAGATTGCACAGGGTCGTGGGCTGCATGAGGATGTACGCCGGGGTGCGGAGGACACCGCGCATCCCGCTCCACCTCGCGGCTGGCGCGTGCGGGCGGTCACCGGAGTCGGCCTGCGACACCATGCGCCTCCTCTCCCCCGTAACGGCGTTGCACGTCAGGCTAACGATGCCGTTTGCCGTGCCTGACGTGGCTGCCGTGTCAAATGCCAGGTTTAGGACGAATGTATCTCTGGCGTGCGTGGTGTGGAAGCCCTCAAGAAAAATCTTACATTTAGCGATGGTGTGGTGGCTGTCGGCGTTGCCCGTCGTCGCGGGACCGGGCCCACGGGGTATCGATGGGCCCGGTGCCGATCACGTCGCGGTCAGCCGCCGGCGTAGGACCCGAGCATCCTCACGGTGCCGTTGCCCTCGACGATCTCGCCCGCCTGCCACGCCTCCAGGCCGCGACCGCGCAGGAAGGCGAGGCTGCGGTCGGCGTCGGCAGCGGAGACCACCGCCAGCATGCCGATGCCCATGTTGAACGTCGACTCCATCTCAGCCAGTTCGATCCGCCCGCGCCCTTGCACCAGATCGAAGATCGGTTGCGGGCGCCACGTCGAGCGGTCGACCAGGGCGTTGACGTGCGGAGGGAGGACCCGGGACAGGTTGCCGGGGATGCCGCCACCGGTGACGTGTGCGAACGCGTGGACGTCGCACTCCTTGATCAGGTCGAGGCACTCCTTGGTGTAGATCCGGGTGGGGGTGAGGAGCTCCTCTCCGAGGGTGCGCTGGGTGCCCAACTCGTCGATGACCGAGTCCAACCGCAGCCGACCTGCGCCCAGCAGCACGTGGCGGACCAACGAGTAGCCGTTGGAGTGCAGACCGGAGGAGCCCATGGCGATCACGACGTCTCCGACCTCGACGCGGTCCCGGCCGAGCAACGCGTCGGCCTCCACCACACCGACCCCGGTGGCGGCCAGGTCGTACTCGTGCGGGGCCATCACACCAGGATGCTCCGCGGTCTCCCCACCCAGCAGCGCGCAGCCGGCCATCTGACAGCCGAGCGCGATCCCGCCGCCGATGTCGGCCACCCGCTCCGGTTGGACTTCACCGCAGGCGACGTAGTCGAGCAGGAACAGAGGCTCGGCGCCGCAGGTGACGATGTCGTCGACCACCATCGCGACCAGATCCAGGCCCACCGTGTCGTGGACGTTCATGGCCTGGGCGATCAGCAGCTTCGTGCCCACTCCGTCGGTGGAGGAGGCCAAGACAGGGTTGCGGTACTTCGTGATGTCGAGGCGGAACAGGCCGGCGAAACCGCCGAGGCCGCCCATCACCTCCGGCCGCTGCGCCCGCTTGACCTTGGACTTCAGCAGCTCCACGGCCCGCTCGCCGGCGTGGATGGAGACGCCGGCGTCGGCGTACGTCACGGTGCGCTTGCGGTTGCCCCGCCCACTACCCGCGCTCCAGGGCTGGCTGGGCAGGCGCTTGGCTGCCCCCTCGGCGTTCCCAGTGCGCTCGGACACATGCGTCACGTCTCACCTCTCGGCATCGCGGCGGCGAGGCCGGTCATGGCCCGCTGCCCGTCCTGACTCTCCTGGTCGTCGGGCTCACCGGCGGTGTGAGGGCGACCGGTGACCCGACGGTCGACCCCCTCGAGCACGTGTTTGCCGATGAGATGCCCGGCCGGCAGGTCTATCGGGTATTCACCATCGAAGCACGCTCGACACAGTCGTGTCTTCGGCTGTTCGGTTGCGGCGATCAGCCCGGAAAGGGAGACAAAGCCCAGGCTGTCCGCCCCGATCGAGCGGCGGATGCCCTCCGTGTCCATTCCGTTGGCGATCAGCTCCGCCCGGGAGGCGAAGTCGATGCCGTAGAAACAGGGCCAGTAGACCGGCGGGGCCGAGATCCGTACGTGTACCTCGACCGCCCCGGACTCGCGGAGCATCCGCACGATCGCACGCTGGGTGTTGCCGCGCACGATGGTGTCGTCGACCACCACCAGGCGCTTCCCCCGCACGTTTTCCCGCAGAGGGTTGAGCTTCAGTCGGATCCCCAGCTGCCGCAGCGACTGCGACGGCTGGATGAAGGTGCGTCCGACGTAAGAGTTCTTCACCAGACCCGCCCCGTATGGGATCCCGGAGGCCTCGGCATAGCCGATCGCGGCTGGGGTGCCGGACTCTGGCACACCGATCACCAGGTCCGCGTCGGCTGGCTGCTCGGCGGCCAACCGGCGCCCGATCTCCACTCGGGCGGCGTAGACGTTGCGCCCCGACAGGACGCTGTCGGGACGGGCCAGGTAGACGTACTCGAACAGGCACCCTTTGGGATCCGGGTTGGCGAACCGGAACGAGCGCAGCCCGTCGTCGTCGATGGCGAGCAGCTCGCCGGGCTCGACCTCCCGCACCACGCTGGCGCCGACGATGTCCAGCGCCGCGGTCTCGCTGGCCACCACCCAGCCTTGGGCCAGCCGGCCGAGCACCAGAGGGCGTACGCCATGGGGGTCCCGGGCGGCGTAGAGCGTCGACTCGTCGATGAAGACCAGGCTGAAGGCCCCACGCAAGGTCGGCAACACCCGCAGCGCCGCCTCTTCCACCGACAGGTCGGGGTAGGAGGCGAGCAGCGCGGTGATCACCGCGGTGTCGGACGTGGCGGAGCCGTTGCCGGGCACCCGGTCGATCTCGGGCAACCGCTGGGTCAGCTCCGTGGTGTTGACCAGGTTCCCGTTGTGGGCCAGCGCGATGGTGGTGCCACGCGGGGTCGCCCGGATGGTCGGCTGGGCGTTCTCCCAGGTGGAGGCGCCGGTGGTGGAGTAGCGGGTGTGTCCGATCGCCAGGTGGCCCTGAAGGCTGGCCAGCGTCGGTTCGTCGAACACCTGCGCCACGAGGCCGATGTCCTTGTAGACCACCACGCCGGAGCCGTCGCTCACGGCGATGCCGGCGGCTTCTTGGCCGCGGTGTTGCAGGGCGTAGAGACCGAAGTAGGTGAGCTTCGAGACTTCCTCGCCGGGTGCCCAGACGCCGAAGACGCCACATTCTTCGCGGGGGCCAGAATGCGGAAAGTCGAGGTCGTGGCTCAACCGGCCGTCGCCTCGGGGCACGTGCCGCTCCTCACGGTTGGAGTCGCCAGGCTGACTCGCAACAGTGTACGCGAGTCACCGGTCAACGCATAGCCACCTATTGGTTCCCTTGAGTAAACGTTGCTGGTCACGACGGCGCTCCGGGCAGGGGAAGGTACGCCGATAGGTCTGCTCGCGGCCCGCTGGCTGAGACACGACCGGTGGCGACGGCGTCGGACCAGGCCAGACGACCCATGGCGAGGTCGATCCAGGTCAGAGGATCCGTTTCCACCACGTTCGGTGGCGTACCTCGGGTGTGTCGTGGTCCGTCTCCGCACTGCACCGCACCGTAGGGTGGAACCCTGACCTCGACCGAGCGGCCGGGTGCGACCGTGGTGAGAACCTGCAGCAGCGCCCGCACCGCAGAGGCGAGATCACGAGGATCGGGTGACCGCCCAGCCTTGAGATCCGCCATTACGGTGGAGACCGTGATGAATTTATGGTGCGCTCCGGACACGTCGGGACGATACGTCGAGGGCTTGCCCACGTCCACCCGCCCCTGGGTCGCCGAACCCTCATCGGACAAGGCATAGTTTCGTCGGTGCCGTATCCACGGCGCCAAGGTCGGCCCCGCGACCGGTCGGGTGGCCCAGCACGGCCGATCGCCGCAGGGACACGGAGGAAGGTAGACGTGGCTACCCGAGGTGCCCGGGCGCTCCGCGCCGCAGTGGTGACGCTGATGGTGACCGGCATGCTCACCGTGGCACAGCCTGCCCAGGCGCAACCGAGCATGCAGCTTGCGGGCATCGGCAAGGTCGAGCTGAAGGTGGGCGGCGGGACCCAGACCGTCCAGGTCCAGGTACGAAACAACGCCAACGACAGCGACCCGGAGAACAACACTGCCCGCGGCGTCACCCTCACCATGCAGGTCCCGCTGGGTGACTTCGGGGTCGGCATCGTCAGCGGCGAGGTGATCAACGGCTCGCAGTGCAGCACCAGCGGCAACCCGCCCAACTTCATGCAGTGTTCGATCGGTGACATAGGCCCGGGGGAGACCCGGACGATCGTCGCCCATCTCGCGGTCGATCCGTCTAGCCCGCTACCCGCCGGCGAGAGCAAGAACGGCGACGCGGAGGTCCAGCTCGGCACCGGGGAACGCCAAACGTTCAACATCCGCTTGCAGGGTCCTGACCAGGCGCCCACCATCACGCAGGTGGCCGGGGTGGTGACCGATCAGGACACCGGTGAGCCGATCGACCACGCCGACGTCATCCTCATCGACGGGGCCGGCGCCGAACACCGCCGCGGCACCGACAGCCAGGGCCGCTTCGACATCCGACCGGAGCCCAACCGTCCGATCGCTCCCGGTCGGATCGCCATGGTCGCGGAGAAGACCGGCTACCAGGGCCAGCAGTACCAGCACGCCGTGCCGCTGCGGGCCGGTGAATCCGTGACCGACATCCGCTTGGTGATGATCAACCAGCAGGCTCCGGAGAGCCCGACGCCCGAGCCGACCGAGAGCCCGACTCCGGAGCCGACCGAGAGCCCGACCGCTGCCCCGCCGCCGGCGGAGGATGAGGAGGACAGCGGCGGGATTACCTTCTTCACCACCGTAATGATCATCATCGGGGTGTTGCTGGTGCTGCTCGGTGTCGGCGCCATCGCCCTGATGATCTGGCGGCGGCGTCGGGAGGAGGACGAGGACGACGGTGGCTTCGACGACGCCGACGATCCGGTCACCGGCCCGCGTGGACCCACGCCTACCCCGGGCAGCCGGGGCGTGTATCGACCTACCCCCACTCAAGTCGCCGGTGCCGGGGACGCCACGCAGGTGATCCCGCGTGCCGGTGCTCCGGCCTCCGGGCTGCCGGCGGTGGGGCCGAGCCCGGCGCTGGCGCAGACGAGCCTGATGGGCGCCGGTGCCTCCGACGCGACCACGGTGTTGCCCCGCGCCGACGACCCCACTCAGGTCGCCGGTGCGTTCGGGGACGAGCGGACCAGGATGATGCGTCCCGAGGGCACCTTCGACGACGACCGGACCAGGACGATGCGCCCGGACGACGCCACCCAGCTGATCACGCCGATGGGATCGGCTGGTGCCGTCGGGCCCACGTCTGGTGCCCCGGGTGACACCCCTCCGGGCGCACCGGCCTCCGGCCCAGCCGGCACGGCGCCGCCCGCGCCTCGGCGTCCAGGGCCACAGCCGCCGACCTACAACGGTGCTCAGGAGCATCCGTACCGATATGACCAGGGCGGTTACCACTCCCGGTACGACGAACCCACTCACCGGGGAGCCGACGAGGCGACCAGCCGCTTCGATTACGACGCGGGGGCGCGTGGCGGTTACGGACGGGCGGTGCACGACAGCGGCTACGGCCCCGATCCGTACGCCCAGCCGTCGGCTTACCGCGACTACGGCTCGGATTCGTACTCCGATCACGACTACGGGGCCGAGCAGCAGTACCAGGGCCATGACAGCGGCGGTTACGACCGCGGCGGCTACCAGGGCGGCACCTACGGCGGTTACGGCCACCAGGCATACCAGGACGCCGACTACTCCGGCGGATACGGACAGCAGAGCACCGGCGGCTACGAGCAGGCCAGCGACTACGGCCCGCCCGACGGGGGTGGCCACGGGTCGCAGAGCTCCGGTCCGGGGTACGACCACCCGCCGAGCGGTGGCTACCCGACCGACAGCTACCACTCGGGCGCTGGCGGCGCCTACGGGCAGCCGAGTGCGGGCGGTTATCCCGCGTCGCCCGCCGGTGGCTACGGGCGGGACTACTACGACGAGACGGATCGCCCGCGGCCTCGCCACTCGGGCCCCGATCGGGGCTGGCCTGAAAACTGACGGCGATCCGTCCGTGGTGACGGACGCGTCGCCGCAGGGGCCGGGCCATCGGGCCCGACCCCTGCGGTCGCGTCATCGCGCCGCGCGCGGAGTCAGCTGAAGATCGCCGGGAGGGTGCCCGACCAGGCTTCCCGCAGCTCGGCGAGCGGGATCTGGAACTGGCCGGTGACCTCGAGCGGAGCGCCAGCGGCGGCGACCAGGCCGAGGGCGGCCCAGGGCACGTTGTGCTCGTCGCACAGGGCGGTGAACGCCTTCTCGTGCCCGAACGGCACGCTCACCAGCGCGCGCCCCGCCGACTCGCTGAACAGGAACGTGAACGGGTTGTCCGCCCACTCCGGCGGCAGCGCGACGGTGGCGCCGAAGTCGTACCGCAGACAGCACTCGACCAACGCCTGGGCGAGCCCGCCCTCCGACAGGTCATGCGCCGTGCGGATCAGTCCACGTTGGCGAGCCTCACCCATCAGCGCAGCGAGCCGCTTCTCCGCCTGGAGATCCACCCTCGGTGGCGAGCCACCGAGGTGGCGGTGCGTCACCCAAGCCCACTCCGAACCGGACAGCTCCTCCCGGGTCTCACCGAGCAGGAGGATGACGTCGCCGGTCTCGGAGAAGCCCATCGGAATCCGGGTCGCGACGTCGTCGATCACGCCGAGCACCCCGACTACCGGGGTGGGGTTGATCGCGGCGGCACCGGTGGAGTTGTAGAAGCTCACGTTGCCGCCGGTCACCGGGATGCCCAGCTCAGCGCATCCGTCGGCGAGGCCGCGTACCGCCTCGGCGAACTGACACATCACGTACGGGTCTTCGGGCGAGCCGAAGTAGAGGCAGTTGGTCATCGCCACCGGAGTCGCGCCGGCCACGACCACGTTGCGGTACGCCTCGGCGAGTGCCAGCTGCGCCCCCGTGTACGGATCGAGTCGGGTGTACCGACTGTTGCCGTCGACCGAGAGCGCGACCCCCAACCCGGTCTGTTCATCCAGTCGAACGATCCCGGCGTCCTCCGGCGCGGCCGCCACCGTGTTACCGAGGACGTACCGGTCGTACTGCTCGGTCACCCAGGTCTTGTCGCACAGGTTGGGGGAGGCCGCCATGCGCAGCACCGTGGCCCGCAGGGCATCCGGGTCGGTCGGCCGGGGAAGGGTCTCCGCCCGGTCAGCCCGCAACAGCACCAGGTCGGCGGGCTCCCGGATGGGGCGGGCGTAGACCGGCCCATCGTCGGCGAGGCTGGCCGGTGGCACATCCACCACCGTGCGTCCGTGCCAGGTCACCTGGAGACGACCGGTGTCGGTCACCACGCCGATCGCGGTGGCGAGGACTCCCCACCGTTCCGCGATCCGCTTCACCTCGTCGAGGTGCTCAGGAGCGACGATCAGCAGCATCCGCTCCTGCGACTCGCTGGCGAGGATCTCGTGCGGCGGCATCGACGGCTCACGCAGCGGCACCTTCTCCAGGCGGATCTCCATGCCGGTGCCGGCGGCCGCCGACGTTTCGGTGAGCGCGCAGGTGAGGCCCGCGCCGCCGAGGTCCTGCACCCCGACCACGAGGTTGGCCTCGTAGAGCTCCAGGCACGCCTCGATGAGCAGCTTCTCCATGAACGGGTCGCCGACCTGGACACTCGGACGGCGCTCGCTGCTCGTCTCGTCGAAGGTGGCCGAGGCGAGCACGGACACGCCACCGATGCCGTCGCGGCCGGTCTTGGCGCCGAGAAGCACCACGATGTTGCCCGGCCCGCTCGCCTCCTTGCGCTGCAGCCGCTGTGGCGGTACGACCCCCAGGCAGAGGGCGTTGACCAGCGGATTGCCCTGGTAGCTGGGGTCGAAGACCACCTCACCGCCGATGTTTGGCAGTCCCAGACAGTTGCCGTAGCCGCCGATGCCGGCCACCACCCCGGTGAGCACGCGTGCGGTGTCCGGGTGGTGGGCGTCGCCGAAGCGGAGCGGGTCCATGACCGCGATTGGCCGGGCGCCCATCGCCAGAATGTCCCGGACGATGCCACCGACTCCGGTGGCGGCCCCCTGGTAGGGCTCCACGTACGACGGGTGGTTGTGGGACTCCACCTTGAAGGTGACCGCGAGGTCGTCGGAGATCTGGATGACCCCGGCGTTCTCGCCGATGCCGGCGAGGAGCCGGTCACTGGCGGGCGCCTTCTCGGCGAACTGCTTCAAGTGGACCTTGCTCGACTTGTACGAGCAGTGTTCGGACCACATGATCGAGTACATCGCCAGCTCGGACTGGGTCGGCCGGCGGCCCAGCACCTCTTTGATGCGCTGGTATTCGTCCGGGCGTAGACCGAGCTCTTCGTACGGCTGGAGGTCGTCCGGCGTGGCGAACGCATCCTCCACCGTGTCACAGGAGATGTCGACTGTGGTCATGCTGCTACTCCACGGCCCTCGGTGAGGAACTTCAGGACCGAGGTGAAGAAGCCGAGACCGTCGGTGGACGGTCCGGTCAGCTTGTCGATGGCGTGCTCAGGGTGCGGCATGAGGCCCACCACGTTGCCTCCCTCGTTGGTGACCCCGGCGATGTCCCGTAGGGAGCCGTTCGGGTTCTCGCCGATGTACCGCGCCACCACTCGGCCTTCTGCCTCCAGTCGGTCCAGGGTGGCCTCGTCGGCGACGTAGCGCCCCTCACCGCTCTTGAGCGGGATCAGGATCTGCTGGCCGGCGTCGAAACCGCCGGTCCACGCGGTGTTGACCGACTCCACCGCCAACCACTGGTCCCGGCTGCGGAAGTGCAGGTGCTGGTTACGGGTGAGCGCTCCGGGCAAGAGGTGCGCTTCGCACAGGATCTGGAACCCGTTGCAGATCCCGAGCACCGGCATACCGCCACGGGCAGCGTCCGCGATCGAGGTCATCACCGGGGCGAATCGGGCAATCGCGCCGCAGCGCAGATAGTCGCCGTACGAGAAACCGCCGGGCAGGATGACGGCGTCGACTCCGTACAGCTCGTCATCTCCGTGCCACAGGGCGACCGGCTCAGCCCCGGCGTAGCGCACCGCCCGAGCAGCGTCCCGATCGTCGAGCGAGCCGGGGAAGGTGACGACACCTATCCTCACGAGGCTTCCTCTGCAACCTTTACCGCGAACTCCTCGATCACCGGGTTGGCCAGTAGCCGGTCGGCGATCTCGTGGACCTTCTCCAGGTCGGGCTCGCCGGCGAACTCCAGCTCGATCCGTCGCCCGATGCGCACGGAGGTGACATCGGTCACCCCAAGGCGCGGCAGCGCGGCGGCGACCGCCTGCCCTTGCGGGTCGAGGATCTCGGGTTTCAACATGACGTCAACGACGACGCGCGCCACAAGAACTCCTGACGTCGTAGATCAGCACAGGTCAGAGTACCTGGTTTTTTCGATCTTGGTTTGCCACCCCGGTTACGTGATAACCGTGATGACGGTGAGTACTGAGAGGATCGCACAGACGCCGGCGGCGAGGTAACGCACCAGCGCCAAGCGGATCCGGCGCAGCAGCCACCGGCCCAGCAGGACAGCGGCCCCGGAGACCACAGCCAGCGCCGCCCACGCCCCGATGAACACCGCCACCGGTGGCTCGCCTCGCGCCACCAGACCAGCGGTGAACAGCTGCGACAGGTCTCCCCACTCGGCTGTGAAGAGCACCAAGAAACTGGTGGCGATCGCTCGCCACCCGGTCCTCCCACCATGGATCTTCTCCTCGAACTCGCGCTCCTGCTCACGTTCGGCCGCGTCGGCGCGGCGTGCCCCGCGAAGCAGGACGACAGCTCCGACCGCGAACAGCGCGGCCGCGACCAGCTGGACCGGCGTCGTCGGTAGCAGGCTGAGCAGGCCGCCAGCGACGACGGCGATCCCGACCTGCAGCGCGAACGCGGTCACCACACCAAGCCACACCAAGCCACCCCGGAAGCGGGTGGCCAGCACGAGCGTCGCGACGAAGGTCTTGTCCGGCAACTCGACCGGCGCGATCAGTGCGAACGTCGTCAACGCCGCGACAAGCTGCTCCACGTCACACCACGCCCAATCATTGAAAATCCGACTTCCGGGTGGTTAGCTGAAGATGTGACCACCCCGACACCCCCTGGTCCGCCCTCGCCTCCGACAGGCGGCGTGGAGCCGCTCACCGGCTTGCCGTACTCGGACAAGCAAAAGGTCACCGCAGGCTTGCTGCAGCTCCTGCCCGGGCTGCTGTGCCTGGGCGGGATTGGACGCCTCTACGCGGGGCACGTCGGCCTCGGCGTCGTCCAACTCGTACTCAGCCCGGTGGGCTGGGCAGCGGCGTGTTGCGGGGCATTGTCGGTCTTTCCGCTCTTCATCACCTTTGGTCTGTGGGTCTGGTTCATCGTGGACGGCATCGTCCTGCTAGCGGGGCGGCCACTGGACAAGTACGGGCGTCCACTGCGCTGAGCCATCACAGGATGGGGCCGGGCGTGTAGTGGGCGGCCTCGGGGTGACGGGCGACGAGCTTCGCCACCTCTGCGGCGACCGCCTCCACCTGTGCGGGGGCCGCTCCGGCGAACCGAGCCGGCTCGGCGACCAACGCATCGATCTCCTCCCGTGACAGCCCCAGGCGGGGGTCGGCGGCGAGCCGGTCGAACAGGTCGTTCCCTGCCGCGGCGCGTTCTCGCATCGCCAGCGCCACCGCGACCGAGTGCTCCTTGATCACCTCGTGGGCCACCTCCCGGCCCACCCCCCGCTGCACCGCCGCCACCAGGATGCGGGTGGTGGCGAGGAACGGCAGGTACCGGTCCAGCTCCCGGGCGATCACGGCCGGGTACGCCCCGAATTCGTCCAACACCGTCAGGAACGTCTGGAACAGGCCATCGGCGGCGAAGAACGCGTCCGGCAGGGCCACCCGGCGGACCACGGAGCAGGAGACGTCGCCTTCGTTCCACTGGTCACCGGCGAGCTCCGCGGTCATCGCCGCGTATCCACGCAGCAGCACTGCGAAGCCGTTGACGCGTTCGCTGGAGCGGGGGTTCATCTTGTGGGGCATCGCCGAGGAACCGACCTGGCCTGGCCGGAAGCCTTCGGTGACCAGCTCTTGACCGGCCATCAACCGGATCGTGGTGGCCAGTGACGACGGCCCGGCGGCGAGCTGAGCCAGGGTCGAGACCACGTCGAAGTCGAGCGAGCGGGGATATACCTGGCCGACCGAGTCCAGCACCCGGCCGAAGCCGAGGTGGTCAGCGACGCGGCGCTCCAGCTGCGCCAACGCCGCGGGGTCGCCGCCGAGCTGGTCGAGCTGGTCGGCGGCGGTCCCGACCGGGCCCTTGATCCCCCGCAGCGGATAGCGTGCGAGCAGGTCCGCCAACCGTTCGTACGCGAGGAGCAGCTCCTGAGCGGCGGTGGCGAACCGTTTGCCGAGCGTGGTCGCCTGGGCCGGCACGTTGTGGGAGCGACCCACCATCACGGTGGCGGAGTGTTCCGTGGCCAGCCGAGTCAGACGAGCCAGGGCTGCGATCACCCGGTCCCGGATGAGCGCCAACGAGGCGCGGATCTGTAGCTGCTCGACGTTCTCGGTGAGGTCGCGAGAGGTCATCCCCTTGTGGATGTGCTCCTGACCGGCGAGCGCGCAGAACTCCTCGATCCGGGCCTTCACGTCGTGACGGGTCACCCGCTCCCGGGCCGCGATCGAGGCGAGGTCGACGTGGTCGAGGACCGCCTCGTAGGCTTCGATCACACCGTCGGGGACCGGCACACCGAGTTCCCGCTGTGCCCGCAGGACCGCCAGCCACAGCCGGCGTTCGGCGCGTACCTTCTCGGCGGGCGACCAGATCGTGACCAGCTCAGGTGAGGCGTACCGGCTGGCGAGGACGTTGGGAATCTCGGGTGGCGTCACCCGCCCATTGTCCCCACTTGGTGCTCCAGGGCCTGGTCAGGGTCAACGCTCCAGGATAGCGGCCACTCCTTGACCACCGGCCGCACAGATCGAGATCAGCCCACGCCCAGAGCCGCGCTCGGCGAGAAGCTTGGCGAGCGTGGCCACGATCCGGCCGCCGGTGGTGGCGAACGGGTGGCCGGCAGCGAGTGACGATCCGGTTACGTTGATCTTGGATCGGTCGATGCTGCCCAATGGTGCGCGGCGACCCAGCCGCTGGGCGCAGAACTCGGGTGACTCCCACGCGGCCAACGTGGCCAGTACCTGGCCGGCGAACGCTTCGTGGATTTCGTAGAAGTCGAAGTCCTGCAGGGTGAGGCCGACCCGGTCGAGCAGCCGTGGGACTGCGTACGCCGGCGCCATCAACAGTCCTTCCTCCCCATCGACGAAGTCGACCGCGGCGGTCTCGGCGTCCACCAGCCACGCCTGGATCGGCAGACGCCGCTGCGCCGCCCACTCCTCGCTGGCCAGCAGTACCACGGCGGCGCCGTCCGTGAGCGGTGAGGAGTTGCCGGCGGTCAGGGTCGCGTCAGGGGCGTCGGCGCCGAACACCGGTGGGAGGCTGGCGAGCTTCTCCATAGAGGTGTCGGGCCGTAGGTTCTCGTCTCGCGTTAGTCCTAAGTAGGGGGTGATGAGGTCGTCGAAGAATCCGCGCTCGTATGCGGCGGCGAGGCGCTGGTGGGAGGCCAGCGCCCACTCGTCCTGCGCCTCGCGGCTGATTCCCCACACGCGGGTGGTCACCGCAGCGTGCTCCCCCATGGACAGACCCGTGCGAGGTTCGGCGTTACGGGGAATCTCAGGGCGGAACGGCAGATCAGGGCGCAGACGGCGAGCGTGCCGCAGACGCTCCCGCAGCGAGGTCGCCTTGCTCATCCGCAACAGGGTGCGGCGTAGGCGGTCGTTGAGGGCGACCGGAGGGTCGGAGGCGGAGTCCACTCCGCCAGCGATCCCCACATCGATCTGTCCCAACGCGATCTTGTTGGCAACCAAGATCGCTGCCTCCAGACCGGTGCCGCACGCCTGAGTGATGTCGTACGCCGGGGTGGCAGGGTCGAGCGTGGAGCCGAGCACGCACTCACGAGTCAGGTTCCAGTCGCGGGAGTGTTTCAGCACGGCACCGGCGACGACCTCTCCGAGCCGCTCGCCGGCCAACCCGAACCGGGCGATCAAGCCGTCTAGGGCGGCGCCGAGTAGATCCGCGTTGGTGGCTTCGGCGTAGGCGCGGTTGGCCCGAGCGAACGGCGTCCGGTTACCGCCGAGCACCGCCACCCGCCTGGTTGTCTCCACCGTTCACCTCCGAGCGGTCGCACGCGCCATCGCCTTTACGTAGGGTAGGCGCATGGGGGATAGGTACGCGACCTTTGCGCATTCATGGCCGGGTCGGGCCCTGGTACGTCGGCTGGGGCTGCCCGAACCCCCCACGCTGCACCGGCATCGTCCAGGCGAGCCCTTGACCGTCGGCCCGGTGCTGCTCGGCGCCGCCGCCGGTGGCCGGGTCGCTGCCCCGGTGACCACATTGTTGAGCCAGGCGGCGGTCGAGGTGCACGAGCCTGGTGACGCACCAGACGGCCGGCGCCCGTTGTACGCGGCGTTGCTGTTCGACGCCACGGGGATCACTGATCCCGGTGGATTGCGTGCCCTCTACGACTTCTTCCATCCGCACGCCCGCTCGCTGTATCCGTGTGGCCGGGTCATCGTGGTCGGCACGCCACTCGAGGCCGCCGACGGGGTGGCCGCCGCGGCTGCCCAACAGGCATTGGTGGGCTTCATCCGTAGCGTCGGCAAGGAGTTCGGCCGCGGCATCACCGCCCAGTTGGTCCAGGTGGCGCCCGGGGCGGAGGGCAACCTCGAGTCCACCCTCCGGTTCTTGCTTTCGGCCCGCTCCGCCTACGTCTCCGGTCAGGTGATCACGGTTGGTCCGGGGGAGGTCGCCACACCAGCGGACTGGAGCCGTCCACTCGCCGACAAGATCGCACTCGTCACCGGCGCCGCCCGGGGGATTGGTGCGGAGATCGCCAGGGTGCTGGCACGAGACGGTGCGCACGTCGTCTGCCTCGATCTCGCCGACGCCGGGGATGCGCTTGCGGAGGTCGCCAACAGCGTCGGTGGCACGGCACTTCAGCTCGACCTCACCGCCGCCGACGCGCCGCAGCGGGTTGCCGGGTACGTCGCCGGCCGACACGGTCGCCTCGACATCCTCGTCCACAACGCCGGCATCACTCGGGACCGGACACTGGCCAAGATGGACAGTGTCGAGTGGGATGCGGTACTCGACGTGAACGTGATCGCTCCGCAGCGACTCAACCAGGCACTGTTGGCGGAAGGCTTGATCGGTGAGGGCGGCCGGATCGTGGCGGTCTCCTCGGTCAGCGGCATCGCCGGCAACCGGGGTCAGACCAACTACGCCGCCTCGAAAGCCGGACTGGTGGGGATGGTTTACGCGCTCGCGGCCGAGCTGCGGCCCCGGGCTGTCACGGTCAACGCGGTGGCACCCGGCTTCATCGAGACCGCGATAGCTGCTCGGATGCCGATGGTGACCCGAGAGATGGCTCGGCGGATCAACAGCACGGCTCAGGGTGGTCTTCCGGTGGACGTGGCCGAGGCGGTTGCCTACCTCGCCTCGCCTGGCTCTGGCGGTGTCACCGGTGCCGTGCTGCGAGTGTGCGGCCAGTCTTTGCTGGGGGCGTAAGTGGCCACCACTGAGCTGGAGCGGCCTCCGAGCGCCGCGGCGCTCTACGGCCGCGCCGTGCTGAGCCTGTGGCGCCGTCGGGCGCCAGGCGGCGCACTACCCGACACCACACTGGTGCTGAGGCGGCGTGTGGACGTGGCACGGTTGGCGGAGTACACGCGGGTGTGTGGGTTTCGACTCGCCAACACTGTTCCATCGACCTATCCGCAGGTGTTGGCCTTCCCCTTGGTGCTACGTCTGCTGACGCTGCCGACGTTCCCGTTTCCGGCGCCTGGTCTGGTGCACGTGGCCAATCGGATCGCGCAGCGTCGCCCGCTGCACGTCTGCGAACCGCTCGAGTTGTCCGTGCGGGCAGAACACCTACGGGCGCATCGCCGCGGCCAGCAAGTGGACGTCGTGATGACCGCCGCGGTGGCCGAGGAGGAGGTGTGGCGGGCGGTAGCGACCTACCTGCACCGGACGCCAGGCAGCCGATCGTCTGATCGCGGTCCGACCAGCCCTCGTGGGGGAGCGTCGCCGGAGCCAGCCGCCCGCTGGCGGGTCGAGCCGCGAACAGCCACCGCGTACGCCGCCGTCTCCGGTGACCGCAATCCGATCCACACGTCGCTGCTCGGTGCGCGGGTGCTCGGCTACCGGCGGCGGATCATGCACGGCATGTGGACCAAGGCGCGGTGCCTCGCCCAGGTGGCCTCGCGTCTGCCAGCGGCGTACACCGTCGAGGTGGCTTTCAAGGCCCCGGTGGAGCTGCCCGCGACGGTGGCGTTCTCGGTCTCACCCGGACTGGAGTTCGCTGTCGACGATGCCCGCTCCGGCAAGCCCCATCTGATCGGCACGGTGAGCCAAGAATGATCGGCGCACGTGCGGTAAGGTTACTCGCGAGTAGCATCACCGAGGAAGGGCGAGAGCATGGCCGACATCGACCTCAACGATCTGACATCCGTCGAGCCGGCGGAGTTCGCCAGACTCGTCAAGTCGACCCCGGACGCGAAACTCGCCGACGTGATGGCCGGTGACAAGCGCTCGGCGATCCTGGAAGAGATCTTCCGCAGGTTTCCCCGCATGTTCCGGGCTGACCGCGCTGGTGACACCAGCGCGGTGATCCACTGGGTCATCGGGGGACGGGCCGACGGTGGCTCGGACACCTATCAGGTCGTGATCGAGAACGGCGCCTGCACCTCCTCGGCCACCGCCGACCGGGACCCAAAGTTGACCTTGAGCATGGGTGCGGTGGAGTTCCTCAAGGTCATCTCGGGTGCGGGCAACCCGATGATGATGTTCATGACCGGGAAGGTGAAGGCCAAGGGCGACCTCGGGCTCGCCGCCAACATCGCCAACCTCTTCACCATCCCGAAGGGCTAGAGGTGACGGCGGCCGGGCGTCACGAGGACGGGACGCTGATCCGCCCCTCCACCGCCGCGAGCGCGATGTCGCTGCGGTAGTGGGCGCCGGCCATGCTCACCCCGTCGACGAGGGCGTAGGCGGCCGACCGGGCGCTCGCGAGGTCCGCACCGGTGGCGGTGCACGCGAGCACCCTCCCGCCGGCTGAGACCAAGGCTCCGTCCTCGCGCCGAGCCGTCCCTGCCTGGAGCACCCCCGGCTGGTCCACACCACTGATGACGTCGCCGGTGCGGGGCGCCGCCGGGTACCCTTCGGCGGCCACGATCACCGTCACCGCGGCGCCGGGCCGCCACCGCAGCGGCGGCGCTGTCGCGAGATGTCCCGTCGCCGCCGCGTGCAGCAGCTGGGCCAGCGGGGTCTCCAGCAGCGCGAGTTCCACCTGCGCCTCCGGGTCACCGAACCGGCAGTTGAACTCGATCACCTTCGGTCCGGCGGCGGTGAGGGCGAGCCCGACGTAGAGCACCCCGGTGTAGGGAGTGCCGCGTCGACGCATCTCGGCCAGGGTGGGTTCCACGACGCGGGCCATCACGTCGTCGACCAGTCCTGGCGGTGCCCAGGGAAGTGGGGCGTAGGCGCCCATGCCACCGGTGTTGGGGCCGGTGTCGCCGTCGCCCACTCGCTTGAAGTCCTGGGCCGGCAGCAGCGGCACCGCCGTCGTGCCGTCGCAGATGACGAACAGCGACGCCTCCGGGCCTGCGAGGTACTCCTCGATCACCACGTCGCCGCATGCGGCGGCGTGGGCCAGGGCGGCGTCCCGGTCCTCGGTGACCACCACACCCTTGCCGGCGGCGAGGCCGTCGGCCTTGACCACGTACGGC
>CAYTMR010000073.1:0-17542 GCA_964438855.1 uncultured Micromonosporaceae bacterium
AGGAGTTCTCCGGCTACGAGGCCCAGGTGCAGTACGGGGTGGAGCGGCTCGAGTCGGTGTTGCCGAGGCTGGCGGAGTTGCCGTTGGGTGGGACCGCGGTCGGCACCGGTATCAATGCTCCGCCGGGGTTCGCCGCCCGGGTCATCGCGCGGCTGCGCGAGTCCACTGGGCTACCCGTCACCGAGGCACGCAACCACTTCGAAGCGCAAGGCGCGCGGGACGCCCTGGTGGAGACGTCCGGGCAGCTGCGCACGATCGCCGGCAGTCTCTACAAGATCGCCAACGACATCCGCTGGATGGGATCCGGCCCTCGGGCCGGGCTGCGAGAACTCGTCCTCCCTGACCTGCAGCCGGGATCGTCGATCATGCCGGGAAAGGTCAATCCGGTCATTCCCGAGGCGGTCCGGCAGGTGTGCGCCCAGGTGGTGGGCAACGACGCGGCGGTCGCCTTCGCCGGCTCACAGGGTGACTTCGAACTCAACGTGATGCTGCCGGTCATGGGCCGTAACCTGCTGGAGTCGATCCGGCTGCTGGCCAACGTCGCTCGCCTGTTCGCCGACCGGTGCGTCGCTGGCCTCGCCGCCAACGAGGAGATGTGCCTGGCCTACGCGGAGGGGTCGCCGGCGATCGTCACTCCACTCAACCGGCACCTCGGGTACGACGAGGCGGCGGCGATCGCCAAGGAGGCCCTCGCCACCGGTCGGCCGATCCGCGAGATCGTGGCGGCCCGAGGTCACATCGACGCCGGGCACATCGCGGAGCAGGAGGTCGCCGAAATCCTGGATGTCCTTCGCATGACCCGGCCGTGAATCCACAGCGACCGTACCCAGCCTGTGGATAACCCTGTGGAAAGGCAGTGGACAACCCCGCCACGTGTCCGCACGCCCTCCGCTGGAAGAGACCTTCGTGGACAGGAGTGGCTCGCCTTGCCGTGGGCGAAACGCGGGCGTCAGTCAGCCATCGGGCGTTGTAGGGTGATGCGTGTGATCGATCTGCGGCTCCTTCGGGAAGACCCTGATGCGGTACGCGCCAGCCAGGTGGCGCGCGGGGAGCCCGTCGCCGTCGTCGACGACCTGCTGGAGGCCGACGCGCGGCGGCGGGAAGCGGTGCAGCGGTTCGAGGCGCTGCGGGCGGAGCAGAAGCAACTGTCCAAGCGATTGCCGAAAGCCCCGCCGGACGAGAAGCCGACCCTGGCCGCCCAGGCCAAGGAGCTGTCCGCCAAGGTGAAGCAGGCTGACGCGGCCGTGGCCGAGGCGGAGCGCGCCTTGCGGGCCGCGCACCTCGCGGTGCCCAATGTGGTGGAGCCGGGCGCCCCCTCTGGGGGTGAAGACGACTATGTGGTGCTGCGCGAGGTGGGCGAGCGGCCGGACATCCCCAACCCGCGAGACCATCTCGAGCTGGGTGAGCTGCTCGGCGCGATCGACACCGAGCGTGGGGCGAAGGTGTCCGGATCGCGGTTCTACTTCCTCACAGGGGTGGGGGCGCTGCTCCAGCTCGCCCTGTTGCAACTGGCCCTCCAGCGGGCGGTGGAGCACGGATTCACTCCGATGATCCCTCCGGTGCTGGTCAAGCCGGACGCGATGGAGGGCACCGGCTTCCTCGGTGCTCACGCCAGCGAGGTGTACCGGCTCGAGGCCGACGACCTCTACCTCGTCGGCACCTCGGAGGTGCCGCTGGCCGCGTATCACTCCCATGAAATCATCGACCTGTCGGAGCCGAGGCGGTACGCAGGGTGGTCGTCGTGTTTCCGGCGCGAGGCCGGCTCCCACGGTCGGGACGTACGCGGCATCCTGCGGGTCCACCAGTTCGACAAAGTGGAGATGTTCGTCTACTGCCGGCCCGAACAGGCTCACGACGAGCATCTTCGACTGTTGGCCTGGGAAGAGGAGCTGCTCGCCGCCGTGGAGGTGCCCTATCGGGTCATCGATGTAGCCGCGGGCGACCTGGGCACGAGCGCCGCCCGCAAGTACGATTGCGAAGCGTGGGTTCCGTCACAGGGCCGTTACCGTGAGGTCACCTCGACGTCGAACTGCACCACGTTCCAGGCCCGCCGGCTGAACATCCGCTACCGGGACGCCGACGGCAAACCGCAGATCGCCGCGACACTCAACGGCACCGCGGCGACGACCCGGTGGTTGATCCCGATCCTGGAGAACCATCAGCAACCGGACGGTTCGGTGCGGGTGCCGAAGGCGCTCCAGCCCTTCCTCGGCCGGGAGGTGCTGACCCCCGCCTGATCGTCACCTAGGCGACGGCGGCTGGTTGCCGAGAAGTGGTGGTCTGGCCTGCTCACACGGGGTACGGTTACTGGCCCGTACCCCGCAGGAGGTCACTATGCCGAGACCCGGACTGCCGAAGCTCATCGCGACCGACCTGGACGGCACCCTCGTGCGCAGCGACGACACCGTATCGGCGTACACGCATGAGGTGCTGGAGCGGGTCCGGGCGGCGGGCATCCGGGTCGTGGGTGCCACCGGGCGAGGGCCGCGACTGCTGGATCTGAGCCGCCGGGACATTCCCGCAGCGGAGCATCTGGTTCTCGCCGGCGGCGGTCGAGTGGTGGCTCTGACCGACCCCCTGGAAGGGGTGCTGCTCTACGACCGGCGGATCTCCGGGCCCCAGATGGCAGAGCTGCTCGAACGCCTCGAGAAAATCGTTGGGCCCCTGTCGGTCATGGTGGAGGTGCTCGACACGCCGTACGCGCCGTTGTGGGGCGAGCTGCATCCGGACTGGCCGTGGCCGGAGCGGGTGGAGCCGATCCCGAGGGAGGAGGCGCTCGCCGGTGACGTGATCAAGGTCTTCGCGCGCGCACCCGACATGGACGTGGACGACCTGGTCGAGGTGGCACGACAGGTGATTCCACCCTCGGCCGCGACCGTGACGCAGGCTGGGCACGGATTCGCCGAGATTTGTCCGCCCGGCGTGGACAAGGCGACGGGCCTCGCCGTCGTGGCCGAAGCGCTGGGAGTGGATCCGGGTGAGGTCCTGGTCTTCGGCGACATGCCCAACGACATGCCGATGTTCGAGTGGGCAGGCTGGGGCCGAGTGGCGGTGGCGAACGCCCATCCCTCGGTGCGGGCGATGGCCGACGAGGTCACGCTCACCAATGACGAGGACGGCGTGGCGGTCTGGCTGGACCGCCTGCTCTCCCCGTCCGGTGTGGTCTAGCGTGGTAGCCATGCCAATTCGTAACGCATCGGCCCGTTGGTCGGGCACACTCACCGAGGGTTCCGGCGTGCTCCGCACCGGTCAGGGCGGATACGAGGGGAACTTCTCTTTCAAGTCCCGGTTCGAGGAGGGTGAAGGCACCAACCCAGAGGAGCTGATTGGCGCCGCTCACGCTGGGTGCTTCTCCATGGCGTTCTCGAAGCTGCTCTCCGAGGCCGGTCACCCGCCCACCTCAGTGGAGACCAAGGCCGCGGTGCACCTGGAGAAGACCGACGCGGGTATGACCGTGACCCGGATCGACCTGGAGACTGTCGGCGAGGTGCCCGGCATCGAGGAGGCCGAGTTCCTCAAGCTGGCGGAGTCGGCCAAGGCGAACTGCCCGATCTCTCGCCTACTCGCCCCCGGCGCCCAGATCACGCTGTCAGCCCGTCTCGCCTGAGACTCGCCCGCTTCTCTCGCCACGCGCTTCGACGCGGAGGAGTCGACCCGCCAGCCGTCCTGTCGCCGCAGCGCACAGGACGGCTGGCGGGTACGTCGCTCGGGCCGGTAGATGGGCGGGTGTCGGCCGCCGCACCCTCAGGGGACAATGGGCGGGTGCCGGTGGAGATGTCGCGAGAACGGTTCGAAGACCTGGTCCGCGACGCCTTGGACAGGGTCCCAGGCGAGCTGCTCGACCTGATGGACAACGTGGTCATCCTGGTGGAGGACGAGTCGCCGGAGGGTGACGGACTGCTCGGCCTCTACGAAGGCCACGCGTTGACGGAGCGCGGGTGGCACTACGCCGGCGTGCTGCCCGACCGGATCACCATCTACCGCAAGCCGATCCTCCGCATGTGCTCCACCGAGGAAGAGGTGGTCGAAGAGGTGGCGGTGACCGTGATCCACGAGATCGCCCACCACTTCGGCATCGACGACGAGCGTCTGCACCAGCTCGGCTGGGCGTGATCGATCGCTTGAGGATCAGGGGATGTCGCCGGCGCGGATCCGGGCCAACCAGCGCGCCGACTCGGCGTAGTCGCGGTCGGACAGACCCGGCGGTGCGGCCACGGGTGGATCGTCGGGCGCGAGCCCGGCTGGTCGGTGCCGCGGGTAGGAGCCGAGGAACCGAACCTCGGCGCAGATGCGCCGCAGACCTTGGAGCGCCTCGCCGAGCCGGGCCTCCGCCACGTGCCCGGTGCAGTCCAAGAAGAAGGCGTACCGCCCGAGCCGTTCACCAGTAGGGCGGGATTCGATCCTCGTCAGGTTGACGCCGCGGACCGCCAACTCCATCAACACCTGCAGGAGGGCACCCACCCGGTCGTGTGCGATGTAGATGGCGAGTGAGGTGACGTCGTCTCCGGTCGGCTCCGGGGGCGGTGCGGGCCGGGTGACCAGGGCGAAGCGGGTCACCGCGCCTGGATGGTCTGCGATCTTGTCAGCGAGCACTGTGAGTCCGTGTCGTTGCGCCCCGACCGGGGCGCAGATCGCCGCGTCGAACCGCCCGGCCGCGGCGTCGGCGGCGGCCGCGGCGTTGGACAACGCGTCCACGACCATGCCGTCAGGCAGGTGAGCCCGCAGCCAGCCCCGGCACTGGGCCGCGGCCTGTGGGTGGGCGGCGACTGACCGGATGGACTCCAGCGGGGTGGCGGCCCGAGCCGCCAGCACGAACTCGACCGGCAACACCACCTCACGGACGATGATGAGCGGCTGCCCGGTGGCGAGCTCGTCGAGCGTGACACCGACCGCCCCGCCGATCGAGTTCTCCAGCGGCACCAGAGCGGCATCGGCGTCACCAGAGCGTACGGTGTCGAGGGCCTCCGGCACGCTGCGCGACGGGGTGCGGTGGCCGCGCTGTGCCTCGGGAATGGTGGCGAGTGCCTGCTCGGCGAAGGTGCCTTCAGGCCCTAGGTAGACGAAACGGCTCAGGTCCGACACAGCGTCAGCCTACGCATCCGGTGGCGACGCGGATGCCGGGTGGGGCATTGACTCGCACCTGCGGTACGCAGATCGCGGTGCCGGCGGTGACCAACGTCAAGGCGCCGGGGCGCCCTTCGGTGACGACGTGCAGCGGGTCGCGTTCTGGGACGCTGACCACCGCGTACTGCCAGTCGCCGGCGCACAGCGGACCCGTGGTGACGGTGACCGAGGTGTCAGCTGAGAGCATTCCGGCCCGACGCAGAACGGCGACGATCTCCTCGGCGCCTGGGGTACGTCCGCACGGCACGGCTGTCTCTTCATCGAATCGGTCGGCCGACGGGCTCGGCGACCCGGTCGGGCTGGGCGGCGGCACAGACGGGCTCGCCGGGATTGGCGAGGTGGGGATGGGAGGTAGCCGGGGTGGCGGCGTGGGTCGACTCAGCTCGGGCGGGACACCGCAGCCGGCCATCCCCACGGCGACGGCCAGCAGCGCCGTGACGAGGCAGAAGGAAGGCCGCATCGATACATGTTATTGTGGTGCGCCTCAGAGCTTGCTGAAGAAGGTGAGCGAACCGGCCACGTCGTCGCCGTCGAGGAGTGGGGTGGCGATGGAGTCGAGGGTGACCGGATCGCCGCCGGACCCGTCCGGGACGCGCACCAGCCCACGCGCCAGCGCCCGGGACTTGATCGCCAGCAGCGGCGGGATCTTGCTCGCTTCGCCGTCGTCCAACTCTGCCCCATCGGCGAAGTCCAGCAACCGGAGCACCGACAACAGCGGATGCCCCTGCACCGAGGCTTGACCGGGGACGCCCATCAGCGCGCACCAGGCGTCCGAGGCCGCCATCACGCGGTGCTCCCGGTCGAGCACCACACACGCTTCGGGTGCGTGCGCCGCGGCGGCACACCAGCGTTCCAGTGACGAGGCACCGCGGTGGATCGACTCCCTGGCACGTGGCCCGGGCACGGCCGAGTCGAGCCGACCCCCGGCTGAATCGGTGAGCTCAAACTCGAGCTGCCGAACCTGCCCCACACGCCCTCCCGTCACTGTGCGCGCGCCGTGTCGGACGCCGTGCCACTCCAGCTCTGACGTTACCGGCGAGTTGTCGGCTTGTCACCCGCAGTTTGGCCGTCGGGATACCACCGGTACTGCTCACCCCAGGTGGCCGGGTGGCTAGCCACCTCGGCCAGTTTGCGGGCCGTGGTCGCGCTGATCCGTTCTCCGGCCGCCGACAGCAAGTGGTCGAGCTCGCGGTAGTTGACGACGAGGCACCCGCTCGGCAGGCCGTGCGCGCTGATCGATCCGGAGCCCACGAAGGTGAGGACCGGCACCACCGGGACCCGGGTGCCGACCGCGGCGGTGAGGGCGGCGCTGGCCTTGCGGGCGTCGCGGCGGGCGTTGGCCACCAACGGCGGGCGCCTGCCCTGGATCTGCACCACGTCCCCGGCGAGCATGACCCGCTGTCGTCCTTGATCGACCACGGTCACCGCGTACACCCCACCAGGGCCTACCGCCAGGAAGCCGGTGTGCTGCTCGATCCGGTCGCCCGTGGCCGACACCGCCCGACCCCCCGGCCACTCCACCACATGCCACGCAGGACCGAGGTTGCTCAGCCGGTGCTCGGCTCGCTGGCCCGCGGCGATGAGGCGTCGACTGGCACGGCTGCCAAAGCGTTGACGCGCCCAGCTCAGCGGAGACTGGTTATCCTGGGGTTGCGCTGCGCGACGGGTCATGAGACCCGACCCCAGCCGAGAGCGGTTGTCGCTACTGGCGGAGAACCAACTCACGGGACGACCTCCGGCACGGTTCTGTTGCCCTCTTATAACTACGGTACGTGAGGAGGGTCGTACGAGTCCATGATCTGATAGGTGAGTCTTGCCTGAGTGAACAAAGGTGAATGCCGATTCAATCATCGTTGAGGGTACTTTGTGACGTATCGGGTGGAGACCGAGGTCGGACGATTGCGGACGGTCCTGTTGCACCGTCCGGGCAAAGAGCTGGCCCGGCTGACGCCTCGCAACAGCGGCTCGCTGCTCTTCGACGCGATCCCCTGGGTCGGGCGGGCGCAGGAGGAGCACGACGTCTTCGCCGAGGCGCTACGAAGCCACGGGGTGGAAGTCCTCTATCTCCAGTCCCTGCTCACCGAGGTGTTGGAGCTTCCGCAAGCCCGAGCCGAGTTGACCGAGGCGGTCCTCGCTGATCCCCGGCTCGGTGACAGTCTGCGCCGACGGGTCAGCGACTACCTGGGCTACCTCGATCCGGCCGGGCTCGCCTCGGTGCTCGTGGCTGGCCTGGCGCACGAGGAGCTGCGTGGTCATCTCGGCCCGGAGCGGGCAAGCCGGGGTGGACTGGTCTACTCGTTGATGGACACCCACGACTTCGTCATCGATCCTCTGCCCAACCTACTGTTCACACGAGACTCGTCGGTGTGGGTCCGAGACCACGCCGCGGTCACCAGCCTGAGCATGCGGGCACGGCGTCGGGAGAGCACCCTCATGCACACGCTCTACCGTCACCACCCACGGTTCATCGGCACCCCCCTGCTGTACGAGCCACACCTGGAGCCGCTGGAGGGTGGCGACGTCCTGCTGCTCGCTCCTGGAGTGCTCGCCGTGGGGGTGGGCGAGCGGACCACTCCGGCCGGCGCCGAGCGGGTGGCGCGGCGCGCTTTCGCCGCGGCGGTGGCGCACACCGTGTTGGTGGTTCCGGTCACGCAGGAGCGCGCGACCATGCACCTGGACACGGTCTGCACGATGGTCGACGTCGACGCGGTCGTCATGTATCCGAACATCGCCGACTCACTGATCGCCTACCCGGTCACCGAGGGGGAGGACGGGGAGCCACGGGTCGGTCAGCCACGGTCGTTCCTCGCCGCCGCGGCCGAAGCGATGGGCATCGAGCGGTTACGAGTCATCGACACTGGACTCGACCCGGTGACCGCCGAACGCGAGCAGTGGGACGACGGGAACAACACCCTCGCCATCGCGCCCCGGCTGTGCGTGGCGTACGAGCGCAACGTCGAGACCAACGCTCAACTCGAGCGGGCCGGCATCGAGGTGATCAGAGTGCCGGGCTCCGAGCTGGGCTCCGGGCGGGGCGGGCCCCGCTGCATGTCGTGCCCGATCGTCCGTGACCGGATCACACCGGCCGGTTGAGGACCTCAGCGGAGGGTGAGCTGGCGCCCGATGAGCCCTTGCCGGGCCCGGCGGGCGGCAGCGTCCAGTGGCTCCTCAGTGGCGAGCGCCGCGCTGTAGCGTTCCACGAACGCCGCCAGGGCCGGCTCCCACTCGACGGCCGGGACGTCACGCGGCAGATCCCAGACCGGCACCAGGCGTCCCAGAGCACGGAACATCCCCGCGAAGCGGGTGCGCCCATCCAACCGCAACCCCTCCGCCGCGGCCAGCCGGGCGAGCGCCGCCAAAGCCTCGTCCTCCGGGTCCGGTAGCACCCACCTCAGGTACGCGCGCTCGGGCATCTGACACCAGTACGCCGCCCGCACCACACTGAGCCGCACGGTCGGGTACGCCGACTGGTTGGCGCGCTCCAACGAGGCGGCGACGTCCGGGTCGTCCGGATCGCCGTCGATCCAGAAGCCGAAGCCATCGTGGACGGTGATCTCGAGCGGGCCGTCCGTCAGGACGTCCGCCAACCGGGGACCAGGACCTGGCTCGGGTGGCACCGTCACTACCTCGCCTGGCTCGCTCTCCAACGCCGCGAGGAGTGACGCGGCGAGGTCACGGTTGGCGTCGCCGGAGTCGGCCGGGCGTTGCAGGCCGAGGTAGATCCGCCCGTCCGGTCGGGTCATCACCGGCCACGCCATCGGCAGGAGAGTGGCGAGGATCACCTGCCGGTCGGGGTGCGCGGCGGCGAGATCGGGGGCGAGGCGCAGCGGTGCGGTCGCCGCCGGTACGAGCTCGCGCAGGGCGATCCACTCCGGTTCGTCGACCAGCCCTTCGAAGGGACGGGGCACAAAGGCTTGACGGCTCTGGGGTGGTCGGGGTCGCCGTTGCCGGTGGCTTCGCTTGCTCACGCCGCGGAAGCTTACGCCAGCTCGGCCCAGACGCTTTGACCGAGTCCGTCCTGCTCTACCCCCCACCGGACGGCGAGTCGATCGACGATCCGCAATCCGCGCCCGTCGACTGCGTCCAGCTCCAAGGGGCGCAGTGTCGGCGTCCGATCGGGATCACCGCCGTCGGTGACCCGGACCGAGATCCGGTCACCCTTGGAGTCACGCCGCAGCCGCCACGCCACGCGGATGACGTCGCCAGGAAGTGGCTTAGCGTGGCGGATGGCGTTGCCGACCAGCTCGGCAAGGACCGCGATGGTGTCGGCGAGGAGGTCTGCGGAGATGACCGGGGCGAGTTCACTGGCGAGCCGGTGACGAGCGAGCCGAGCCCCGCGAGCGTGATGCGGCACCACGACGCACCAGCTCCGCTCGGCGACTGCCGTGGACACGCTCACCCTCCCCAACCCGCGGGCGACTGGGGCGGTCAGTCCGCCCGGATGGCGTCGGCCCGCGGTAGTCGTACTTCTGCGACGGTACCCCCCGATTCTCGTGGACGTAAAGACACCCATCCCTTTTGTCGTTCGACGATACGTCGCACCAAGTGCAGGCCAAGGCCCGCACCGCCCTGCGTGCGGCGGTCGCCGCGGTCCGCCTGCCAGTACGGTTCGAAGGCAAGCTCCACATGCTCGGGAGCGATCCCTACCCCGCGGTCGGCGACGTGGAACGCCACCGTCTGCTCGTCGGCGAAGGCGGAGAGCGTCACCTCGCCGTCCGAATATTTCATGGCATTGTTGAGTAATTCCGTCACGACGGTGGGGATGCTGGAGCGGTCGCCGTACGCCTTCGGCAGATCCTCCGGCAGGGACAACCGCAGCCGGGAGCGCAGGTCATGCTGGATTCCCGCGACCACGTGACGCAACGTGGTCACGAGGTCGAACGGGAGGCGCATCGGCATGCCGGCGGCATCGGCGGTGGTGGAGGCCGCCAGCAACCGGTCGACCAGCCGTGCCAGCTCGTCTGCCCGTTGTCGAATGGTCCGCACCGCGTTGCGGCGTTGCTCCGGTGCTAGCGCCTCCCAGTGGTCGTGAAGGGTGGTGGCGAACCCCTTGATCACCGTCACCGGAGTGCGTAGCTCGTGACTGGTCGTCGCCACGAAAAGGTCTTTGTCGAAGGCGAGCACCGGTTCCGATGGCGGTTCGTGTCTTTTTCGCCACTGGTGGTGTATGTGCACGGCGCAGGCGCCGACGAAGGCCAGCATGGACCGGTGGGTCTCGGACAGCGGGTCGGGCTCGGTGAAGTACGCGTGCATGCCTCCGACGTGGGTGTCGTTGAGCGTGAGCCTGGCACCCAGCAGGCGCCGCAGTCCGCGCCCCAGCAACTGGGCAGCGATCTCCGCCGGCAGCGCGCTGGTCGCCATCTCCCACGTCGGTGAGCCAGTGCCGAGGTGGAACTCCCGACAGGACGACGGAACCGGACGGCCGACCGCCCACGCGCTCGCGCCCACCCCGACGAGGACCCGGCCGCCGCGGTCGTTGAACTCGGTCAGGAGCATGCCGGCGGCGCCGAGCGTCGAGTGCGCCACCTCCAACAACTGTGTCAACGCGGCGAGCTCTGACTCACCGGCGTTGAGGCGCTCCACCACCGTGTGCAGTCCGGCCATCAGGGCTGCGTGGTCCGGCTCTGCGGGCATGCCCGCAGTGTGCCTGACCTGTCGCGGTCCCGCTACCGCCCCCGGGTCACGGGCTGCTCGGGGTTTCTGGTGGCAAGCAACGACCCACACGGGCTAGCGTCTCCGCCGGGCGGTCGGTGATGATGCCGTCGACCCCGAGTCGTAGCACCAGGTCCAGGTCGGTGGGCCGGTTCACGGTCCAGACGTACACCTGGTTGCCGGCGTCGCGTAGCGCCGACACCAGCCCGGGCCGTAGCCGCACCAGCCGCACGCCCGGACCCGCGATCCGCGTACCGAACGGCAAACGGCCGCGCGGTACCGCGGGTATGGCCTCCAACAGTTGCACCGTCGGCAGGTTCGGAGCCAGCCGGCGGACGCGCCGGATGGCCAACGGTGAGAACGACATGACGGCGACCTGGACCGGGGCGTCGGGCACCGGTGTGGCCAGGCCGTGCGCCTCGAGCAACGCGACGAGACGCTGCTCCACCTGCGGCCCGTACCGGTTCGGGTGCTTGGTTTCGATGACCAGGCGGACTGGTCGGCCCACGTCTCGCAGGGCGTGAAGGAGCCGTTCCAGGGTGAGGACACGTCTGGCGTCAGCGGCCTCGGCCGCGGCGGCGCCGGGGTGCCAGGAGCCGAAGTCCAGCCGTTCGAGCTTCGCCAGAGTGTGCCCGCTGACCCGGCCGTGGCCGTTGCTGGTGCGCTCCAGCCGACGATCGTGGACGCAGACCAGGTGACCGTCACGGGTGAGGCGGACGTCACACTCGACCCCGTCGGCGCCGTCCTCCAACGCCCGAAGGTACGCCGGAAGAGTGTGCTCGGGAAGAGCCTCGGAGGCTCCCCGGTGGGCAAACACGAGCGGCTTTCCGTCCACGCTCTCCACTCACCCGGGGTGTGGTGTGGTCAGCGGCCGGCCGTGCCACGGCCGCCTCTGGGACCATGGTGGCCGGGTCGAAACCGAGCCCAGCATGGTCCTCACCTTAGCTTCCCGGCCGTCACCGCTGCGTCACTCAGGGCTGAGGAAGTCAGGGTTGTTGATCACGAACTCGGCCATCTGATCTTCCGCGGCGGCCCGGAACATCTCCAGGCTCGCGTCGGTCAGCCGCTCAGCCGACACCCCGGGAACGTTCGCGGAGTTGAACTTCCCGGCGTTGGTTTGGAGCGCCACCAGGTCATCGGCACGAATGTTCCGGAACGTCCAGAGCAGATCGATGATCTCGACGTTCGGTGGTAGGTGAACGGTCAGTGCGTCCCCGGCCGCCAGCAGCAGCCGATCGATGGTCCCGAGGTTGGTCATGACGTCGGTGCTGGTCGCCTGCCGCGCCATCGCCTGCAGCAACGCCTTCTGGTTGCGCTGCCGGCCGTAGTCGCCGGTGCCGCTCTCCAGATTCTTACGCTGCCGTACGTAGTCCAACGCCTGCCAGCCAGCCAGATGCTGGCAGCCGACCTCGTAGCGGACCCGCTCGTAGTAGTGGCCCTCCCGCTTCGCCTTGGCGATCCCCATGGGTTTGCCGTCTACCAGGACCATGTGTTCAGAGGTAGCCGGGTCTTCGACGCAGAACTCGACCCCGCCCATCTCGTCGATGATCTTCTGGAAGCCGCCGAAGTTGACGATGGCGGCGCCGTCGAACTGGAGCCCGGTCAGTTGGTGGATGGTGGCGGCCACCAGCTGGGTGCCGCCGGCCCAGGGGTCCTCCGCACCTTGGGCGCCGTGGTAGAAGGCATCGGTGATCTTCATGTCCCAGTAGCCGGGCACCGAGACCCAAGTGTCCCGCGGAACGGAGAAGAGATACGCCTGGTCGTGCGAGCTCGGCACGTGCAGGACCATGATGGTGTCGGAGCGGACATCGTCCAACTCCCATCCCTTGCGATAGTCGACGCCGAGCAGGAGGAAGTTGAGCGGTCCCTCCAGCTCCCGGCCCGGCTCAGACTGCGCTGCGGCCGCTCCGAGCAGGTCGTCCTGCTGCACGTTTCCGGCGTAACGGGCGATCGCGACCTGGACGCCGACGATCGCCATCAGGCTGAGGAAGCTCAGCGCCGCACCGAACGTGACAGCGAGCTTCGGCCACAACGGGGTGCGCCGGCGGTCGCGCTCCGGTGGGTCGGGTGGCGTGCCGACCGCAGCGCGGGCGCCATAGACCTGACCCGCGGGACGCTCCACGGGAGCGCCCGCCCGGTAGGTTCCACCGGACGCTGCGGCTTCGCCGCGCGCGGCCCGTTCCCGTCGTCGCGCCGCTCGGGCGGCCCGGCGCTCTGGGTCGACCGAGTAAGGCTCCCGCCCGCGCCGACGGCTGTGGGGGTGACCGTCCATCGTCGCTCTCCTGGGTGCGGAGGGGTTGGCGTCGGCGCGGAGAGCGCGCATCGACGCCCCGGGTCACTGTAGGGGATGCCAGTCCCTTTCGTCACCCCAGACTGGCTCCGTCACGACGAGGTAGCTCCGTCTAGTCCCCCTCGCCGTCCACGTGCTCCGCTGCCCACGCAGCCATTCGGTCTTCTCGAATCGCCTGGTAGAGCTCGGCGGCTCCGGCGTCGTCGGAGAGCACCACGCTCTCACTGCCTACCCGGCCGGCCCCGTTGTGCGGACTGGTCAAGAAGTGGAGATCGTCACCGCGTAGATGACGTAGTTGCCACGCGACGCTGAGCAACGAGAAGTCCTCGTCGACGGTGAGGGTCTGGGTGACGGTCTGCAGAAAGGTGTTCAGCTTCACCGGGTCGCTCAAGGTCCCACTGCTCACCGCGCGATCCATCAGGGCGCGCAGGAACTGTTGCTGGTTGCGCATCCGGGTGAAGTCACCGTCGGGGAACTGGTATCGCTGCCGGATGTAGTCGAGCGCCTCTTCGCCGGTGAGCAGGTTGCGTCCCTCCGGGAAGGTCCGCCGCGGCGGGTGGATCGACGTAATCGTCTGCTTGATCTCCATCTCCACTCCGCCCAGAGCGTCCGTGACCTCTACGAAACCGCCGAAGTCGACCAACACCACGTGGTCGAGCCGGACCCCGGTGTACGCCTCGACCGTCTGGACCATGAGCGGCACGCCGCCGAAGGCGGTAGCCGCGTTGATCTTGGCTTCTCGGCCGCCCGCCGATCCGTCCGGAGTGGGCGGAATCGGCACCCACAGGTCCCGCGGGATGGAGATGAAGTACGCCTCCTGGCGGTCGCTGGGCACGTGCATCAGCATGATGGTGTCGGCGCGGTACGGTCCGCCGGCGGCGCCGTCGGGATCACGAGAGTCGCTGCCGAGCAGCAGCACGTTGAGCGTGCCCTCGACCGGCTTCTCCGGCCGCTCGGCCAGCTGCGAGAAGGCGTCCGTGCGACTGAGGTTGTCGTCGAGGCCCCGGGCGTAGAAGAACAGACAGCCCGCGCCGATACCTACCAGCAGCAGGACGGTGACCAGCACCACCACCGCGATCCGACGCCCACGCGGGCGGCGCTGGCGCACGAGGGCCGGCGGGTGACCACCGGGCGGGCGACCATGGCCACCCGGGCCACCTCTGGCGTCGCTCGGCACCCGTGCCCGGCCGCTGATGCGTTCTGGTGCGCGGGTGGCGGGCATGCCTGCGGCGGTCGGCGTGGCCCGACCGCTGGGCACCGAAGGGCCGGTCCCTGCTCGTGCCGCGCCCCGTGCTCGGCCGACGATCCGTGGGTCGGGCTCTCTGATCGACATGCTCTCAGCGTACGGCCCGATGTCGACCTGCCCGGGTATCACTCGAGCCGAGCGCGGAAGTATTCGATGGTGCGGCGTAGTCCTTCGTCAGGGTCGACGAGCGGTTCGTAACCCAGGCGTTCCCGAGCCAGCGTGAGATCCGGGCGCCGCATCTCAGGATCGTCCACCGTGCGGTCGACGAACACCACTTCGGAGCTGCTACCGGCCAGTGTGACGATCCGCTGAGCTAGATCTCGGATGGAGATTTCGTGCTCGGTCCCACAGTTGATCGGCCCCGGCTCCTCCGAATCGAGCAGGAGCAAGATCCCGCGGACCAGGTCGTCCACGTAGCAGATGGCGCGGGTCTGCTCGCCCGTGCCGTGCACGGTCAACGGCTCGCCCCGCAAGGCCTGACTGATGAAGGTGGGGATGGCCCGACCGTCGTCGGGGCGCATTCGCGGACCGAAGGTGTTGAAGATCCTGACGATGGCGGTGTCCAGGCCGCGGGATCGGCGGTAGGCCATCGTCGCTGCTTCGGCGAATCGCTTGGCTTCGTCGTAGGCGCTGCGCACGCCGACCGGGTTCACGTTGCCCCAGTACGTCTCCGGCTGCGGATGCACCAGTGGGTCGCCGTAGGCCTCGGAGGTCGAGGCCAGGAGGAAGCGCGCGCCGTCGGTGACCGCCCGGTCGAGCAGGTGCAGCGTGCCGACGGACCCGACCCGCAGGATCTCCACCGGCATGGTCGTGAAGTCCTTGGGGCTCGCTGGCGAGGCCATGTGCAAGATGGCGTCGAATCGGCCGGACAACGCCGGATGGTGGTCCGGCAGACCGTCGCAGACATCGTGTTTGATCAGGGTGAACAGCGGATTGTCGGCGAGGTGGGCGACGTTCTCATCGGATCCGGTGATGAAGTTGTCGACCGCCACCACCCGGCATCCGCGCCCGATGAGCGCATCAACCACATGGGAGGGCACGAAGCCGGCGCCGCCGCTGACCAGGATGCGGTGGCCGGCGCCGAAGCGCGGCACGATGGGCATGCCTGCAAGCCTACTGGCCGGCGGTATAGTACCGCCCGCGGTAGCGGATAAGCGGCGAAATCTCGGCCTTGTCGATCTCTATCTGATCGATGACACCCTCTACGAGCAGGGCCCAACCCATCGGCCGCGCACCGACCAGTCGACGCTGCGCCCAGGTCCCGTGTCCGTCGGGTACCAACCCGTAATCGGTCTCGCGCCACCGATACAGTACTAATTCCGACAGTTACTTTTCCTACCGTCCGGCTTCCATCCATCAGCCAGAGGTGAAGAGCCATCATTTTAAAAAAGAAACTTTCAGAATAACTGTATATCCCTGTTATTTCTCCAGTATAAGGATTAATAAAGGCTGAAACTCTTCCCCCCTCTTTTAATCCTAACGTATAGGTTCGTTCGGAATTGGAAAAAACCTGAATACTGGCCACACTGTTTTCCTCTAACTGCTGATTGGCTAAAATTATTAACTCCTCTAATGACATTGGGGTTAATCCATTAGTATTTTTCACGAAATATCTGTCAGGATATACCACCTCCAATATTTCATCCTGGAAAGACAAGATTGCTCCGGTTAAACAAACAATTGATATGATAAGGCCTACCGGCAGTGACAACCAAAAATGAATTCTTGTAAAAAGTTTCCTCATAATAATTGAAAATTAGGTTTAAAAAAGTTTTCAGATTAAAAATTATAGGAAAGCACACATGCAAAATTCCGCGGGTCGATCTGATTGATGAATCCTCCCCTGAAATAGGCATTATAACCCACTTCATCAAAAATGTTATTAACAAAAGCTCTGAAAGTGAATTGACCGGCCGGATATGCAACCTGAATATTTGTGGTAGTATATGCAGGCATATCAAATGGTTTAACTCCAACAGGAGAACCATGTCCGTCGGGTTGCAAAGAAAAATCGTTTGACGGGCGGTTTCCTACATAGTATGTACCTGTTCCCAGGGATAATCCTTTTAAGAAAGTACGATTGAGAGTATAATATAACCAACCATTGGCTGTATGCTCAGGTGCATTTAAAGGTGCTGATCCCTCTACATAAGACGGACTATCCATATATCGTGCATGCAGGTAGGCATAACCTAATATCAACTGCAGGTTCTCTAACGGTCGCCCGGATAATTCAACCTCTACTCCATTCCTTTTAAGGTTTCCAGCTTTATAGTAATAACCCGTAGGCTGATTGGTTCCAGTAATATACTCTGTATTTGAAAGATTTTCTGTTATTATATCAAAATAAGTAAAATTAAACCTCAGTCTATTGTCTAACCAGTCCGATTTAATTCCGGTCTCCTTCTGCATAGTAGTTGACGGCCCTATTTGTTCTCCATTCGACATCCGGTTGGCAGCAGAACGTAAACTTGTTGTAGTGGCATATGATCCGAAAAGGTTAATATTCTTAATGGGGCTGATCATCAACCCTGCCATGGGATTCCATGCATCTCCGGGAATATAGCCTGCGTCAGAGCCACTAATTGTTAGTCCATAGCTATATCTTAAGCCGAAAATTGCTCTTATAAATTCCTTATATGATAAAACTTCCTGAACCAATAATCCATAAGCTGAACTTGATGAAGTTATCGGGGTCTGCTGATTAAGACTTACATTTCCAAGTTCATTGCTGATAATATCACGTACGACATTTATAGTATCAACAATTGCTGAGCCAAAGCTGGTAGTACTTAAGTTATTTACTTTATAATCGAATCCTAACTGAAAGGTATGCTTAAAGCTGCCTGTGTAAATATCTCTTCCCACGAGATCAAGTTGGAAAGTAGAATTTCTATCTTCACGTAACGACCTTGATAATATTCTTCTACGGCTTTCAAAATCATCATTTACAACTGTAGAAACCGAAGTAGATGTATTATCCATATTATAATTTGCACCATAATATGCGGCCCTGATGTTGAAATAATCGTTGATGATTTTATTTCCACGAACTACATAAGTTGTAGTTTTATTATTGGCATTATCGAGATTAAATCCTAAGAATCTTTCATGGGGCATTTCAAATAAAGCTTCAACATCATTTCCTGCCAGGTTGACTGTACTTGTATGAGGAGTCCTGTTATCATTCATATAATCCATTTCAAGGGTAACTGTAGTAGTTGGATCGG
>CAYTMR010000074.1:0-17136 GCA_964438855.1 uncultured Micromonosporaceae bacterium
CTAGCACGGGGCGTTCAGATGACCCGACCGAGGCGGTGCAGGGCGGCGGCGACGGTCTCCACCGTGACCGCTCTACTTAGCGCGGCGAGAGCGATGGCGGCTCGGGGCTCGTGCCAGTTGTTGCGCATCGCCTGCTTCGTCCATCGCCACGCCGCCTGCCGGTCTCCGCTCGCCGCTGACCAGCAGGCGAGTTGCCCGTAGATGCGCGCCGCGCCGACCCGGCTGGCCCGAAGCTCCGGGTGCCGAGCGATCATCCACCGCAGCGATCTCATCCGTGCGGCGTAGTCGGCGAGGCGGTTCGTCGCGGTCACGGGCGAGTGGCGGAGCCGCGCCAGCGGTTCGTCCAGGTGGGTGATCGGAGCGCGGCGTACCGCCCGCAACAGCAGGTCCCAGTCCTCGTGGTGACCGCCGGGTACCCGCTCGGCGAACAGGCCGATTCGGGTCGGGTCCAGCAGCGCGCCTCGGCGGGCGACGATGGTGGACCAGTGCGGCATCGCCGTCCGGGAACGGATCAGGTCGGCGATGCCGATCCGGTCGCGCCCGGTGCGCCGGACCACGCGCCGACCGTCGCGTTCGATGGCGACCGCGCAGGTGGCCAGCTCGGATTCCGGTGCCGCGATGAGCGCCGCGACCTGGGCACGTAGCTTGGACGGCGTCCAGCCGCTGGACGGCTCGCAGAACGCCACGAGGTCCGCGTCGGCGGCGAGGATGCCGGTGTTGCAGGCGCCGGGATGGCCCGCACGCCGCCAATTGGTCAGCGCCAGCACGGGACGGTCTCCGTCCGTGGATGGGGCCTGCGGCTCGGTCTGGTCGAAGACGACGATCACGTACATCCGGCCGGGATAGTCCTGTGCCTGTACGGTCGCTAGGGTTTGCTCCAGCGCCGTGGCTTCACCGGTGACGGGGAGCACGACCGCCACTGACGGCCATCGGTTCATCGATTACCTCCAGCCCACAATGGGTAGCCGTACGCCGGCAGCAGCGGCGCGCACACGGCGCCGATCAATCGCCGCAGCCGGGGCGCCAGATCGTGGCGCCAACGATCGCCGTCCGGTCGCAGCGGCAGCACGCTGAACGCGGGCGGCTCACCGGCGACGGAATGGCTCGGTCCCAGCGTTACCGTCGAGCGGCCCACGAAACCCAGGTCGGCGGAGGCGCCCACCCCGGCGAAGCTGACGAGGGCCCGTAGCATCGTCGTCGGCTCGGCGACCAGCTCTTCGTAACGCAGCCGGAACACCGAGACCCCGGTGCGTGCCAGCACGCTCAGCGCCGCGTTGTGGGTGTTCCAGCGCAGGGCGGTCACGGCGGCGCTGAAAGCGGTGGTGGGGGAGAGGTGTTCCGCACTGGACCCACCCGGCTGCTGCGACGGCTCCGACCGGGTCCCCGCGTGCGCCACGGCGCGCGGGTCGCGGACCAGGTGGACCACGCGCAGGTCGAGTCCCGTGCTCTGCCGGAGGCTCCACGGCAGTGTGCTGTGTCGGGCCGTGTCCACGACGACCCGCGCGCCCGCCACCCGGCGCGCAGCGGCGTAGATCCGACGGAGCGCTCCGGCGTACTCCAGCGCCTCCGGCATCGGCCGGCGAAGCACGAGACCGGGCAGGTTGCTGACCCGCTCGACTCGCTGGCGTAGCGTCAGCATCCGGTCGACATCGACTGTTTCCCAGCCACCGAAGGCCACCTGCCCGACCTCGTGCCAGAAACCGCAGCGACGCCACGGTTCACCGCAGCCGCAGTGTCCACCGTGTCGAGTCCGCTGCCACGCGAGCGACGCGCCCCCGAGCGCCACCACCCCGGGCAGCTCACCGAGGAGCCGCTCCAGCAGGGTGGTGCCGCTGCGGCTGAGGCCGCTGACGATGATGACCCGGGTCATGGTCAGCCCATCCTTGTGTCGTCATCCGGGTGCGGTTGCCGCTGCGCGACGTATAGGACGGTGGTGCACCAACGCGTGAGCGGCAGTACCGCGGCGAGCGCGTCCACCGCCGAGGCGAGGTGGCGCACGACCGGCCAGCGGTACCAGGCGGGGGTGAGAACGCCGAAACCGCGTTGTTCGATCACGACGAATCCGTGCTTGGCGAGCAACGCGTGAAAGTCGCGTGGGGACAGTGGATCGATGGCGGCCTCACGTTTGCGGTGGCTGCGGCGTTCGAGTTCGACGACGAACAGTCCGGAGTGCGGGTGGGGCAGGGCGTGCGCGGCGAAGCGGACAGCGAGGTCGCGGATCGCCGGTTCCACCGTGGCGAGGAACCGGGCGCATGTCACGATGAGCGGGCGCTGCTCGTTCGCCACGTGTGGCACCGGGCCGGTCGGGGTGACCAGGTGCAGGCTCGCTGCCACCCCCAGCTCGCGGGCACGGGACAACATCACGTCCGAGAAGTCGTAACCGTGCGCGGCGTGGACCAGCCCGTGCAGGAGCTGGATCGCCCGACCGGTTCCACAGGCGAAGTCGTGCTGGACCGGCCGCCGCACCGGGAACCAGCGCCGCAGCAGGTCCCGTAGGTAGCGGCGTTGCCTGTGGTCGGTCACGGTGGAGTAGTGGTCGACAGGCGGTGCCGGGTGCCTGGCGAACGGCAGCGGCTCCGCGCGGGTTGCGCGCATGGTCACGTCCTTGGGTGAATGGCTGGGCCAGGATCAGGCGTCCCGGGCAGGTGCTTCCGGTCGCCGTGCCTCCGCCCGGTCGGTGCGGGGTAGCGGCTTGTGCTCGCGCCGGTACGCCCGGATCAGGGAAGGGGTGAGTCGCGACAGAGTGACTGTCTCGTCGTCGGCGTTGGGTTGCCGGGCGGCGGGGGTGAGGACGATCGGCGGGCGCGGTGGGGCCGGGGACCGTGGTGGCACCAACCCGTCGACGCCACCACGGCTGGTGGGCCGCGGAGCGGTCACCGTCGTGGTCGGACGGTGACCGTTGCTGAGCGGGGCCGGGGCACGACCCCGCCACGGGGTGTGTGAGCTGGAGGGGGGTGTCGGCGGCACCATCACGGCGCCCAGCGTCCGCGCCCGAACCCGCCGCAGCTGTGTCACCGCGTCGGCCACCTCCGCCAGCTGAGCGCGGCCCGCCTCGACGACCAGCAACACGCCGTCAGCATCGTTGGCGAGGGTCTGCGCGGCGGCGGAGACACAGGTGGGCGGAGCCTCCACCACCACGTACCCGGCTTGGCGGGTCAGCGCCGCGAGCACGCGACGGACGCCGGCTGACTGCATCCCGTTGCCGGAGATGGCGGCCTGGTCCAGGGTCAAGCAGCGCAGCCCACTGGTGCCGGGGTGGCGTCGTAGCGCCTCGCGTAGTGGGGCACGGCCGGCGAGCACGTCGGACAGTGCGGGGGTGGTGGGCCGGCCGGAGCCCACCAGGACCACGTCTTCGCCGAACCTGGCCAGTGAGGCCGCGAGGTGGTGTGCGACCGGTGCCGCGGCGCTGCCACGACTGGTGCTCGCCACCACGATCACCTGCCCGGCCCCGTCCAGGATGGCGAGCACCTCGTTGCGGAGCCGGTCGAAGACCCGACCGTGAGGACTGGTCGCCGCCACCACCGACGCGGCCGGTGGCAGGTCGGCGAGCGCGGCCAGCACCGGCAGACCGGTCCGCTGCAGGTCGGCGGGGCGCCGCACCCGGCGCGCCAGTCGCTGGGCGAACAGCGCTGCGGCGCCGCCGACCGTCAACCCGAGCACGGCACCACTGGCGAGAACCACCGGGGCGGGCGGGTCCTCGAGCCGTTGGGCACGCCCCGCCTCGCTGATCACCGCGCCGGCGTTCACGGCGGAGTGGGACAGCGCGTGCAGTTCTTCCACGAGCGCGTCGCGCTGGTCGGTCAGGGCGGCCCGCCGGCGTTCGATGTCGGCCGCAGCGGGGGTGCCTGGCAGGGTGCCGGCGAGCCGTTCGGTCAGCTCGGTGACGCTGTCGTCCAGCGCCGCGATTCGGTCCTCGACAGCCTGCTGACGGGCCGCACGGTGGGCGTGCGCCCGCTCCTCACGGTGGGTGAGATAGGCCTCGGCGAACGCCGCTGCGCCGAGCCGGGCGGCGTCAGGGCGGGGCGCCGTGAAGGTGATCTCGATGACCGCCGCCGCCGGCGCCGCCACGGCGACCCGAGCGGTGAGATCCTCCGGCGAGCCGCCGCCTAGGCGTTCGGCCGCGGCGGCGGCGACCGCGGTGGAGCGGACGAACTGGGCTTCGGTGTCCGGGTCGATCGGGGTCGCGGCGTCGGCGCTGGTCTCCAGCTCCACCGGGTGGACCAGCAGGGTCGTGGAGGATTCCCAGACCGGCTCCTGGTGGCGGAGCCACCCGGCCGCACCGGCGATGCCGAGTACGCCGGTGAAAGCGATCAGCCACCAGCGGTGCCGCAGCGGTCCGAACGGGTCGGTCAGCTCGGGCGACGGGGCGGGGCATGCGTCCACGTCCGGCGGTCCCTTCAGTCGAGGTGCTACCTGACGGGGTAAACGGCCGGACGTGCGGTGACGTAACTACCACCGGTGACTGTGCAGGTCGGAGGGATTCGGGAAAACCCTACAAATCGGGTGTCGGATGGCCGACTGTCGCTGCGAGTTCCCCTTCCGCCAGCCGGATCCGGATCGCGTCGCCGGTGGCTACGTCGATCGGCGAGCGCACGACCCGCCCGTCCGGGCGCTGCACGATGGCGTACCCACGGCGCAGGGTCGCCGCCGGCGACAGGGCCCTCAGACGGGCGACGGTGTGGGTGAGGTCGGCGGTGGCTACCTCGATCCGGTGGCGCAGGTGGCGTCGGGCACGGTCCCGCAACGCGGCCACGTCGGCGGCCCGTGCCTCCACCATCACGTGCGGTCGGGCCAGCACCGGGCGCGAGCGGAGCGCGTCCAACCGGTGCTGTTCCCGATCGACGAGTGAGCGCACCGCCCGGCGCAACCGTCCCCGGTGCAGATGCAGCAGACGCCGCTCCTCGGCGAGGTCGGGCACCACCCGCCGGGCGGCGTCGGTCGGTGTGGAGGCGCGTAGGTCCGCGACGAAGTCCACCAACGGGGTATCGGTTTCGTGGCCGATCGCGGTCACCACTGGGGTCCGGCAGGCGAAGACCGCTCGGCAGAGCGCTTCGTCTGAGAACGGCAGCAGATCCTCCACGCTCCCACCGCCCCGGGCCAGGACGATCACCTCGACGTCCGGGTCGGCGTCGAGGGCCTTCAGCGCGTCGATGATCGCGGGTACGGCGGTGGGGCCCTGGACAGGTACGTTGAGCACTCGGATCGGGATCGACGGCCATCGGCGTCGTGCGTTGGTGACCACGTCCCGTTCGGCGGCGCTCGCGCGGCCGGTGATCAGCCCCACCGTCGTCGGCAGGAACGGTGGGCGGCGCTTGCGGGCCGGATCGAACAGGCCCTCCGCCCGCAGGAGCCGCTTGAGGCGCTCCAGCCGGGCGAGCAGCTCACCCAGACCCACCATGCGGATGTCGTCGGCGCGCAGCGAGAGTGTGCCGCGGGCAGGGTGGAAGAACGGGCGGGCGTGCAGCACCACCCGGGCGCCTTCGGAGAGTTGCGGGGCGCCGGCGTCGAGCACGTCCCGGTTGGTGGTGACGGTGAGGCTCAGGTCGGCGGAGGGGTCACGCAGTGTGAGGAAGACCGTGCTCGCGCCGGGGCGTCGGGAGATCTGGGCGATCTGACCGTCCACCCAAACCCAGCCCAGCCGGCCGATCCACTCGCCGATCCGTTGGCTCACCACCCGCACCGGCCACGGCTGCTCCGGGGTGCTGCGAGGGATGTCCGCCGCCCTTTCCACCAGGTGAGCGTACGGCAGGGTAGGCGTTCGTGGCGCCATGCGTACCATGGACCAATGCCAGGGACTCCGGAGGCCGCTCCTAAGCGGGTGCTACTGGCCGCCCCTCGCGGCTACTGCGCCGGCGTGGACCGCGCGGTGCAGACCGTGGAGGAAGCGCTCAAGCTCTACGGGCCGCCCATCTACGTTCGCAAGCAGATCGTGCACAACAAGCACGTCGTCAAGACGCTCGAAAAGCGCGGGGCGGTCTTCGTAGAGGAGAACGACGAAGTCCCCGAGGGCTCCATCGTGATCTTCTCCGCGCACGGGGTCGCGCCTGAGGTGCACGAGCAGGCTCGGCGACGCAATCTGCGTGCCATCGACGCCACGTGCCCGCTCGTGACCAAGGTCCACAATGAGGCCAAGCGGTTCGCTGCCCAGGATTACGACATCCTCCTGATCGGGCACGAGGGCCACGAGGAGGTGGTCGGCACCGCCGGTGAGGCGCCGGATCACATCCAGCTGGTCCAGGGGCCGGAGGACGTCGACCGGGTCAAGGTCCGCGACCCGGAGCGCGTCGTGTGGCTGTCCCAGACGACCCTGTCGGTGGACGAGACCATGGAGACCGTGGACCGCTTGCGGACCCGGCTGCCACTGTTGCAGTCGCCTCCCAGCGACGACATCTGCTACGCCACCCAGAACCGGCAGCAGGCGGTGAAGCAGATCGCGCCCGAGTGCGATGTCATGATCGTGGTCGGATCGCGTAACTCCTCCAATTCGGTTCGCTTGGTCGAGGTGGCGCTGGACGCCGGTGCGCCCGCGGGTTACCTGGTCGACTACGCCGACGAGATCCAGGACGAGTGGCTGGCCGACGCGCGCACGGTGGGGCTCAGCTCCGGCGCCTCGGTGCCGGAGGATTTGGTGCAGCAGGTCCTCGCGCACCTCGCCCAGCGCGGCTTCACGGAGGTCACCGAGGTGAGGACGGCGGAGGAGCGGCTGACGTTCTCCTTGCCACAGGAACTCAAACGGGACCTGCGCGCCGCCGCGGCGAGTGGTTGATCGCCGCTCGTTCGGTGTGGCGCTCGATGGTGGCCGAACAGGTGGACTGGGCGGATTGGGGCGTTGGCGCCACCGGGTAACGTGGACCCATGACCACCCTGATCTTCCTCGTGGTAATCCTCGTCCCGGGCGTCCTGTTCGGCCTCTGGTGGCAGAAGGAGTCGAAGCGCCGCGCTGAGCAACGACTCGCTGACGCCCGCGCCGAGGCCCAGCGGTGGTACGAGAGACTCGGCGGTCAGTTGATGAACCTGCAGGGCGATCAGCCCGCGGTCAAGCAGGCGCTCGCCGACGCGAGTGAGCGGTACAACGCCGCCGGGGCGCAACTGGAGCGGGCCGACAGTGTGCACCAGTACCGGCTGGCGCAGGAGACGGCGTTGGAAGGGCTGACGTACGTCCGTGCCGCGCGGGTGGCGCTGGGGCTGGATCCGGGGCCGGAGCTGCCGCCGTTGGCCGCCGCGGCCGGTGCGGGTCGATTGACGAAGGAGCGCGAGGTCGAGGTTCAGGGGCAGACCTTCAAGGCGGGCCCGGAGCCGGGCGACGACACGCCGTACTACTACCCCGGTGGCCGCGTGAACGGCCGTCCCGTTCCCGCGGGCTGGTATTCGCAGCCGATCTGGAAGCCGGCGCTCGCTGGCGCGGCCGGGGCCATCGGCGGCATGTTGATCTTCGATGCGTTGTTCTCGCCGGCGTTCGCCGACCCGGGCTACTCGGCCGGCTATGAGCAGGGCTTCCAGGACGGCCTCGACTTTGACCCGGGCGCCGACGGCGGTGACGTCGGCGGTGACTTCGGTGACTTCGGCGGCGATTTCGGTGACTTCGGCGGCGACTTCTGACCGCTGCCGTCGGGCCCAGTCCGCTTGGCTGCGGCACTCGGGTCCGGCGTCGGCGACCCGGGCGTAGCCGCTGTTTCAGGCGGCTCGGGTGCTGCTGGTGCTGACCGGAGCCGCGGTCATGGCCGGTGACTCGGGCGTCATGGACGCCCGGATGACGCTTCGGTAGACCCGCTCGTACCGGCTGGCCATCAGGTCGGCGGAGAACGTGTCGTGGACGTGGCGGACGCAGGCGTTCGGGTCGATCGACGTCACCTGCCGCAGTGCGTCCGGCAGCTCGGCGGGGTCGTCGCAGATGAGGCCGGTGACACCTGGGCGGACGACCTCCGGTACCGCGCCACGGTTGAGCGCCACGACCGGTGTACCTTCCGCCATCGCCTCCACCATGACCATTCCGAACGGCTCTTCCCAGCGGATCGGCATGATCAGGCAGCGTGCCGCCCGGACCAACGCCTGGCACCGCTTGCGATCGGGGTTGAGCACCAGCTCAGCGTCGCTGCCGAGCATCGGTGCGATGACTTCGCTCAGGTAGCGACGCTCGGCCGGCTCGGTGCACTTCCCGGCCAGTACCAGCGGCAGGCGCGCCTCGCGGCAGGCTTGGATGGCCAGATCCGGTCCCTTGTCGGGGTTGAACCGGGCCAGCCACAGCACCGGCCCGTCCCGTTTGCGGTCCGGCGACGGTTCTGTCAGCCCATCAGTTGAAAGTCCGTTATGGACGGTCGCGGTCCAGGGGAGATCAGGTCGCAAGCGTCGCTGCGCGGTGGAGATCGCCACGAGTGCCACCGAATCCCCCAGGGTGGTCAGGAAGTCGCCCTGCTCGCCGGTCGGGCAACAGTGCACGGTCGCGACCGTGGGAGCGGACCGGACGCCAGCGGTGAGCAGGCCGGCGGACGTGTGGTCGTGCACCACGTCCACGTCGCTCTCCTCGATCAGCAGGTTCGCCCGCCCCACATGCACCAGCTCCGGCAGGCCTTCGCCTAGCCGGAGGTACTGCGGGCGCGACACCGTCGGCACGAACTTCGCCTTGGTTCCGCTTCGGGTCCCCGCCCCGATCACGGTGACGTCGTGGCCGCGTGCGACCAGCGCGTCGACCAGGGCGGCGCACATCTGCTCCAGACCGCCGTAGCCGGCCGGAGGCAGTTCGTACCACGGAGGAACCAGCATCGCTATGCGAAGTCGTCCAGCGCGACCCAGCGGATCAAAGGAAAATCGGCCCATGATTCGGCTCCCAGTAGTGGCGAACGTACATACAGTGAACCCACGGCGGTCTTACCCTGGGAGCAAAAACCGCAAACGTGGTAAGCCGTACGGTGAGGCTGGCCTTGAGGGTCGGGCCGGACGGTCGAGGGGGGCGCGGTGAAGACAGAAGAGGTCGGAATCCTGCAGGCCGACACATTCATGGTGGGCGATCGCCGGGGGGACGTCGACCCGACTGCGGACCGAGTCCACGGGCTGTTCTACCGGGATATGAGACACCTGTCCAGGTGGCAACTGAGGCTCAACGGGCGCCCACTGCAGGTGTTGTCGGCCGACACCCTGGAGTACGACGAAGCGGTGTTCTTCCTGGTCGAGGGGAGCGCCAACATCCACCACACACCCTCGGTCTCGATCATTCGCCGCCGGCAGGTGGCGGCGGGTCTACGGGAAACGGTCGTCATCCACAACCACGGGACACGCACGCTGCACCTGGAACTTTCCATCCTGTACGGTGCAGACTTCGCCGACATCTTCGAGCTCAAGGCACCGGTCAGGAAGCTCGGCACGTCGTACCTGGGGCTTCGCGACGGCGGCATCACCCTCGGATACCACCGAGGCGGCTACTGTCGGGAGACGCACGTCTCCGCCGAAGGCGCCTACTTCACGGAAGAATCGCTGACCTTCCGGCTCGAGCTGGGCCCGATGCAGCAGTGGACCGGGGAGATCGACGTCACGCTCGGCGTCGCCGAAGGGCGTCCACTGCCGCGGCGCACCCACACCCCGGACATGCCGGTGAGCCTTCAGGACTGGCTCGCCGCCGCACCCCAGATCGAAGCGGACTGGACCGACTTGCGGCTCATCTACCACCGCAGCCTCGTGGACCTCGCGGCACTGCGGTTCTACCCCGATGGGATGTCCGACGCCTCACTGCCGGCGGCCGGACTGCCGTGGTTCATGGCGCTGTTCGGGCGGGACAGCATCATCACCAGCTACCAGACCCTGCCGTTCGTGCCCGAACTGGCCCGGACCACCCTGTGGGCGCTCGCGGCCAAACAGGCGACCGACTACGACGACTTCCGCGACGCCGAGCCGGGGAAGATCCTCCACGAGCTGCGCCACGGCGAGCTGGCCTACTTCGGAGAGTGTCCGCAGTCGCCCTACTACGGGGCTGCCGACACCACCGCGTTGTTCCTGATCCTGCTCGACGAGTACGAGCGCTGGACCGGTGACACCGCCACGGTGCTCCGGCTCGAGGACGCGGCACGAGCCGCTCTGAGTTGGCTGGAGAAGGACGGTGACATCGACGGTGATGGATATCTTGAGTATCGTACCCGCAACCCGGAGACGGGGTTGGTCAACCAGTGTTGGAAGGACTCCTGGAACTCCATCGTCCACCCGGACGGGACGCTGGCCAGCCTTCCACGCGCCACCTGCGAACTGCAGGGATACGCGTACGACGCCCGGATACGCTGTGCACGACTGGCCCGTGAGGTGTGGGCCGACACGGACCTCGCCGACCGGCTCGAGCGCGACGCCGAGAAGCTCAAGCAGCGGTTCAACACCGACTTCTGGCTGCCCGAAGAAGGTTTCTACGCGTTGGCGTTGGATGGGGAGAAACGGCCGGTCAAGACGTTGACGTCCAACATCGGCCATCTGTTGTGGAGCGGCATCGTACCTCCCGAACGGGTGGACAGCATCGCCGCACACGTGTGCGGCGAACGCATGTTCTCCGGATGGGGAGTGCGCACCCTCGCCGAGGACCAGATGGCCTACAACCCGGTGGAGTACCACAACGGCACGGTCTGGCCCCACGACACCGCGATCGTCGCCGCCGGGCTGGCCCGGTACAACCGCCGAGTGGAGGCGAACCGGCTCGCCATTGCGCTGCTGGAGGCCGGACGACATTTGGGGCACCGGCTCCCGGAGGCGTTCGCCGGCTACCCGCGGGCAGCGACGCTCGTGCCGGTGCTCTACCCCACCGCCTGTTCACCGCAGGCGTGGGCAGCGGGCGCGCCGCTGTTGTTGCTGCGGGTGATGCTGGGTATGGAACCGGTCGGGGACGAGTTGCGCGTGGATCCCCGGGTACCCGGTTGGGTAGGACAGTTGGCGCTGCGCGGGGTGATCGGCCGGTGGGGCCGGACCGACGTGGTGGTCGAGTCGCACTGAGGGCCGTTCACGGTCGGGGTTTGAGCGTGGACGGACCAGGGGTAATCACGGCGGCATGCCACAGCCATGCCGTAAGGCCCGGCGGGGGCCACGATGTTGATCGTCACTACGGATGACCTGCCCGGATATCAGGTACGGCAGGTCCTGGGCGAGGTCATCGGGGTGGCCGGACGGACCCGTAACCCGTTCCAAGAGCGGGTGCGAGCGATGCACGGTGGTGGAAACCCGCACGTCCTCAAGGTGCTCAAGCGTTACCGGCTCGACGCGGTGGACCAGATGGTGGAACACGCGCGGGAGCTGGGCGCCAACGCGATCGTGGGAATGCGGTTCGACCACCGCAACGTCAGCGACATGTGGGGGGAGATCTGCGCCTACGGCACCGCGGTCCTGGTCGATCCACCGCCCGACCGGCCGAGGGCCGCGAACGAGTCGGCCCACGCCGCGCAAGGCCCGGGCCAGCCGGTGTTCAACCCGACCGTGGAGGTGGATCCGGAGATCGCTCCAGCGATCGACTGACCACTACCTGAGGTGCGCCGCCGTCGCGTCGCGACGGTCGAGTCCCGAGCGGGCATGGTGCGCTTCGTGGCGCAGCAGCCAGCGCTTCACGTCGATGCCCCATCGGTATCCGCCCAATCTGCCGTCGGTGCGGACCACGCGGTGGCACGGGACGAAGAGGGCGACGCGGTTGCGGGAGCACGCCGCGGCGGCGGCCCGTACCGCGGCCGGACGCCCGGCCAGCGCCGCCAGTTCGGTGTAGGTCACCGTCGTTCCCGGCGCGACCCGCCGGAGCACGACGCGGACGTGGTCGAGGAACTCACCGCCGGGTGGCTGCTCCACCCGTACCGCGTCCAACGCCGTTAGCTCGCCCTCCATATAGGCGTCCACAGCAGAGCGTATGGTGTCGAGGTCGTCGTGGACCGCGGTGGACACCTCGGCGCCGAGTAGCGCCCCAGGATCGTCGGTAAACGCGGCTACCCGGACCGCCCCGTCGGTGACCACGACGGTGAACGGACCGAACGGGGTGGACATGGTCGTGTACGCGGTCGACATCAAGTCCTCCAGAGTCGGATCAGAGCGTAGGAGCGCCACGGGCGCCAGTGGGCCTCGGCGTGGTCGGCGAGGCGGCGGGGGTCGTCGGGCAGCCCGAGTGCGGCCGCGCCGCGCCGAGCCCCGACGTCCGTGGGCAGGAACACGTCCGGGTGGCCCAGAGCTCTGAGGGCGATGTAGTTGGCGGTCCAGGGACCGATGCCGGGGATGCTGCGCAGGTACGCCACGGCCTCCTCCCGGTCCGCCCCGGGGTCGAGCCGCAGCCGACCCTCGGCCACCGCAGCGGCGACGGCCCGGACCGTCCTCCGCCGCCGCACCGGCATGGCGAACGCCTCGTCGGGAAGGTCGAGCACCGTCTGCGGGTCAGGGAAGGGGCGCAACTGGCCGGGCGGCGCCGGCGCGGGGTACGCCGTGAGGCGGGCCAGTACCCGGCGAGCACCGACCACCGAGATCTGCTGGCCGACCACCCCTCGTACGGTGATCTCGAACCCGTCGACGCCGCGCGGTGCTCGCACACCCGGTTCCTTCGCCACCCGGGGAGCCAACAGCGGGTCGGCCCGGAGCGTGGCGTCGACCGCCACCGGGTCGTTGTCCAGGTCCAGCAGCCAGCGACACCGCGCCACCGCCGGCGCCAGGTCCCGCACGTCGGTGAGGCGCAGCTGGGCGGTGAGGTGCCCGTCGCTCGGCGTCACCGTCACCACCGCGGTCCCGTGCGGCAGCCGCAGCGCCCTGCGGTACCCGTTGTCGAGGGTCTCCTCCACCCCGTCGATGGCGCGGTAGCGGAGGAAGTCGAACAGCGCGTCGGTGTGCAGCGGCGCACGGTACGCCAGGCGCAGGGTCACCGTGGTGCCGTCGGGTGCCGGGGCGGTGGCGTCCCGGCGCCGCAGCGCCGAGGGTGGTCGCCCGTATGCCCGCCGGACGGTGTCGTTGAACTGGCGCAAACTGCCGAACCCCGCCGCGAAGGCCACCTCGGCCAGCGGCAGGTCGGTGGTCTCCAGCAGGAGCCGGGCCGTCTGGGCGCGTTGGGCCCGAGCCAGCGCCAGCGGCCCAGCCCCGACCTCGGCGGTGAGCAGGCGGTGCAAGTGGCGCTCCGTGTAGCCGACGCGCCTCGCCAACCCCGGCACGCCCTCGCGGTCCACCACCCCGTCGGCGATCAGACGCATCGCCCGTCCGACCACGTCGGCCCGGTTGTCCCACTCCGGTGAGCCGGGCGTGGCGTCGGGCCGACACCGGCGACAGGCGCGGAACCCTGCCGCCTGGGCCGCCGCAGCCGACCGGAAGAACCGGACATTGCGTCGCTGTGGGGTACGAGCCGGGCAGGAGGGGCGGCAGTAGATGCCGGTCGAGAGGACGGCGGTGTAGAACCATCCGTCGAATCGGCTGTCCCGGCTGTCCACCGCCCGGTAGCACCACTCGAAGTCCACATCCACGTGTTCGATCCTGCCCGCGGGTGAGGCCGAATGCTGGCGGGAATCGGACAGTGCCATGCGGCACCGCTGCGCGTACCGGAATGAGGCATGCTAGAACGGTCGGAGCCGCAGCGCCGCCGGCGCGTCACTGATGAGGAAGTAGCCGCTTCGCAATGTCACTCACGATCGGGATCGTCGGGCTGCCCAACGTCGGCAAGAGCACCCTGTTCAACGCCCTCACCCATAACTCCGTGCTCGCAGCGAACTACCCGTTCGCGACCATCGAGCCCAACGTGGGAGTGGTGAACCTCCCCGACCCCAGGCTGAAGGTTCTCGCCGAGATCTTCGGCTCTGAGAAGATCATCCCGGCCACGGTGACGTTCGTGGACATCGCCGGGCTGGTGCGCGGCGCTTCCAAAGGACAGGGGCGAGGCAACGCCTTCCTCGCCAACATCCGTGACGCCACGGCGATCTGCCAGGTGGTCCGGGCGTTCTCTGATCCGAACGTGGTGCACGTGGACGGCAAGGTCAGTCCCGCCGACGACATCGAGACCATCAACGCCGAGTTGATCCTGGCCGATCTTCAGACGCTGGAGCGGGCGCTGCCTCGGTTGGAGAAGGAGGCGAAGGTCCGCAAGGAACGCGCCGAGGTCGCCGCCGCAGCCGCCGACGCGGCGAAGCTCCTCAACGAAGGCACCACCCTGTACGTCGGTGCGGAGGCCGCCGGGATCGACGTGTCCCTGCTGCGGGAGCTGCACCTGCTGACCACCAAGCCGTTCCTCTACGTCTTCAATGTGGATGAAGAGGAGCTAGCGAACGAGGCGTACCTGGACGAGCTGAAGGCCTTGGTCGCTCCCGCGGAGGCCGTGTTCATGGACGCGCAGATCGAGTCCGAGCTCATCGATCTGCCCGAGGACGAGGCACGGGAGCTGCTGGCTTCGATCGGACAGTCGGAGCCTGGGCTCCATCAACTGATCCGCATCGGTTTCCGGACGTTGGGCCTTCAGACGTTCCTCACCGCGGGGCCGAAGGAAGCCCGGGCGTGGACGATTCGGACCGGCTCGACCGCGCCCGAGGCGGCCGGCGTGATCCACTCCGATTTCCAGCGAGGCTTCATCAAGGCCGAGGTCGTCTCCTTTGAGGATCTGGTCGAGGCCGGTTCCATGGCCGCCGCCCGCGCCGCCGGCAAGGTGCGGATGGAGGGCAAGGAGTACGTCATGCAGGACGGCGACGTCGTGGAGTTCCGGTTCAACGTCTGAGAGCACGTAAGGCTTAAGACAGCAACTGCACCTATCGGCCGGTGGCGATAGGTGCAGTCAAGGGCGGCCCGGTCAGAGGTCGGTCTCCTCTTCCTCGACCCCCTCCACCTCGATGCGTTCCTTGCGCACAGGCTTGGTCACGGTCTCGTCCCGGACGACCGTCTCCTTGTCGAGCCGCACCCGTTCCACCGGTACGGTCTCGGTCTCGACCACCGGCTGTTCGGCCCGCAGCACCACCTCGCTGTCGCTTTCCCCGATGGTCGGCGTGGTGTGAAGCTGCTCCCGCTCGCTCTCGGAGATCGGCTCATAGGTGACCTTGACGCGTTCCTCCCGCACCGGGATGGTCTGCTCCTGCTCCTCGGTGACCACGTACTTGTGGAGTCGGGCTCGGCCGATCTCCTGCCACTTCTTGCCGACGAGCAGCCGCTCCTCCGAGCGGATCATCGATTGGTAGTCAGCACCCGCCTCCGGCTCGTAGCGAGCGCGGATCGGCGCGTCGGTGTCGAAGGCGGCGCGTTCCTGCGCCTCGTCGCCCACGTCGGCGCCGGGCGCCATCCCCTCACCGGTGGTGTGCTCCGGCAGGTCGACCGCAGAGCCCTCGCCTTGCCGCGGCGGTATCGCGTAACCGGCAGCGGCCCCACCTCCGGGCACACCAACATCGGGTGCCAACGACTCGCCGGTCGCCTCGGCGCCCGCCTGCCCACCAGACTCGTACGGACGGTACGGCAGTCCGTAGTAGTCGTAGAGGCGGGCCTCTTCCGAAGCCGGCAGTTCGCCGTCCCGGGTGGTGACCCGAGGAGCGTGCTTGATCCTGTCGGCACCGAACGGCACGAGCACTTCGTCACCGTGCAACTCCGCCGAGCGCAATGGCACGAAGGTCTCCTTGGTGCCTAAGAGTCCGGTCCGGATGGTCATCCACTCCGGTTCACCGGTCTCGGTGTCGACATAGACCTGCCCGACGTCTCCGACCTTATGGTGTGACAAGTCGAACGCGGGGCGCCCAACCACCTGCGGCACCTGTTCCTTGGTGATCATTTCAATCCCCCCATGGTGTCCGCCTCAACGGTCAAGGCTACTCAGAGTAATGGGGGAGTGCCAGATGGTGGTCAGTCGCAGGAGCGAGTGATGGCCCGGTAGGCATCCTCGATCCGCGCGGCCATGGTGACCTCACCCGCGGTCAAGCCATCGCCTTCGGGATTGCCCACGCGGATGTGGGTGTGGCCGTTGAGACGTCGGATTTCTGGGCGAAGCTGCAGGGCGTCCGCCGCCACCTTGATGCGCTCGGTCAGGGCGGCGTGTTGGGTGTCGTCCAATTGCAGCGTGCGCTTGATCGCGCGGTCGTCGCGACTCCACTCCGATAACACGTCGAGTGCGTCGGTGAGGAAATCGCCGCCGCGGTCCCGTTTCCGGGCTGCGCGCATGTTACCCCTTCCCACGGCGTTGTTGCGAGCTTGTGGCCGATTCGTCGCCAACTCGTCACCATCGGTGGCTATTAGTCTGCCCCTGTGGGCGCCGCCTGTCCACGCCCTCTTTACCGACTTCTGTCATCCGCTTGGACAGTCCAGCTGTCCGAAACTCCAATAGATCTGGCACTCTCTACGACCATGTCATCCGAACGGTCTAGTCCGGCGCGGGTCATCGTCGGCGCCGCCATCACAGCGAACGGTCGCGTACTCGCCTGCGAACGCAGCCGCCCGCCCGAGCTTGCGGGGTACTGGGAGTTTCCCGGCGGCAAAGTGGAGCCGGGAGAAGCGGAATCCGACGCGGTTGTTCGCGAGTGCTACGAAGAGCTCGGCGTTCACGTGGTGGTAGGGGAGCGGGTCGGGCCTGATGTGCTGGTGGCCGGCGGGCAGGCGGTCCTGCGTGTCTACCAAGCCACCATGGTCTCGGGAGTGCCCCGTTCGGTGGAGCACACGGAGCTGCGCTGGCTCACCGCGGACACACTCGACACGGTGCCGTGGTTGCCGGCGGACGCGCCGATCGTGGCCGCGCTGCGCCCGCTGCTCGCGCCCACTCGTGGAGTGACGTGACACCACGGGAGGGCGGCACGGCGCCGCCCTCCCGTGATCGATCAGCTTTCCTTCTCGGGGTGCTGGTAGTTCAACTTGTCCGTGGGCACCGGGAAGGTGACGTCATCCCCGAAAGGCGAGCCGGCACCCGGTCGGTTGAACAGGGTCTCGTTGAGCGGCAACTTGCCGTCCGGGCCCACCGGTGCCGCCTGGGGCAGGGGGATCTCCCGGCTCCACTTCACCCCACCGGTCTCCGACTTGATGACCGGCCCTAGACCAACAGCCTGCGGGTCAGACTGCTCCAACTCGTCCCTGCGGAAGATCTTGCGCCCAAGCCACACGATGGGATCGTACCTGCGGTCGACCACGCGCTCCTTCATTGGGATGATCGCGTTGTCGGTGATCTTGATGTGCTCGGGGCAGACCTCGGTGCAGCACTTGGTGATGTTGCAG
>CAYTMR010000075.1:0-16771 GCA_964438855.1 uncultured Micromonosporaceae bacterium
CGACGAGTTTGCCGCCGGCGCCGACGACCCGGTGGCACGGCACCACCAGGGGCACTGGGTTACGGTGGCACGCCACGCCGACCGCGCGTGCCGCGGACGGAGCCCTTACCGCCGCCGCGACCTCGCCATAGGTGCGGGTCTCGCCGTACGGGATGCGGGTCAACTCGGTCCACACGGCGTGCGCGAACCGGTCCCGGTCGGGGAGCACCACTGGCAGTGTGAAGTCCATCGACTCCCCGGCGAAGTACGCCCGGAGCTGGGTGAGGGCCTCGGCCAGCAGACCGGTCGGAGGGCACACCGGATCCTCCGTCGGCGGGCCGGACGGTCCCGAAGAGGCCGAGCCGGAGCGATCCGGAGTCAGTCGGACGATCCGCACCGCGCCGTCATCGACCCCCACCGTCACCGGGCCGATTGGCGTCTCGAGCCGCCCCCACTCCATCGGGCGAGCGTACTCCGATCAAAAGGCCACCCACGGCGCCGACCTACGCCCGCGGGAGTGTGCGCGCGGCCCCGCCCAGCCGTACCGTGAGGCCGTGGCGAGCGCCAGGCGACGCGTCAGGGCGGTGGGAGGTCGCGGTGGTCGTCGCGGTCGCCGGAACGGGAACGGGAGGTGCGCCGACGGGTCGCCGAGGAGCGGGTGCGCATCGCGCGCGAGCGCCGTCGAAGAGCGACGCGCGCGGGTTGGGCACCGGCCTGCTCGGGTAGCAGTCTGTCGTGGGCGAGCGGCCGGTGCACCACCAGGAGTGGCTGGCCCGCGTGGCCAGGGACGCCAGCGGCGACGCCGGCGGGGTACCGGCCCAGCTGCTCGGGGAGTACCTGCCGCTGCTAGCCGAGGCGGCACTGACCGGGCGCAGGCCGCGTCGCAGCGAGCTCGAGGCCGTGGCACACCGAGGCCGGCAGGCCGCCGAGCAGGGGATCTCCGCCGGCGGAGTGGTGCAGCTCTACCTCGCCGCCGCGCGCCGGATATGGCAAGGGTCGCCCGCCGTCGCGTATCCCCGGGATCGGGAGGCGGTGCGAACCGCCGCGGCGGCGGTGCTCCAAGTGGTGGACGACGCGGTGGCGACGCTCGCCGACGGTTACAACGAGGCCCGCCGCGATCTCGTCCGCCGGGAGGAGGCACTGCGCCGGGAGGTCATCGACGACTTGCTCCGAGGCGACGCCGACCTGGGTAGCCTCGTGGAGAAGGTCGAGCCGTTCGGGCTGGACCTCGCCCGAGCGCACCGGGTGGTGGTGGCGGTGCCGAGCCGGCGCCGATCTGACACCGCGACCGCGGTCAGCATGTTGGAGGCGATGGTCTTCGACCGACTGGGTGACCGGGACGTCCTCGTCGCGGCCAGACAGGGTGGACTGGTGGTCATCACACCGGCGGAGGCGGGCGCTGGGGACGCGGGTCACGAACTCGGCCGGCTGGTGCACCAGGAGTTGCACCACTGGGGGTCGGAGCCGCACTGGCGGGTGGCGGTGGGGCGACCTCACGTCGGCGCGTACGGCATCGCGCGCTCGCACGAGGAGGCGCAGGAAGCACTGGCGATGGCGGACCGCCTTGCGCTGGAACCGCCGGTGGTGAACGCGGAGGACCTGTTGGTCTACCGCGTGTTGCTGCGAGACCAGCCGGCCATCGTGGATCTGATCCAGGCGGTGTTGAGTCCACTGTGTCGTGCCCGGGGTGGGGCACACCCGTTGCTGGAGACCCTCTGGACCTACTTCGACAGCGGCTCAGTGGCGACGACGACAGCCGAGCGGCTGCACGTGTCGGTGCGCACGGTGACCTATCGGCTGGCGCGCGTCAAGGAGCTCACCGGCTACGATCCGGCCGATCCGGAGCAACGGTTCGCGCTGCAGGTCGCGGTGCTGGGTGCCCGGGCGTTCAACTGGCCCGCCGACCCCCTGCCCGCCGCCGCCTGAGCTGGCGTCGGCGGTCACCAGCAGTCGTCTCTTGCCTACGTCCGGCAATTTTCGTGTCCAAGCCTCGCCGGTCACGCCCCTGTTCCGAGACAGCCGAAGCGACCATGCTGAAAGGTGACGGGTCCTGTACGGCAGGACCGGGGGGTGTAATCAATGCTGTTATGGCGTGTCTACAACGTCATGAGTACGGACGTAGCGGGGGTCCATCCGGACATGCCGCTGCGCGACATCATCGGTGTGTTGGAAGGGCGGGCGGCGATCGTACCGGTGGTGGACAAGTCCCAACGCGTGGTCGGCGTCGTCTGCGACGGTGACGTGCGCCGCTGGCGCGCCTCGCGGCGGAGGGCTGACGGCGATCTCGCCACCGACGACACGGTGGCGGGTGAGCTGATGAGCGCGCCGGCGTGGACCGTCGACGCGCAGGCGCTGCTGACCGAGGCGGCGAAACGGATGCACTGCCGGAAGGTGTCGCATCTGCCGGTCACGGGAGAAGGCGGCCGGCTGGTGGGCGTCGTGTCCGCGACCGACCTGCTGCGGGCGTTCGGACGCCTCGACACCGAGATCCGCGCCGACCTCATCGAACACGTGCTGCGTCGCACGATGTACGTCGATCCGGACCAGGTCCACGTGGCGGTTCGCGACGGGGAAGTCATCTTGGCGGGCACGATCGAACGACGCAGCGCCGTCGCGGTCGCCGAGCGGTTGGCGTACACGGTGCCCGGAGTCGTGCATGTCGTCAACCGCCTCAACTACGAGTACGACGACACACCGTTCCCCGCCGAGGAAACGCTGTGCCCCACCGAGTGGTGCCCGCAGCCGGCGCCGTGGGAGGAGTGGACGCCGCTCCGTTCCACCGATGCGCTCGACGGATGGACCACGAGCCCGAAGGTGGCCAACCCGGTGGGTAGCTAACGGAGGGCCGCCGAGGTCGACGGCAAGGGCCGGAAGCGGGCGGTGAAGTGCCTCAGCTGCGCGGGCTCGTACGTGATCTCCAAACCAGTGAGGCTGTCGGCCTTGGCGGCTACCCGTTCCACCACCTCGATGACGTAGTCGATGTGGCTCTGGGTGTAGGTGCGGCGCGGTACCGCCAGGCGGACCAAATCCATGGGGGCGGGTCGTTCGCTGCCATCCGGTTGCCGACCGAACATCACGGTCCCGATCTCGCAGCTTCGGATGCCGCCCTCCAGGTAGAGGGCGCAGGCGAGCGCCTGGCCTGGGTAGGCCAGCGGCGGGATGTGCGGCAGCATTTCCCGGGCGTCGATGAAGACCGCGTGCCCGCCGAACGGGACCACGACCGGCACGCCCAACTGCCGCAGCGCCTCGCCGAGGTAGCGGACCGACGCGATCCGGTAACGCAGGTAATCCTCGTCCACCGCCTCACGGAGCCCCACGGCGATCGCGTCCAGATCCCGCCCGGCGAGCCCTCCGTACGTGGGGAATCCCTCGGTGAGGATTTGCAGACCGCGACACTGCTCCGCGAGCTGGTCGTCGTGGAAGGCGAGCCAGCCGCCGATGTTGGCGAGCGGATCCTTCTTCGCCGACATGGTCATTCCGTCAGCCAGTGATGCCATCTCCCGGACGATGTCGGCCACCGGTGTGTCCGCGTACCCGGGCTCCCGGGTCTTGATGAACCACGCGTTCTCGGCGAATCGGCAGGCGTCCAGGAACAACGGTTTGCCGTACCGCTGACACACCTCCCGCACCGCGCGGAGGTTCGCCATGCTGACCGGCTGGCCACCGCCGGAGTTGTTGGTGACCGTCACCATCACCAGCGGCACCGCATCGCCACGGGAAGCCAGCAGCTGCTCCAGTGCGGCCACGTCCATGTTGCCCTTGAACGGGTGCTCCGAGCGTGGCTGGTGGCCTTCGGCGATCACCAGGTCGACCGCTTCGGCGCCGGTGGCCTCGACGTTGGCCCGGGTGGTGTCGAAGTGGGTGTTGTTGGGGATCACCGCACCGGGCCCACCGAGCACGCTGAAGAGAATCCGTTCCGCGGCGCGACCCTGGTGGGTGGGCAGAATGTGCCGGAACGGGAAGAGCTCCTTGACCGCGGCTTCGAACCGGAACCACGACGGTGCCCCGGCGTACGCCTCGTTGCCTCGTTGCACCGCGGCCCACTGTTCGCTGGACATCGCCCCGGTGCCGGAATCGGTCAACAGGTCGATCAGTACGTCGTCGGCGTGCAGAGCGAACAGGTTGTAGTCGACCCTGGCCAACCGATCCTGCCGCTCCCGCCGGTTGAGCATCCGCATCGGCTCGACCGAGTGGATGCGGAACGGTTCGATGATGGTGCGAAAGTTCTCGTCCACCGCTGGCCCCCTTGCCTGCGCGTACCCGCCGCAGGCATTGTTACTGACCTCACACTCGTCGATTCGAAGGCGTCGGCCGGCGGGCGGGGATACTCGTGCTGGCGACGTCAGTCACGACCACGGATGGACGAAGGCCCAGACGCGTCGTTAGCCTTCACGAAGGACCTGCCCCCGACACTCCCGATCCCATGCATCCCACCCAGTCGTTAGCACCCACGGTGTTCGTGGCCGCCGCGCGCGGATCACAGGGTGGCGACGGGCGCCGGCCCGGCCCGCCAGACGAGGGAGGAAAACGGTGACGCCTCGTCGCTGGTGGCTCGTCCTGGCCAGCGCCGTGAGCGTCGCCCTCGCGCTGGTGCTGGGCACGGTCGCCGTGCGCCTCAACGGTGAACGGTCAGCGGCCTTGGCACCAGCACCGCCGAAGCTGAGCGAGCCCGCCGTGCCCACCAGCCGCCCTCCCGTGCTGGCCCAGCAACCGGAGCCGTCGCCGCCGGACGGCGAGTTCGTGTCGTGGGCGCTGCTGGACCTGCGTACGGGGAAGCTGACCGGCTCGGCGAACCGCACCGAGACCAATAGCACGGCCTCGATGATCAAGGCGTGGATCGCCGCCGACGACCTGCGCCTCACCAGTGAGGCCGGGGCGCAACCGACGGCCGAGCGGCTGCGCCAGCTCACCTTGGTGATCCGGGACAGCAACAACGAGTACACCGAGGCGATCTTCCGGGAACTGGGTCGGCAGGAGTCGATCGAGCGCCTCATCGACATCTGCGAGCTCACCGACTCCCGCCCCGATTCGTGGGGTTGGAGCACCACCCAGTTGTCGGCGCGGGACACCGTGCGGATGGGAGCGTGCCTGGCCGACGGCCGAGCAGCAGGTCCCGAGTGGACTGAATGGCTGCTGGACGAGATGCGGGCGGTACGAGGAGTCGGCGACTTCGGCATCCGACACGCGCTCCCACCCGAGCAGGCCGCCCAGGTGGCGATCAAGAACGGCTGGGTGGCCCGCCCTCAACTCGGCGAGTACCACGTCAACTGCCTGGCCATCGGCGAGGACTGGTCGATGGCGGTCCTGACGCGCTATCCGGTGTGGCGCGGCTACGAGTACGGCGCGCAGTACTGCGAATCCCTCGCCGCAAAGCATCTGCCGGCGCGTGACGGGCCGGACGCCGGCTAGCCAACGAAGAACTCGGGCCCGTCCTCCAACGCCGGGGCGGCGCCGACGGCCGCTGCGCGCCGGGCGAACTCACGCAGCCCGGCCACCTGCCGCTCACCGAGGGAGAAGTCGAGGCGGCGGAAGTACGCCGCCAACGTCGCGGCGTCGAACGGCTCCCACCGAGCGGCCGCGGCCGCGACGTCGTCCAGCTCCGCCAGGCACACCTCGCGGGACCGCAGGAAGGCGTCGTGGACCTCCTTGGCCACGCCCGGGTGCTCCTCGACGAAGTCCCGCCGGGCCGCCCACACGGCGAACACCATCGGCAAGCCCGTCCAGTCCCGCCACTGCTGTCCCAGGTCACTGACGAGCAGGCCGCGCGTCGGGGCCTCGTAGTGCGCCCACAACGCGACGTCTCCGATCAGCACCGCGGCGTCCGCCTCCAACAGCATCCCGGTCAGATCCGGCGGGCAGCGCAGGTACTCGGGTCGCACCCGGTAGCGCTCCGCCAGGAGCAGTTGCGCCAACAGAACCCCGGTGCGGGAGGTCGAGCCGAGCGCCACCCGGCGCCCGTCCAGCTCATCGAGCGGGCGGGTGGAGACGATGTTCACCGACTGCACCGGCCCGTCGCTGCCGACCGCGAGGTCCGGCAACAGCAGCAGGTGCTCCCGGTGGCGCAGGTACTCCAGCAGTGAGATCGGACCCACGTCCAACTCTCCGGCCACGAGAGCAGCGTTCAACCGGTCCGGTGTGTCCTTGGCCAACTCCACGTCGATGAGGGCACCGGAGCGCATCAGCCCCCAGTACAGCGGGAGGCAGTTCAGGAACTGGATGTGCCCCACTCGGGGCCGCCGAGGAAGGTTCACTCTGCGCACGCTAACAGGCGCCTGTGATGGCGCCCAGGCCGTCGACGCCGTATCCCGGGTAGCGCCTCGCCTCACATCTGCCCTGGTCAGAGGCGTTGTCCATGTGCTACACAAGAATATGCCGGCTATACACCCAAGTTTCCGAAACTTATTTCATAGACCGATTCATGCCTACCTGGGACGGTGGCGCAGCCCAGGTAGGGCTCCGCGAGATCGGTGAGGCGCGATGGAGAAACGAGGGTATGGACACGAGCCGGTGGTGGACCACCTCGTGCCAAGGCTGATTGGCCTGGACCGCCAGCGGGAACGGTTGCTCACGCCCGTCACCTCGCCCCCGCCCGTCATCGACATCGTCGGTGGCCGCTTGACCGGCAAGACCCTCCTGCTGGACGAGCTGTACGAGGGCTACCGCAACCGGATACCGGTGGCTCGGGTGGATCTGACCGATCCACGGTTGCTGGCCCAGCCGACACCGGGGCGGTACGCGGCTACCACCTCACCCGTCGTCCGCCTGCTGTACCTGCTGACGTACCTGCTCGGCCGGCACGTCCCTGGTTTCGGTGAGATGCCTTTCCCGCGCCTACTCCTCGGGCTACTGGTGGTCAGCGTCTGGCATCCGGAGCACAGCGACGACCTCATGCCTGAAGATCTCCGGGGTGCGGAGGCGGACCTGCGCACCTTCCTGCGCCGCATCCACCACCGCGACCCCGAACGCAAGCGCCGGGAGGCGCTCGCGCAGTGGCTGAGGGCACTCACCCCGGTGCTTCGAGGCGTCCTCCCGGCGCTGTTCGGGCTGGGCCCAGGGGCTCAGCACGCCGTACGCGCCGTCATCGCCGCGGTGACCGGTCACCTACGGGCGTCCCGCCGGCACGATCGAGCCGTCGCCTGGTGGGGTGAACGCCTCCGCGCCGACCTCGAGTTCCAGGGCGACGACCTGCAATGCCTGTTCGACCTGGCGCGCCACTTCCCGCCACACGGCCGGTCGCTGCCCGGAGCCGAGGTCCTCTTGGTACGCGCGCTGTTGGCCGACATCTCCTCCTACTACGGCCCGGTGCGCCGCTTCAATCGGCGGCATCCACCGCTGATCCTGTTGGACAACTTCCACTCCCCTGTAGGCACGTACGTGCGCACGCCGTTGGCGCGGGCGTACGCGGCCACCGAGGGAGTACGCCCGGTCATCGTCGTCACCTCGCTCGGCCGTTCCACCGCAGAGCAGCGAAGCGCGTTCGTCGAAGGCCCCCGCGCCTTGGCCACACACCATCCCACGCACGTGTTCCTCACCCTGGGTATCCCACGCATCGAAACTCATGTCATCGGCGAGAAGCTGCTCGGTTACCGCGCCCACTCACCCCACCTCCCCCAGGTCGTGGCCGGGCTCAGCGGCGGCCGTGCCGGCTGGGCGAGTTGGCTGGCCCGGGAACTCGTACCCGCATCGACCGGAGAGCCACCCACCGAAACCACGCGTCCACACCGTCCGAGCCCACGCGATCCCGCAGACGAGTGGGTCGACATCCGCGCACGACACGCACCGCTGCTGCCTGCCCAGGTCACCAGCACACTGCTCGAACGGCTCTACCCACAGGACGAGGAACTACGCCGTGATTTGACGCTGCTGTCCCCCGCCTTGGACAGTCGCTCGGCCCACGCCCTGTGGGCGGAGCTGCGCCCGCCGGTCAGCGCGCAGGAGGCGACCGTGCGCATGTCCCGGGTACTGGACGAAGTGGACGCCGACCACTGGCGTCAGGACCGATGGCGGTGGCCGATCTGCGACCCCGTTGGTGCTCCTCACTCGCCTGGCCCCGAGGTCCCGTTCGTCGGTGACCGGGCACTGCGAGCGTTGCTGATCGCCGAGCTCGCGCACACCAGCTCGGTCGAGCGGTGGCAGCGGATCCACGAACGGCTGCGCGCCGCCTACCTGGCGCACCGGCCCGTACCGGACGGGGTTCGACCCACCATCGCCTACCTCCATCACACGCTCGCGCTGGCCGATGTGGAGACGGTCGTACGCGCCCTTCACGCGCGGCTGCATGACACCGATCCCGCGGTGTGGCTGGCCGCGGTGAACGTGATCTGCGCCGCTCCGACACCGCCGCCTGGCCTGGCGGCAGCCCACCCTGAGTGGGAGCGGCAGCGCTCGCAAGACGACCTGCACGCCGCCGTGCACGATCTGGTGACCTGCTTGTGGCGCGTCTCCGATCCCCTCACGGTCACCGGCGCCAAAGAGCAGGACCTGGTCAAGGCCGCCCTTCGCGACCTGTACAAGCGTCTCCACGCCGATGTGTTCCACGACGCGGCGAGCCAATGGCCGCAGAGGCTCGCCGAAGGCTTCCACGCGCCCGACCTGCCGGTTCCTTACCGAGCGACGAGAGGAGCGGAGCCGTGACCATGGTGGAGCGCATCACCCGGTGGACCGTCATCCAGTTCCGCCCTCCCTTCTACCCCCTGACGAGGTTGGCGATCACCTTCGTCGCCGTCGTGCTGGCGCTCACCAGCGGCACAATGGTGTGGAATTGGCTGTATGGTCCAAAGTGGTGTGCTGATGGGGTGGCCCGGGTCGGGGATGGACCGGAGTCGGAGTGCGTCGGCGCGACCGACGGGTCCTACCTCTTCGCTCCTCAGCTGGCTGACGTCACGGCCCACATCAAGGCAGAGAACGACTGGATTGTCCAGTCCGGGTTCGACTACGTGACCATCGCCTTCGTGATTCCCATGACCTCGGACAGCACCGTGGTCCAAGAACAGATCCTCCGCGAGGTCCAGGGCGCCTACCTGGCCCAGTACCGCGCCAACCACGGGGACAACGACCGTCGCCCGGCGATCCGACTCCTGCTGGCCAACCCTGGGCGTGACAGCGCCCACTGGCGACTGCTCGCCGACCAGCTACTCGCGATGGTGGAGGACCCCCGACACCGGCTGCGGATGGTGGTCGGGTTCAACGCCAGTGTGACCAACACCGCCGATGCCCTGCGCTACTTGACCCACCACGGCATGCCCGTGGTTGCCGGTCCTCTCACCGCCGACGACATCGGCAACAGCGCCCAGCAGCCGCACGCGTACCCAGGGTTGGTGAAACTGGTGCCGAACAACCGAGATCAGGCCGCGGCGTTGGCGTCGTTCCACCGCGACCGCATCGATCCTTCCCAGACGTTGCTGGTGGAGGACCGTCGGGAGGGCGACCACTACGTCGATTCGCTGCGGGAGGCTTTCCGGGAGTACACCTCCGGTGCGCGGTACTCCTCCGAGCAGTTCACCTCGCCTGGCATCGAGGAGGCGGGCACCACCGCCAACCAGTTCGCGCAGATGGTCGCCACGATCTGCACGTCGCCCGCTCGCTGGATCTACTTCGTGGGTCGTCCGCTGCACATGCGGGTGTTCATCAACGCGCTCGGCGAGCGGGGCTGCACCGACCGCACGTTCACCGTCATCTCCGGATCCGGTGCGTCCACACTCGCCAACGACCCGCAGCTGGTCTGGGACGCGCTCCGCCGCGGGGTCACGGTCAGGTACAGCGCCATCGCGCACCCCGACGCCTGGACCGGCCCCCACGCGCCTGAGGTAGGCGGATCAGCCGAAGCGATGCGGCGGCTGGAGAGACTCGTCGCCACGGTGGGGCCGATCGGCGAGGTGAGGCTCGCGGACTCGCGCACCATGACCATGTACGACGCGGTGTGGACGGCGGTCAGCGGGATCCGCGCTGCGGGCATGGGCGAGGTGCCGTCCACCCAAGCGATCACCCACATTTGGCCTCGGCTCCACGGCCCCGACCACCGGGTCGACGGCGTCAGCGGCTGGATCTGTCTGGACAACTTCGGCAACGCCTACAACAAGGCGGTCGCGATCGTCAGGCTCGACCCGTCCGCGCCCGGCACGATCGCGTTCGAGGGCGTGGCGTGGCCCAAGGGGCATCCACCAGAAGCGGGGTGTCTCGTGACCAGCCCTGACGCGTGACACCCTACTGTCTCGGCTTGACGAACGTGCCGCGCTGCGGAACGACGAACAGCAGGTCCCGCTCGACCAGCAGCGCGATGCTGCGCCGCACCGTGGAACGGGCGATGCCGTACTCCTGCGCCAGCCGGGTCTCGGCCGGGATGGCCCGGTTGGGTGCCCAGTCCCCACGCTCGATCCGAGCGGCGAGGATGCCGGCGAGCTGCTTGTACGGCGGCACCGGCCCGTCGTGATCCACCTGAGCGTCCGGGTCGTACTGCTCCATGAGCTCGACGGTAGAAGTGATGGCACGTCGCTATTGCGACTCCTACGTATCTAGACGTAGGAGTGCTAACTGCGGTATGGTGGCCTGGCCCGGTGGGGCATCCGGCGACGACAGCCGTCGCGGAGCGATCAGGTAAGACACCCCGGGTGTGCGAGTGCCTCGCCCACCCGTGCACCCGGGGCACGGCCCCACACCCGCGGCCGCACCACTGCGCCGCACCGCGCCCATCCGATCGACAGCGTGTCACGGCTCACTGTCGTGGTGGCCGACACCTGTTCCACTTATCCACCTAGTAGCGTCGCGATGGAAGCGGTTCCTACGCCCAGGAGCTGGAGAGACCACGCTCTGTGGCGGGAACGGCATCGTTTGCGATGCGTTCAGGACCGCCGGCACAGTCGTCGGCACCTGATCGGGGCCGAAAGGGGCCCGAGGGCGGCAGTGGGGACGATCCTCCCACCCGCCGTCGGGTTGGCAGACGCCGCCCGCGCCGAGGGGTCACCCCCCGCGCGGTCGGTGTCGCCTCGCCCGAAGGGCCGTACGCACGGCGAACAGGGCCACGCCGAAGGCGAGCACCGCCACCCCGGCGACGACGCTCGAAGCCGGCAGGGTGACCGCAAGCGTCATACACCCGACCAGCCCGAGCACGGCCCGTACCTGGCCAGCCACCCCACCGAGGACACCGCCCTCGTCACGACCCAAGGTGAGCGCGGCGACGTTGGTGATCGCGTAGTAGACCAACACGGTGAAGCTGGAGAACCCGATCGCGCCGACCAGGTCCCCGAACCCGACCAGGCCCACCACCAACAGCCCCACCAGCATCTCCGCCCGGTGTGGCACCCGGGTCGTGGAGTGCACCGCCGCCAGTCGTGTGGACAGGTCACCGTGACGCGCCATCGCCAACACCGTCCGACTGACCCCGGCAATCAGCGACAGCAGCACCCCGGCCACCGCCAGGACCGCCCCGAACCGCACCGCCCAGCCGACGGCGGGCACGCCAGCCGCCTGCACCACCTCGACCAAGGGAGCGGTACTACCAGCCAACCGGGTCGGCCCCAACACCGCCAGGACCACCCCGGCTACGGCCACATAGGTGGCTAGGACGACGGCCAGGGCCAGAAGAATCGCTCGGGGAATGGTCCGCGCCGGATCGCGTACCTCCTCTCCCAGCGTGGCGATCCGCGCATACCCAGCGAACGCGAAGAAAATCAACCCTGCGGCGGTCACCACTCCGACCGGGTCGGTGTCACCGCTGTGCCACTGGCTCCACACTGGGCCACCGACCGCGAAACCGGCCACCACGGTGGCCGCCAGGACCCCGAGCGTCATCACGACGAGCGCCGTGGTGGCCGCCGCGGTCTTCGACACCCCCAGCAGGTTCACCACCGTGAGCACGAGTACCGCGACGACCGCGACCAGTCGTGCCGCAGCCGGCCACAGATGCGTCCCGATGACCAACGCCATCGCCGCGCAGGACGCGGTCTTGCCCACCACGAAACCCCAGCCGGCGAGGAAGCCGGCGAATGGACCCAGGCGCTGCCGGCCATAGACGTAGCTGCCACCGGACTCCGGGTAGCGGGCGGCCAACCGCGCCGAGCTGGTGGCGTTGCAGTACGCGACCAGTCCGGCGATGGCCAACGCGGCGAACACGCCGATGCCGGAGCCGGCCGCGCCGGCAGCCGGAGCGAAGACGACGAACACCCCCGCTCCCAGCATCGATCCCATCCCGACCATGACCGCGCCGGGTACCCCGAGGCGCCTCTGGAGCAGCGTCATGAGTACCAGCGGATTCGGCGCAGAAGGTGGTCGACGAAGAGTCCGTAGGCGAGCCCGGCGAGACTGTCGGTCAACCAGTGGTAGGACAGGTAGGTGGTCGTGGCGGTGACCACTATCGGTGGCGCGATCCGGACCACTCGACGCACCGCCCGCGACACACCAGCTCGGCCGTACGCCCGCCGCAGCGCGGTGACCAACGACACCAGCACCCCGTACCACACCACGGCGTTGACGACATGCCCGGACGGGTAGCCGAACGCGTACTCGCCGGGGGGTAGTGAGCCGAACAGCTCGACCGTCTGCTCCAACGGCAGAGTCGAACTGGGAGCGCCGCGGTGGGTGACCGCCTTGACCAGCAGCACCGGTGGCACCAGCAGCATGGCGGCGACGAGCACGTACCACAGGGGTCGCAGGTTGCGGATCCGCCACGCCAGCCACGCGGCGGTCAGCACAGAGATGGCGAGCAACCACCCGCCCTGCCCCAAGCGATTGAGCACTGAGGCCACGATCTGCGCCGCCGTTGGCCGATGCGCCTCCACCCACCGGGCGACCGCGAGATCCAGTGACCGGAGTGGCCCGTCCACGGCGATCGCGGCGGTGAGTGCGATGAAGGCCCCGAGGCACACGGCCTCCCGCCACCAGCGGTCTGCAGCCACGCGCTCACCCTACCGTCGCGTACCCCACCCGAACGGTCACCGTCGAGGTGTCTCGCCATCGACGATGGACGCCCGGGGACACCGCGCTACCAGGCGCTCACGCACGATCGGTGGTGTTAGATGAGACACCTTGGTTTGCCGTGTTAAACGAGACACGCTGACCCCCGTGGAGTCGACTCCTTGCCGCATGCTTGATTCGTGCGGATCACCTCAGCTCTCGTCGACCCGGCCCTCCTCGACCTGCCGTGGTCCACACCGTTGGAGGAGTGGTCTGCCGACCACCTGGTCTCCTTGCCACGAGGTATCTCGCGGCACGTGGTCAGGTTCGTCAAACTCGACGGCACCGTCTACGCGGTCAAGGAGACCAGCGAGCGGGTGGCGGAACGCGAGTACGACCTGCTCCGTGCCCTGGAACGGATGGACTTCCCCGCGGTGGAGGCCGTGGCCATCGTGGCGGACCGGGTCAGCCGTGACGGCGAGCCGTTGGACCCGGTACTCATCACGAGGCATCTGCGTTTCTCGCTTCCGTACCGCGCGTTGTTCTCCCACACCCTGCGGCCGGACACGCTCAGCCGGCTCCTCGACGCGCTCGCGGTGTTGCTGGTCCGAATGCACCTGACCGGATTCTTCTGGGGCGACTGCTCACTGTCGAACACTCTGTTCCGCCGCGACGCCGGGGCCTTCGCCGCCTACCTGGTGGACGCCGAGACGTCGGCGCTGCGCCCGTCACTGTCGGAGGGCCAGCGGCTGGAGGACGTGGAGATCGCGCGGGTGAACATCTTCGGGGAGGCGCTCGACCTTCAGGCCGCCGGTCTGCTGGACCCCGACATCGATCCGGAGAAGGTGGCGGAAGAAACCGTCGAACGGTACGAACGGTTGTGGCATGAAGTCACCCACGAACAGGTGGTCGGCCGTGACGACCGCCACCACTTGGAGAAGCGGATCCGGCGACTCAACGAACTCGGCTTCGACGTCGCCGAGGTCCACATGTCGCTCACCGACGGTGATGGATCCTTTGTGATCCGACCGAAGGTGGTCGACGCCGGCTACCACAGTCGCCGGTTGCTGCGCCTCACCGGCTTGGACGCGGAGGAGAACCAGGCCCGCCGACTGCTCAACGACCTCGACGCGCACCGCGCCGAGAACGACCTCGAAGACGAGGCCCAAGCTGCGCACCGGTGGATGACCGAGGTCTTCGAGCCGGTGGTCAGAGCGGTACCACCACACCTGCGGGGGAAGCTGGAGCCACCCGAGCTGTTCGTGGAGGTCGCCAACCACCGCTGGCGCCTGTCGGAGGAGGTCGGCCGGGACGTGGGACTGGCCATGGCGGTGCAATCCTTCCTGTCCGACGTGCTGGTCCATCGCCCGGACGAACAGGCAGTGTTAGGGCACGAGCTGCTCATCTGACCGGCTCAGGCTGCAGTTCGCCAGTCTCGTCAGAAGGCTGCGGCGGCGAGGTGCTGGCCAGTACTTCGCTCAACCCGGTCCGGGTGGCGATGACCAGGAGTCTGTCACCAGCAGCCACCCGGGCCCCGGCACGTGGTGTCCAGGTCGGCTCAGTGGCCCCCTCAGGCGTGATGGCGATCACACGCACCCGGCCCGCCTTCGCGGCGTCGGCGACCCGCCGCCCGTCCAGGGCCGACCGGGAAGCGACCGGGATCTCGGCGATCAAGAGCACGCGGCGGCCCACGGCGATGGTGCCGATCACCTCCCGCTCCAGCAGCGCCGCGGCGAACGCCGGCGCGGCGAGCGAGGAGACGCTACGCGAGATCGGAATGTCGAACGCCTGCTCGACCCGGCGGGCGAAGTCGGCGTCGAAGAGCCGCAACACGACCCGGGCCTTCGGCTGGATGTTGCGGACGTGCAGCGCCACCTCGAGATTGACCACGTCGGATGAGGAGAGGGCGAGCACCGCACTGCAGTTGCGCACCCAGGCGTGGCGCAGGACCTCCTCCCGGCTGGCGTCTCCGACGATGAGGGGGATGCCCAGGTCACGCACGAGCTGGGCACCCCGCGCGGTGTCGGAGCGGTCGATGGCCACCACCTCGTAACCAAGCTCGTGCAGCTGGGCGGCGACCCGGGTGCCGACGTAACCGAGGCCGATCACCACGAAGTGCCCGAAGATGGGGTGATGCAACCGACCCAGCACCGCCGCGAGTCGGGCGTTGACCGCCGCGTTGACCACCGCCGCGGTCAGCACCGGCACCAGGGCGATGCCGGTCACCGCCACCAAGGCGTGCAGCGCCTGGCGCACCACGCTCGACTGCAGATCGGCGTCGCCGGCGTCCAGTGAGGTGATGAGGGTGGTGTAGACCGCCTCCCAAGGGCCGAGATGGTCGACGACGCCGATCCCGACCGCGCCGCCGATGAACATGCCGACCAGCACCAGAGTGGCGATCTCGAGCTTGCTGTCGACCACCGACACCAGAGCGCGCCCCAACGCGAGCAGGCGCCGACGCCGGCGTGCCCGACGCCGACTGCGGCGGGTGTCGGCGACCGCCTCCTCGCCCTCCCCGTCGCCGGGCGGCGGCGCGGGCTGACCACGACGACTGGCCACCGCCAGCACCAGGTCGGTGTCCCGGTCGTCGGCCGGCAACAGCTCCGGAATCTCCCTCTCACGGGTCCTGGCGATCCCACACAAGACGTCGTCGGGGTGCACGTCGGCGCGCCGAGCGACGTAAACGGTCCGGTTGGGTAGCCGCACGAAGTGGGGGGCCACGACTCCGAGGGCGGCCGCGACCAGCTCCGGGGCGGCCATCGAGGCGTCGGAGAGGACCGCGCAGTCGCCGAGCAGGCGGCGGATGCCCTGCCCGAGGTTCATGTTGAACATCCGGATCACGAGCCGCAGCCGCGGGTTGACCTCCTGCGCGCGGAGCGCGGCGTGGATGTTGCCCACGTCGTCCTGCTGGACCAGGGCCAGGCCATCGGCCCGGTCGAGCTTCGCCGCGCGGAACGCCTCCGCGTCCAGTAGCGGCGCTTCGATCACCCGGACGCCGGGACGAGCGGCCAGCTGAGGGCCCTTGTTACCGTGGCGGGAGGGAAGCAGTACGGTGACCTGGGCGTTGTACCGCGAGGTCAACTCCTCGACCAGGTCGTGAGCCAACGGGTCGTCGCCGCATACGACGAAGTAGGGGCGGGGATCACCACTGCCACCCGGCCACCGAGTGATCGCTACGCGCCTCGACACCCACGCCACAGCCTGAGACTAGCGACGTCCCGCACCAAGGCGACCACCCTTGGCGACGGGTGAGTACGATCGAGCCGACACGCCGACGTAGCTCAACTGGCAGAGCGTCCGCCTTGTAAGCGGCAGGTTGCGGGTTCGAGTCCCGCCGTCGGCTCCACCAGCACACAGGGGCCTCCAGCAGCTCTCCGGAAGCGCCCGAGAGCGACCGCCTTGGAGGTTCAGCGCTCCGCATCGAACAGTTGACCGAGCGTTCAACCCTCGCCGACGATGCCCGACAAACCCCACATTTGGGGTGATTTCGTCGAGGCCGGGTATAGATTTTCCTGGACCCTCGCCTTGGCAAGTCGACGATGACCGTCTACCTTTAGTGCACTGGCGCCTGCAGATGCGTCGTGCGCCAGTAAGTCTCTTTCACTCGGATCGTCCGGCACGTTCCTGCCGGTGAAAGGATGGCCTTGGATGGCTACGGTTACGTTCAAGGAGGCCACCCGGATCTACCCGGGCTCCACGGTCCCCGCGGTTGACAAGCTTGATCTGGAGATCGGTGACGGGGAGTTCCTCGTTCTCGTCGGACCCTCTGGTTGCGGTAAGTCGACCAGCCTGCGGATGCTCGCCGGCCTGGAGGACGTCGATTCGGGAGCGATCTTCATCGATGACCGCGAGGTCACCCACCTGCCGCCCACCTTGAGCCTGCAGTGGTACCCCCGCGGTGGCA
>CAYTMR010000076.1:0-15967 GCA_964438855.1 uncultured Micromonosporaceae bacterium
TTGAGGATTGCGGCCCGCCGGTCCCGCTCGGCCCGCATCTGCTTCTCCATGGCGTCGCGGATGCTCGGTGGTGGCTCGATCGCCTTGATCTCGACCCGAGTGACCTTGACCCCCCACTTCCCAGTCGTGTCGTCGAGCTCGGCCTGCAGGTGCCGGTTGATCGCCTCCCGGCTGGTCAGCGTGCGCTCCAGATCCATCGACCCGATGACGTTCCGCAGTGTGGTCACGGTCAACTGCTCGATGCCCTGCAGGAAGCTGGAGATCTCGTACGTCGCGTCCTTGGGGTTGATGACCCGGAAGTAGAGGACTGTATCGATGGACACCACCAGGTTGTCCGAGGTGATCACCGGTTGCGGGGGTGAGCTCCACACCTGCTCCCGCATGTCGACCTTGGCCCGGATCCGGTCCACATAGGGCATGATGACGTTGAGGCCAGGGCCGAGAGTACGCCGGTACCGCCCGAACCGCTCGACCACGTCCATGCGCTGCTGCGGCACGATCTTCACGGTCTTGCCGAAGGTGACCACGACCAGCAAGGCGATCGCCGCCACCACCACCCATACCACAGGGTCTCCCATCAGCTCGTCCTCTCCTCGTCGCCGACCGGATCGGCGAACTCGTCCCGCCACACCATCGCCGTGGTGCCTCGTACCTCGATCACCCGGACGCGGTCACCGGGCTCAATCACCTGGGTCGCGTCGTAGACGCGCGCGTTCCACAGTTCACCCTCCACCCGCACGAGACCGGTGTCCTGGGTGACCCGTTCCAGCACGGTGCCCACGGCACCCTCGAGGCCGGCCAGGCCGATCCGTTGCTGGTCGTCGGGCAGCGCCGGCAACGCGTGTCTACGGATGATCGGCCGCAGCACCGCCAACGCCAGCGCCGACACCACCGAGAAGACACCCACCTGGGCGACCGGCCCGAAACCCATCCACGCCGTGCCCGCCGCCGCGAGCGCTCCGGCGGCGAACATGATCAGCACGAACGTCCCGGCGGACGCCTCGGCGACGGCGAGTACCACCCCCAGCAGGAACCAGAGCAACGCCGCCATACATCGATCCTGGCACGCATCGGGCATGACCGCGAGCGGCACGACGCCGTCGACCCGTGACAGGTCGCCACCGGGGATGATGGTGACACCGACGGTAGCGGACACACCGGCGCAGAGCACGTACGCTTGCCCCATGGCACCCGCGACTGGCGCGACGGCCCATGCGACCCGGCGATCAGTGCGGTTCGTCGCGTGGGTCAGGGCGTGGCGGGCCGGATTGATCCCGTACGACGACGTCGCCGACGAGATCGAAGCCACTGAGGACCACTGGTTCGCCGAGGGCGTCGATCCAGCCGCCGAGCAGCCACTACGGGAAGCCTTGGCCAGCCTGTCCTCCCTGCACCCTGACGCCATCGCACTGGTCCTGCCGGTTCCTGGAGACCCACGCGGGCTGCCCGGTCCCGGGACCCCGTTCACCGGCGCGGCCCTGGTCGCGGGTGAAGGCGTGATCGCCGGTGACAGCGGTTTGGTACCCGAGGTCCGTACTCACACCTCAGGATCGGGAGAGTACTTCTCTACCGTGGTGTGGCGGCGCTACCCGTTGCCGACCCCGTCACCGCTCAACGGGCCGAGGCCGCCCGCCCTCACACCGGCCGAGGCGGAGGCGGAGCTGACCGCGGCCCTCGCTGAGGCCACCGTCCAGCTCAGCCGTCTCGACGTGGCCAAGTGGCGTCCTGATCTGGCCGGCGCGCTGGCTGACCTGCGTCGCCGCGACGACAGCAGCGACCTGCCGCCAGTGTTCAATCCGCGTGCCCGACGACTCTATGCGCGGGCCAGCCTGCTGGACCAGATGCTGGCGCTCGCCGGCGTCGCCGCACCCGGCGGTGCGGTCAACAGTTTCGAGGCGCAACGACGTGAGGAGGCGCTGCGCCCTCTACAGGCCGCGTGCCGACAGGCGCTCGTGGTCGCGTGCAACGCTCCGCTGGACGGCCGCTAGCCGATCTCGTCGATCAGATCAGCCACCGAGTTGACCACACGACTCGGTCGATAGGGGAACCGGTCGACGTCGGCCCTGGTGCTGATGCCGGTGAGCACCAGAATCGTGTGCAGGCCCGCCTCCAGGCCACACAACACGTCGGTGTCCATCCGGTCGCCGATCATCGCGGTGGTCTCCGAGTGAGCGTTGATGGTGTTCAGCGCCGAGCGCATCATCATCGGGTTTGGCTTGCCGACGAAATAGGGCGCCACCCCCGTCGCCTTAGAGATCATCGCGGCCACCGAACCGGCTGCGGGAAGCACTCCTTCCGGAGAGGGGCCGGTGGCGTCCGGGTTGGTGCAGATGAACCGTGCTCCGTCGTTGATGAGACGAATCGCCCGGGTGACCGCTTCGAAGCTGTAGGTCCGGGTCTCCCCCAACACGACATAGTCCGGGGAGTAATCGCTGAGGATGTAGCCGACCTCATGCAGCGCGGTGGTCAGCCCCGCCTCCCCCAGCACGTACGCGGTGCCGTTGGGCCGCTGGTTGGCCAAGAACTGCGCGGTCGCCAGCGCCGAGGTCCAGATGGCCTCCTCTGGTAGGACGAACCCCATCCGCGTCAGCCGCGCGTGAAGATCCCGCGGGGTGTACATGGAGTTGTTGGTCAGCACCAGAAACGGCAGCCCCGCTTCGGTCAGTTTGGCGAGAAACTCGGGGGCACCGGGCACTGGCTGTCCTTCGTGGACCAACACCCCGTCCATGTCGGTCAGCCAGGTGGTGATCGGTTTTCGCTCACTCACGGGCGCCCGCCTTGGTCAGGCAGCAGTCGTTCGCACACGTATCCCACGTCGGTAGAGTGCCCAACTGCCGTCGGGGCGCCTCGGCGTCCATCCGCTCCAACACCAACTCTCGCACCATGGTCACGAACCGGGGATCGTCACCCGGCGTCGCCGCCCGGGCGAATCGCAGCCCCACTCGCTGGGCCGTCTCGGCCGCCTCGACATCCAGGTCCCACACGACCTCAAGATGGTCGGAGACGAACCCGATCGGGCTCACCACCACCGCCTCGGTGCCATGCTGGGGTAGCTCCGCCAGGTAGTCGTTGATGTCCGGCTCCAGCCACGGCACCTGCGGTGGTCCGGAGCGACTCTGCCACACCAGGTCCCACGACAGGTCCGGAGCGGCCGCCGCGGCCACCAACTCGGCGGTCTGGCGCAGCTGCGCCTCGTACAACCCGCCCTCGGGACCGGCGGACCGCGCCATCGCCACCGGGATGGAGTGGGCGACGAACACCAATCGGGTGCGCTCGCGCGCCACCGGCGCCACCTCGGTCAGCGCCCGACGGACACCGTCGGCGAGGGGCTCGACGAAGCCGGGGTGGTCGTAGTAATGCCGCAGCTTGGACACCAACGGCGCCTGCGGGCCCACGGCGGCGCGAGCAGCCGCGATGTCCTCCAGGTACTGCCGGCAACTGGAGTAGGAGCCGTACGCGCTCGTGACGAACGCGAGCGCGTGACGCACCCCGTCGTCACGCATGGTCGCCAACGTGTCGGCGAGCATCGGGTGCCAGTTGCGGTTGCCCCAGTACACCGGTAGGTCCACGCCGTTGCCGGCGAAGTCCTCCCGAATCGCCGCCAACAGCGTCCGACACTGCTCGTTGATCGGCGACACCCCACCGAAGTGGTGGTAGTGCTCGGCGACCTCGGCCAGTCGCTCCGGCGGCACCTGCCGGCCTCGGGTCACGTTCTGAAGGAAGGGCAGCACATCGTCCGGGCCCTCCGGACCCCCGAACGACACCAGGAGAAACGCGTCGTACCCCACCAGGCCCATCCTGCCAGATGACCGGTCAGGCACCCATCGCGTGGTAACCGCCGTCGACGTGGACGATCTCGCCGGTGGTGGCCGGGAACCAGTCGGACAGCAGCGCCAGGCAGGCGCGGGCGGCTGGCTCGGTGTTGGCCAGCTCCCAACCCAGCGGAGCCCGCCGAACCCACTCGTCCTCGAACCGCTCGAAGCCGGGGATGGACTTCGCCGCCATGGTCCGGAGCGGGCCGGCGGACACGAGGTTGCTGCGGATGCCCTTGGGACCCAGGTAGCGCGCCAGGTAACGGGACGTCGACTCCAGCCCTGCCTTCGCCACCCCCATCCAGTCGTAGGCCGGCCACGACACCGACGCGTCGAAGGTCAGCCCTACCAGCGCACCGCCCCGCGACATCAGCGGCAGCGCCGCCATCGCCAGCGCCTTGTACGAGTAGGTGGAGACGTGGACCGCCGTACTCACGTCCTCCCACGTCGCGTCGAGGAAGCCGCCACCAAGGGTGGCCGGTGGCCCGTACGCGATCGAGTGCACCACCCCGTCGAGCCCGTCGACGTACTCCCGGACCCGGTCCGGCAGCGCCGCCAGGTGGGCGGTATCGGTCACGTCCAACTCGATCACCGGCGCCTCCTTCGGCAACCGCTTGGCGATCCGCTGGACCAGCGACAGCCGGCCGTACCCGGTGAGGACCACGTCGGCGCCGTGCTCCTGTGCGAGCCGGGCCACCGCGAAGGCGATCGACTGGTCGGTGAGCACCCCGGTTACCAGCAGTCGCTTTCCGGACAACATGGCGTTTCCTTCCCGTCCTCGCGTGCTTGCCTGCGACCGGTCAGTGTCCCATGCCCAGGCCACCGTCGACTGGGATCACCGCACCGGTGACGTAACCGGCCGCTTCGCTGGCGAGCCACGTGACCACACCGGCCACCTCCTGCGGCTCGGCGAACCGCCCGGCCGGGATCAACTTACGGTATTCGTTCTGACGCTCCTCGGGCAGCACCGCGGTCATGTCGGTGCGCACGTAACCGGGCGCCACGACGTTGGCGGTGATGTTGCGGCTGCCCAGCTCCCGGGTGATCGAGCGGGCCATCCCCACCAGACCGGCCTTGCTCGCGGCGTAGTTGACCTGGCCAGTGCCCCCGGCGAGTCCGACCACCGAGGAAATGAAGATCATGCGGCCCCACCTACCGCGAACCATCCGGGTCGCGGCGCGACGGGCACAGCGCCACGCACCGGTGAGGTTGGTGTCGAGTACCCGATGGAACTGCTCCTCGCTCATCCGCATGAGCAGGGTGTCCTCGGTGACGCCAGCGTTGGCTACCAACACCTCGACCGGCCCGAGCTCCGCCTCGACTGCGCTGAAAGCCGCGTCGACCATCTCCGGGTCGGTGACGTCGCACTTGACCCCGAACGTCCCCGCCGGCGCACCGGAGCCCCGGTGAGTCACCGCCACTCGGTAGCCCTGGGCCACGAAAGCCTCCGCGATCGCCAGGCCGATCCCCCGGTTACCACCGGTCACCAACACCGTTCGAGCCATCACTCCTCCTGCGAGCCTCGCCGCCGGAGGGCTAGCCTACGGCAGGCGCGACGTCCACAGAAGGCTGAGGCCGCCGGCGACCAACGCGAGCAGCAGCGCACCAGCGATGGCCCACTGAGTGACCTCGCGAGGGACGACCTGGTGCCCGATGGAGCTACCCATGTCTTCGTACACGGCGGTGAGTTCGGGCAGGCTGGCCGCCTCGTAATAGTGGCCGCCAGTGGTTTCCGCCAGCGCAGCCAGGGCCCGGCGGTCCACCGGCACCTGATGCAGTTGGCCGCCGATCTCCACCATGCCCTGATCGGTGCCGAACGCGATGGTGGAGACCGGCACTCCTGCCTCCACCGCGGCGGTCGCGGCCTCCTGGGTGGAGCGACCGTAGGTGCGGTAGCCGTCGGACAGCAGCAGAATCCGGGCCGGTGGTGGCTCCTCCGCCCCGGCCGCGGGGACCATCCGCACCGCTTCCAAACTGGTGAAGACCGCCTCACCGGTGGCGGTGGCCTCAGCCAACTCCAACCCTTCGATCGCCCGGACCACCGGGTCGCGGTCGGTGGTCGGTGGCACCAGGATGCTGGCGCTACGGGCGAAGGCCACCAGCCCGACATGGTGCTGGGGCGGCAGGTCTCGGACGAACTCGACCGCTGCGGCCTGCGCGGCCGCCAACCGGGTGGGTGCGACGTCCTCGGCCTCCATGGACAGCGACACGTCGATGGCGAGGACCACGGTCGCACGCTCGAGAGGCTCCTCCCGGTCGATCGCTGGCCGGGCCAGCGCCCCGGTGAGGGCCACGAGACTCAGCAGGAAAGCCGCCGGCGCCACGTGCCGGCGCCACCCCAGACCGGACGGCGCAATGGCGCGGAGCAGCTCCAGATTGCTGAACCGCACGGCGTGCACCCGACGCCGCCACTGGCGCCACAGGTAGGCCCCTGCCACCGCCGCGACCGGTAGCAGCGCCAGCAGGCCCCATGGCTGCAGGAACCGGATCATCGCGCAGCTCCCCTCGTGCGTGCGTGGCGGCGCCCCGCCACGTACCGGACCATGTCGAGCAGCCAGTCCGAGTCGGTGCGCAGCTGTAGCCGAGGCACCCCGGCCTCGCGTAGCGTCGCCGCGATCGCGTTGCGCTGCGCGGCCGCCGCTTCCGCGTACGCCCGGCGCAACCGCCGGTCGCCGGTGCGCACCTCGTGCACCACACCGGTCTCGGGGTCCATCAGCTCCAGTACGCCCACGTCCGGCAGCTCCAGCTCCCGGGGATCGAGCACCTCGACGGCGAGTACCTCATGCCGCACCGCCAGCCGCCGTATCGGTCCGGCCCACTGCGCCGGCGGCGCGAGGAAGTCGGAGATCACCACCGCGAGGCCGCGGCGGCGGGGAGGCCGGCTCAACGCGTCGACGAGGCCGCCGAGGTCGGTCACACCCGGCGCAGCGGAGGTACCCGCGATGGCCCGCAGCAGGCCCTGGGCGTGCCGTCGACCGGCGCGCGCCGCCAGCCACCGCACCGGCGCGGCTCCCGACCCCACGACGGCACCGATCCGGTTGCCACCACGGACTGTGAGGTGGGTCATGGCGGCAGCGGCGGCGAGCGCGAGGTCTCGCTTGAGGTAGCGCGCGGTACCGAAGTCGAGACTGGCGGAAAGATCCACCGCCAGCCAGGTCTCCAGTTCCCGATCGGCCTCGGTCTGCCGAACGTGAGGCACCGTGGTGCGGGCCGTGACCGGCCAGTCCATGCGGCGCACATCGTCCCCGGGGCGGTACTCGCGAGACTCCCCCGGCTCGCTGCCCGGCCCCGGCAGCAGTCCGCGGTAGTCGCCCTGCAGCAGGCCGTCCAACCGCCGGTGGACGATGAGCTGCAGGCGGGCGAGCACTGCGTCGGGGGCCACCGTCACGACGGATGCCCTCCCGGGGGCATCGGCACCACGTGGGGGGCGGCGTGCTGGCGCGGCGCGACCGTCGGAGGTGGCACCGTGCTCAGCACCCTACTCACCACGTGGTCCGGTGGGATCTCGTCGGCCAGCGCCTCGTAGCTCAACACCAGTCGGTGGCGCAGGATGTCCGGCGCCACGTCGGTGATGTCCTGCGGCAGGACGTAGTCGCGCCCGCGCATGACCGCCAGCGCCCGGGCCGAGCGCACGATGCCGAGCGAGGCTCGCGGGCTTGCCCCGTACTGGACCAGTCGCGCGACATCCGGCAGGCCATGGTCGGCCGGCTGCCGCGTGGCCACGACCAACCGCACCGCATAGTCGATCAGCGCGTTGTGGACGAACACCTGGTCGGCCTTGCGTTGCAACCGGACGAGGTCGTCGGGAGAGAACACCACCTCCGGCTCCGGTGGACTGACCCCCATGCGATAGATGATCTCGCGTTCTTCGAGGTCGGTGGGGTAACCGACCACGATCTTCATCAAGAACCGGTCCCGCTGCGCTTCGGGCAGTGGATAGACGCCCTCCTGTTCGATCGGGTTCTGAGTCGCCATCACCAGGAATGGTTCGGGCACGGGGAAAGTCTCACCGCCGATGGAGACCTGCCGCTCCGCCATGACTTCCAGCAGCGCCGACTGCACCTTGGCCGGCGCTCGGTTGATCTCGTCGGCCAGAAGGAAGTTGACGAAGATTGGGCCGAGTTCCACGTCGAACTTCTCGGTGGACTGTCGATAGATCCGGGTCCCGATGATGTCGGCGGGCATGAGGTCCGGGGTGAACTGCACCCGGGCGAAGGTCCCACCGACGACCTTCGCCACGGTCTGGACGGTGAGTGTCTTCGCCACCCCGGGCACGCCCTCCAACAGGCAGTGCCCGCGGGCGAGGAGGGCGACGAACATCCGCTCGATCAACGTGTCCTGTCCGACGATCACCCGCTTGACCTCAAACAGGGCGCGCTCCATGAGCGTCGCGTCCTGCGCGGGCGTGCTGGTCTCCATAGCTCCTCCCGGCGCCACGCGGTACGACTGCTACCCAGCCTGACACGTCCTCCGTAGGGAGCGGACCAGGTATCGAAGATCTATCGAAGCCAGACCGTCGGCCACCCCCTGCCATCGAACGTCGGAAAGAAAATTAACCAAACGGGCACACTCAGCGGGGTAGACATCAAGGGCTGGGTGATGGGTAGGATCCACCACGTCGCCGGGCGGCTTCCCCCGTGGCCGCCCGGCGCTATCGTGTCTGGAGCCATGATCTGCTCAGCTAAGGGTTGTCGCGCCACCGCCACTTGGTCGTTGCGCTGGAACAACCCACGCCTGCACTCGCCCGAACGTCGCAAGACCTGGCTGGCCTGCGATCAGCACCGCGACTATCTGCGCGACTTCCTCTCCGCTCGTGGTTTCCTGCGCGAGCTCGAGCCGTTGCCGCCCGAGGATCAGACCCAGCCGTAACTGGCGCGCAACACCTGGCAGACCCGGTCGAATCTGGCCCGGTCCAGCACCGCGCCTTCTCGGCGGATGGCGTCCTCCCGCATGGTGAGCACCCGGTCCAGCCGCACCCAACTCGGCCGCCGCTCGCGGTCCCAGTCGCCGGCGCCGAGCGCGAGCCAATGCCGCTGTCCATGCCGGTCCGCGCGGCTCGAGAGCATCAAACCGAAGACGATCCGCCCGTCCCGTCCGACCACGAGGACGGGACGATCCTTGCCCCGGTCCGGGTCGTCCTCGTAGCGCACCCAGGTCCACACGATCTCCCCCGGGTCTGCGTGCCCGTCCAGTTCGGGGGCGTACACCAGTCGGCGCCGGCGCAGCGCCGCGACTTGACGCGGGGAAGCTGGCTTCGCGGGGACCGGCCTGCCCAACGGGCGACGCAACCGGCCGACGGTGGCGGCGACGCCCTTCCAGAGACTCACCACGGAAGCACCCTATCGGGACGCTCACCCGCTGACCGAAACGGTGATCCCACCCCTGGCAGGATGGAACCCATGCCGGTGCGCACCGACCTTCGCAACGTCGCTCTCGTGGCCCACGTCGACCACGGCAAGACCACGCTGGTCGACGCGATGCTCCGACACGCCGGGGCGGTGGGTACGCGTGGCGAGCCGACCGAGCGGGTCATGGACTCGATGGACCTGGAGCGGGAAAAGGGCATCACGATCCTGGCCAAGAACACCGCGGTGCGTTACCGGGGCCCTGGCCTCGATCCGGTCACCATCAACATCGTCGACACCCCTGGCCACGCCGACTTCGGCGGCGAGGTGGAGCGCGGCCTGACCATGGTCGACGGGGTGCTCCTACTCGTGGACGCCTCCGAAGGACCTCTGCCACAGACCCGATTCGTGCTGCGCAAGGTGTTGGCCGCCCAGCTACCCCTCATCCTGGTGGTCAACAAGGTGGACCGCCCGGACGCGCGTATCAAGGACGTGGTCGACGCCACCTATGAGCTGATCATGGACGTGGCCGGTGCGAATGCGCCGGCTGACCTGCTCGACTTTCCGACCGTCTACGCCTGCGCCCGCTTCGGCGTCGCCACGCTCCACCAACCCGACGGTGGCGCGGTCCCCACCGACTCCACCGACTTGGAGCCGCTGTTTGCGACCCTGCTGGAGACCATTCCGCCACCCACCTATCAGGATGGGCATCCGCTCCAGGCACACGTGACCAACCTGGACGCCTCCCCCTTCCTGGGGCGGCTGGCACTGTGCCGGATCCGGCAGGGCCGCCTGCGAAAGGGCCAGACCGTCGCCTGGTGTCGACACGACGGTAGCGCCACCCAGATCCGCGTGACCGAGCTGCTGCTCACCGAAGGGCTACAGCGACGCCCCGCCGTCGAGGCCGGGCCGGGAGACATCATCGCGGTAGCGGGCATCCCTGACATCACGATCGGCGAGACGCTCACCGACCCCGAGGACCCGCGTCCGCTGCCACCGATCACCGTGGACGAACCCGCGATCTCGATGACCATCGGGATCAACACCTCCCCCCTGGCCGGGCGGGTGAAGGGCGCCAAGGTCACCGCCCGACTGGTCAAGGAACGCCTCGAACGTGAGTTAATCGGCAACGTGTCACTGCGCGTGCTGCCCACGGATCGACCAGACACCTGGGAGGTGCAGGGCCGCGGCGAACTGGCGCTGGCGATCCTGGTCGAGCAGATGCGGCGAGAAGGATACGAACTGACGGTCGGCAAACCACAGAGATCGACGGACGACTGCATGAACCGGTGGAGCGCCTCACCGTCGACGTCCCGCACGAGTACGTCGGTAGCGTCACCCAGCTCCTCTCCGCCCGGAAAGGTCGAATGGAGCACCTCGTCGACCAGGGCACAGGATGGGTCCGCTCGGAGTGGCTCATCCCCGCACGTGGCCTGATCGGTTTTCGTACCGAGTTCCTCACCGCGACCCGCGGAACCGGCATCGCCCACCACGTCTTCGAAGGGTACGAGCCGTGGTCCGGCCAGGTGCGGACGCGCGCCACAGGCTCCCTGGTGGCCGATCGGGCCGGGGTAGTGACCGCCTTCGCCATGTTCCACTTGCAGGAGCGTGGCTCCCTCTTCGTCGAACCGGGCACCGAGGTCTACCAGGGCATGATCGTCAGAGAGAACTCCCGGTCCGACGACATGGACGTCAACATCACGAAGGCGAAGAAGCTCACCAACATTCGCGCCTCCACCGGCGAGGAGTTGGAGCGGCTGACCCCGCCGCGCCGCCTGTCGTTGGAGCAAGCGCTGGAGTTTTGCCGCTTCGACGAATGCGTCGAGGTGACACCCGAGGCTGTCCGACTGCGCAAACTGGTGCTCGACCCCGCCGAACGCGCCCGCGCAGCCGCCTGCCGCAAGCATCGCGGCTGACCAGCTCAGTCGAGAATCTCCGGCGACGGGGCGCTAGTCGGCGGAGGTGGCGGAGGACTGGGCGCGGAGGTGTCTGGGCCGGCACGCAGCGCGGCGCGGCGATCGCGCACGGATCGCCACAGACTCGCTACCGTTGTCGCGCCCAACAGGCCGAAGATGACGGTGAGTGAAAGCCAGATCGGCACGTGCGGTGCCCAGGACACTGGTTGGCCCCCGTTGACGAAGGGCAGGTTGTTCTCTGCCAGCGCCTCCACCACCATCTTCCCGCCGACGAATCCCAGCACCAGACCCAGGCCAACCGACAAGTACACCAGCCGTTCGAGCAGCCCGCCGATGAGGAAGTACAGCTGCCGCAACCCCATGAGGGCGAAGGCGTTGGCCGTAAAGATCAGGTACGGCTCCCGAGTGACGCCGAAGATCGCGGGGATGGAGTCCAAAGCGAAGATCAAGTCGGTGGTACCGATAGTGATCATGACGATTAGCATCGGCGTGACCATCCGACGTCCGTCGACGGAGGTGAGCATCCGTCCCCGGTCGTACTGTGGGCTGACCGGCAGCAGCCTTCGGGTCCATCGGATGAGCGGGTTCTCTTTGAACTCGTCCGGCTCCTGATGACCGTCCCGTGCGACCTTCACCGCGGTGAAGATCAGGAAAGCCCCGAAAAGATAGAAGATCCACCTGAAGTGACTGGTCAGCACGGCGCCGGTGGCGATGAAGGCGCCTCGCATCACCAGCGCGAGGACGATCCCGATCAACAGCACCCGCGACTGGTACGCCCGCGGCACGGCGAACCGGCTCATGATCAGCATGAAGACGAAGAGATTGTCGACCGACAGACTCTTCTCCACCAGCCAGCCGGCGTAGTACTCACCGGCGTAGGTTGCACCGTAGCCAAGCCAGACGACCAGCCCGAACGCCGCAGCCAGCCCGACGTAGAGCACCGACCAGTACACCGACTCGCGCAGCGACGGGGCGTGCGGGCGACGCCCGATGATGATGAGGTCGGCAGTCAGCACCCCGCCGAGTCCGAGCAGGGTCGCTGCCCAGACCCAACCCGACACGTCCATCGCCACGAACCTCCACCAGAGCACACTGATGCTCTGGAGGTCTCTCCCACCACCTCGGCGAGGTGGTCGACGACGCCGGGCACCATCCGCGCTCGTGGTTGGTCCGTGTTGACGACGACGCCACGGGGGGATACTCCCCTCCACCAGCCCGCAAGTATTCCACCTGAAGAGGGGGAACCGCGAAGAGGGTAGGCACCTCCGGTCACCCCCTACCCACTGACACCACCGGTCGCCGGCCATGGCATGGTTCCAGCATGGTGCTCGAGGTCGCTCTGATCGACGTGGTCGCCGGCCAGGAGGAAGAATTCGCCCAGGCGTACGCCCGGGCGCGCCACCTGGTCGCGACAACACCCGGATGCCGCTCGGTGCGGATGACGCGGGGGGTGGAGACACCGACCCGGTTCGTGCTGCTGGTCGAGTGGGACTCGGTCGAGGCGCACCTACAGAATTTCCGGGAGAGCGACCGCTTCCCAGCCTGGCGCGCCGAGATCAGCCCGTACTTCGCTCGGCCTCCGGTGGTGGAACACTTCACCGATCTGCCCTGAGGCGACGCCACGGGGGTATGGGGGCACGCCAGACGAACGTAGCGTCGACCTGGCTGCATCCGCGTAACACCTACAAGAACGCGTTCTCTGGTGCGGCCAAGAGAGGTGGAGGAAGACACATGGAGATGCTGATCGGCTGCGCCGGTCTGGTGGTGTTGGGGCTCATCGCGTTGTGGGTGGCCTCGCTCTACAACGGTCTGGTTCGGGCCCGAAACACCTACAAGAACGCGTTCGCCCAGATCGACGTGCAGCTCAAACGGCGTCACGACCTCATCCCCAACCTCGTGGAGACCGCCAAGGGCTACATGAAGCACGAGCGGGAGACGCTGGAGGCGGTGATCGCAGCCCGCAGCCGGGCGGTGAGCGCCCAGTCCACGGCTGCGGCCAACCCCGGCGAGCCGGGAGCCATGGCGCAGCTGGCTGGGGCGGAGGGGGCTTTGAGCCAGACTCTCGGCCGGCTGCTCGCGCTTTCCGAGGCCTACCCCGACCTTCGGGCCAACCAGAACATGATGCAGCTGTCGGAGGAGCTCACCTCGACCGAGAACCGGGTGGCGTTCGCCCGCCAGCACTACAACGACGCGGTCATGGCGTACAACAACAAGCGCGAGACGTTCCCCTCGAACCTCGTCGCCGGCTGGTTCGGCTTCCGGCCCGCCGCACTATTCGAGATCGACGAGCCGGAGCAGCGCGACGCCCCTCGCGTCCAGTTCTGATCCCGCCCGCGAGTGTCGATGAACTTCTTCGAGCGTCAGCGTCAGGTCAGGCGAATCTCCAGCCGATTGGTGCTGCTGTTCCTCCTCGCCGTCGTCGGCATTGTGACGATGGTCGATCTGGCGGTACTGCTCCTGTTCGTCGGCGGTCTTGGTGAGACACCGTCGGATGCCGCGGTAGTCCTCGCCGCGACCAGCACGGTCGTCGTGGCGCTCATCGGCACGGCGTCACTGTTTCGCACGCTTGCCCTGCGCGGCGGTGGCGGCGGCCGTGTGGCCCGGTCGCTCGGCGCCACCCCGGTGCCGACCGACACCACTGATCCTCACCTTCGCCGACTACGTAATGTCGTGGAGGAGGTCGCGATCGCGTCCGGGGTGCCGGTGCCGGAGCTCTACGTTCTGGAAGACGAACCGGGCATCAACGCGTTCGCTGCTGGTTGGTCACCGTCCGACGCCGCGGTCGCGGTGACGAGGGGTGCGTTGGAACGCCTCAACCGCGACGAACTGCAAGGCGTGATCGCCCACGAGTTCAGTCACATCGTCAACGGTGACATGCGTTTGAACATCCGGCTGATGGGTCTGCTCTTCGGCATCCTGGTGCTCAGCTACGTCGGCCGCATCCTGCTGCGGGTGCGTAGTCGGGAACGCAACCCCTTGCCGCTGCTCGGACTGGCGTTGCTGGTCATCGGCTCGGTCGGTGTCTTCGTGGGACGCATCATCAAGGCGGCGGTCTCCCGGCAACGCGAGTACCTCGCCGACGCCTCCGCGGTCCAGTTCACCCGGCAGACCGCGGGCCTCACGGGTGCGTTGAAGAAGATCGCCGGCCTATCGGACGGCTCCGAGCTCCGCAACGCGAAGGCCGAGGATGTCAGCCACATGCTGTTCGGCTCGGGAGGGTTCTCCGGGCTGTTCGCCACCCATCCGCCGCTGCTGCGTCGGATCCAGGTACTGGACCCGTCGGTGAAGCGTGAAGAGCTGGAAGCGCTGCGCCGCCAGTGGGCCGCCACGCCACCGTCTGGGCTGGCGGAGGACCGCGCGATGGGCCTCGGTGGCCACACGAGCGGCAGCGGCCTACCAGCGGCGGACACCAGGCTTCCGGCTCGCCCGCGCGAGGTCGCCGCGACCGTCGGCGACCTCGACGAGTCGGTGTACCGGCGAGCCGGCGCGATCCTGCGGCACATTCCGAAGCCCTTCCGGGAACGCGCCCGTCGCCCCGACACGGTGCTGCCGTTGATCTTCGGCCTGCTGCTCTCCGGTCACCCGGAGGTACGCCACCATCAGCATGCGGTGATCGCCGCCCACCACGGTGCACAGGTAGCCGACGCGGCGTGGGCAGAGCGGGAGGCGCTCGCGTCGCTGCACCCGATGCTGCGCCTGCCGCTGGCCGAGGTGGCCTTCCCGGTCCTGCGTGGACGGCCCGAGCGGGACGCGATCATGACCACGGTGCACGCCCTGATCCGGGCTGACGGACGCCTCAGCGTCCACGAGTACTGCTTGTCACGCCTGCTGCAGGAGGAGCTGTACGAGGCGACGCACCGCGCACCATCCTGGGGGCGGCGGCGCCGTTCCCTGCGGAGCAGTCGCTCCGCGGCGCTCACACTGCTCGCCGTCCTCGCCCAAGAGGGCCATCCAGACCCGCAGTCGGCCGCCCGGGCGTTCGCGATGGGTGCGCAGCGGTTGTTCCCCGACCAGCCAGCGGTGTACGCACCACCGCCCTACGGGGTAGCGGCGCTGGAGAACGTTTGGGCGTCACTCGACGGCCTGGGCCCTACCGACAAGCAGGCGCTGGTCGAGAGCCTGGTCGCCGTCATCAGCCATGACGGCGAGATGACCGTGGCCGAAGCGGAGTTGCTACGGACCATCTGCTCGATGCTCCACTGCCCCATGCCGCCGCTGGCGGAGACGGTGCCGGTGTAGGCCGGCGGTGATCAGGCCGCGGCGTCCATGCTCCGCAGCTCCTTCTTCAGCTCGGCGATCTCGTCCCGGATGCGGGCGGCCAGTTCGAACTGCAACTCCCGGGCTGCAGCCAGCATCTGCTCGTTGAGGTCCTGGATGAGCTGCGCCAACTCGGCACGGGCCATCCCTTCGGTCGCCGCCACCACGGCCCGTCCGCGCGAACGGGTCTCGGGCACCGGCGCCTTGCCCCGCGACACCTGTCGCCCACGGCCTCCCACCATCACCGCCCCACCCGGACCGTTATCCGCCAAGACGCCCTCGGTCTCCTCGGCCTCCCGGTAGATGTCGTCCAGGATGTCGTGGATCTTCTTCCGCAGAGGCTGCGGGTCGATGCCGTTGGCCTGGTTGTAGGCGATCTGCTTGGCCCGACGCCGGTTGGTCTCTTCGATCGCCGCCGCCATCGACGGGGTGATGGTGTCGGCGTACATGTGGACTTGACCGGAGACGTTACGCGCGGCCCTTCCGATGGTCTGGATCAGTGAGCGGCCACTACGCAGGAAACCTTCCTTGTCGCGATCAATGAGGACGTACCGCTGAAATCTTCGGGTTGCGGGTCAACGTCTGGGTATCGCTGGTGCTCTTCGCCGAGGATGAGCTCCCGGGTGGGCCCATGAGT
>CAYTMR010000076.1:15977-16678 GCA_964438855.1 uncultured Micromonosporaceae bacterium
TGGATCAACGACGTCTCGGACCGCAGGAAACCTTCCTTGTCGGCGTCGAGGATGGCTACCAGCGACACCTCCGGCAGGTCGAGTCCTTCCCGAAGCAGGTTGATGCCGACCAGTACGTCGTATTCACCCTGCCGCAGCTCTCGGAGTAGCTCCACCCGACGCAGCGTGTCGACCTCCGAGTGCAGGTAGCGCACCCGGAAGCCATGCTCGAGCAGGTAGTCGGTGAGATCCTCCGCCATCTTCTTGGTCAGAGTGGTGACCAGCACCCGCTCATCCCGCTCGGTGCGGAGCCGGATCTCGTGCATGAGGTCGTCGATCTGCCCTTTGGTGGGCTTGACGATCACCTCCGGATCCACCAGGCCGGTCGGTCGGATGACCTGCTCCACCACCTGCCCGCCGGCCTGCTCCAGCTCCCAGGAGCCTGGGGTGGCGGATAGAAACACCATCTGGCCGACCCGCTCAAGGAACTCGTCGAAGCGCAGTGGCCGGTTGTCCTGTGCGCTAGGCAGGCGGAATCCGTGCTCGACGAGCACTCGTTTACGGGACGCGTCGCCCTCGTACATCCCACCGATCTGTGGCACGGTGACGTGCGACTCGTCGATGACGGTGAGGAAGTCGTCGGGGAAGTAGTCAAGCAGGCAATATGGCGGCTCACCACGCTGACGGCCGTCGATGTGCATGGAGTAGTTCTCGATGCCGGA
>CAYTMR010000077.1:0-16438 GCA_964438855.1 uncultured Micromonosporaceae bacterium
TGGCGAGGAAGGGTACACCGGCCCCCCGCACACGATGCGGCACGAACAGGAAAAGGTGCAGCAGCGCTTCCCGGCGGCGGTGGAGTTCATACAGCGCCGGGGATTGAATGAGGTATTTCCTGGCGCGCACGATGAGCTTGGAATCATCGTGCAGGGCGGCATGTACAACAACCTCATTCGCGCCCTTTCGCAACTGGGTTTAAGCGATGTATTCGGCCGCTCGCAAATTCCCATCTATGTCCTCAACGTCACTTATCCGTTGTGCGACGAAGAAGTGCTGAACTTCTGCCGCGGCAAACAGACGGTGCTTATGGTGGAGGAAGGACAACCCGACTATATCGAGGACGCCGTGCGGGCGGCCAAGGCCGGTGTGGAAGAGGGCATGGTGCCCGGTGGCGGTGTCGCGCTGGTGCAGGCCGGCAAGACCGCCTTCGACAAGCTTGAGCTCACCGGCGACGAGGCGACCGGTGCCCAGCTCGTCAAGCTGGCGCTGGACGCTCCGCTGCGCCAGATCGCGATGAACGCCGGCCTCGAGGGCGGCGTCGTCGTCGAGAAGGTTCGCGGCCTGGAGCAGGGCCACGGCCTGAACGCCGCTACCGGTGAGTACGTCGACATGCTCGCCGCCGGCATCACCGACCCGGCGAAGGTCACCCGGTCGGCGCTGCAGAACGCTGCGTCGATCGCCGCGATGTTCCTCACCACGGAGGCCGTGGTGGCGGACAAGCCGGAGAAGGAGAAGGCTCCGGCTGGGGCGCCCGATGCGGGCGGGATGGACTTCTGACCGGTTGATCGGTAGCGGCCCCCGGGGGTTCCTCGGGGGCCGTTTTTCTGCTCTGGTGCCGCGCGCGGCCCCGGCTACGTACCCCGCCGAAGGGGGTGTGCGAGGATCGGAGGGGTTGTCGGCACGTGCGCAGGCGGGCAGTGATGGTTAGTGACGACATTCTGGTGTTCGGCGGCTCGGCGAGCCCGAAGCTCACGGCCGCAATCTGTGATCAACTTGGCGTCGCACCCGGTCGCAGTGAGGTCATCCAGTTCTCGGAGGGTAATCTCTTCGTCCGGATTGGTCAGAACGTTCGTGGACGCCACGTCTACCTGGTGCAGTCGACCGTCTTCCCGGCCAATGACCACTTCGTAGAGTTGCTCTTTTGGATCGACGCGTTTAAACGTTCTAGTGCGGCGTCCGTCACCGTGGTGCTGCCCTACTTCAGTTACGCCAAAGGCGACAAGAAGGACGAACCGCGGGTGTCGATCCGGGCCCGGGTATGTGCCCAGTCGATCGAGGCCGCTGGTGCGGACCGAGTGGTGACCGTGGACCTGCACGCGCCTCAAATCCAGGGCTTCTTCGGCATCCCCGTCGACGACCTGTACGCACTTCCCGTGCTCACCGAAGCGATCAACGGCCTCGGTCTCCGTGATCTCGTCGTGGTCTCTCCCGACGCCGGATTCGCCAAGAAGGCGCGCCAGTTCGCTCGACGGCTAGGCGCCAGCCTGGCGATCGCCGACAAGGAGCGCATCGACCACACCGAGAGCCCACAGGTCATCGACCTCATCGGAGACGTGGCCGGGCGGGACGCCTTGATCGTGGACGACTTCACCATCAGCGCGGGGACCCTCGTGGAGGTCGCCCAGTGCCTGGTAGACAGTGGTGCGCGGTCCGTCTACGCTGCCGTTACCCACGGAGTCTTCGCGGGCAAGGCGATGCAACGGCTGGAGGAGAGTCCGATCCAGCGACTGCTGGTCACCGACACGGTGGAGAACCAGCCAGTCCCACTCTCCGACCGGGTCCAGGTCGTCTCGGTCGCACCCCTGCTGGCGGAGGCGATCCGGCGGATCGCCGCGCGTGAGAGCCTGTCCGTCCTGTTCACCCAGTGACGCGCCCTCACCGGGCCCGTCCGGCCGAGCCAGTGCCGGACGGGCCCGGTGGCGCGTCAGCGGTCGAGAGCCGCTTCGACCGCCGCCTCGGCGTTGATCAGTCCCGCGCCGACCAGCGACCCAGAGCCTGAACACACGCCCTCGGCTACGTCCAGCGGCTCGGCGGTGGAGCGGAGGATCTCGGTGGTCGTGGCCACGTCACCGATCAGGTCGGGGTTGGCGGACCACATCAGCGCCACGACACCCGCCACGTGAGGAGTCGCCATCGACGTACCGCTGAGCTTGGCGTAGCCACCGCCCGGCATCGCCGACACGACGCCGACACCGGGAGCGACCAGGTCCGGTTTCGCGACCCCGTCGGGTGTCGGGCCTCGACTGGAGAAGCTGGCGACGTGGTTGTCCCTGGTCACGGCACCCACCGTCAGCACATCCTGGTAGGGCGCGGGTGGATCCTGCACCGAACCGCAGAACGGACCGGTGTTGCCAGCGGCGACCACCACGTAGATGCCAGCCGCGGCCAGCGCTGCGGTCGCCGGCCGCAGCGCGTCCAAGTCACAGCCTTCGTTCCGGGTGCAGCCCCAGGAGTTCGTCAGCACGTGCGGTGCGAGCTCCGGACGACCGTCACGCCACGGATCACCGCCGGGCGGGAACGGCGCCAGCATGAATTGCAGACAGTCCAGGTAGTACGCCGGGTTGCCGCCGTTGCGGTAGAGGTTGACGCACGCCGTCCACTCGGCCCCGGGTGCGACCCCGATGCCTCCCCGACCCACGGCCGATCCGAGCGTGTGGGTGCCGTGCCCGGCGGAGTCGGTGGGGGCGTCCGTGCCGTTCCAGGGATCGAACCACGAGTAGGGCCCGCCGCGGAAGCCGTCCGCCAACGCCGGGTGTGCGGCGTCCACGCCACTGTCCGAGGAGCCGACGACGATACCTTCGCCAGTGACACCGAAGCGTGACCAGACCTGGTCGGCGCGGATCGCGGTGAGGTTCCACTCCCGCTCTTCCGGGGTGAGCCCTGGCGTACCCGAGTCGACGTCGATCGGCGCCGGCAACGGCCGGAGCCGTTGCGAGACGAGCACCCGGTCCACGTCGTCACGCGTGGACAACCATGCCCGCACCGCGGGGCCGCCCTGCACCTCGACGGCATTGACCAGGTAGTACGGCCGGTACGACAGGCGCAGCCGCTCCAGGTCGGCGCGCAGGTCGGCCTGGCTGCGCTCGGCATGCGTCACCAGGCGCCGGTACACCTCAGTGGCCCGGGCGTCTCGCCCGGCTTGGCCGGCCCCACTGGGCAGCCCGGTGAGATCCGCCTGGTCGGCCATGATCACGAAGAGGCGCTCGCCGTGGAAGCCCGGTTGTCCCCACCCGATGTGAGTGGCGGTGCCAGCGACCACCACGACCACCGTCAACCCCCAGGCCCACCCCGGCCGGCTGGTCAGGACGCGTCGACCGAATGTCCAGGCGAGGCCAAGGAGCAGGGCGACCAGCAGCCCGCACAACGCGGCGACGCCGGCCCAGAACGGCACGTCGCGCGCGTCCAGGAGCAGCGTCACCTCCTCCGGGTCGAGGAAGGCGAGCGGACCCATCAGCGCGATCGCGAACAGCACCCACAGAGCCGGGCATGGTCCCGCGACGTCACCGCCGTCGGCCGACGGCTGCCCGCAAGGAGACAGCGCAGCCGCGGCGAACCCCAACGGCGGAAACAGCAGCATGAGCGGCAGTTGGGCCCCGGAGCCGCCGGTGCCCGCCGCGACCAGCAACAGGGTGACACCAGCCACCAGCCCACCGACCACCACCAGCCGGGTACGGCTGGTCGCGACGTGCGGCCAGAAACGACCGCTCAACGCCACGGCGGCGAAGCGTCCCACAGCGGCCGCCGCCGCCACCGCCAGCAGTGTCTCCGCCATACCGCCCAGCGCACCGAACCACAGCCACGGCAGCAGCACCGCACCGCCGGTGATCACCGCTCCCGCGTACGTGCCGGGGCTAGGTCGATGCCGAGGCAGGCCACGGGGTCGAAACAGCCAGCCGAGCAGGAGCGCCAACGCCGCCTGTAGGGCGAGGAGAAGCTCCGGCTGGGTGGGCGGCAGAGCCCGCACCGAGCCCAGCACCGCGAGAGCGACCACACCGATCGTCCAGACCTGGCCGACCGCGCGCACCGCGGGTGAGCGCGGGATGCGCGCGAGCAGCAGGACAGGGACGGCGAGCAGACCAGCGTTCACCAGACTGGTGGCCGGGCCCACCAGCCACGACATTCCGAGCCCCAAGAGGATCAACAGCTGGTCGACGCCCCAGCCGAGCGTCTGGATGGTGACGGTGGCGCCAACGACGAAGACGCCGATCAGGACAGCGGCGACGATCGCCCCGTTGCTCCGCGGGGAAGGGGTGGAGGCAGCAGTCACGACCGTCACCGTACGGTGCGCCCGCTAGTTACCGTGGACGGGTGCGCGATCCTTCCATCTCCCGGTACGCCGCCGCCCGGCTGGACCCGCGACGGAGGGCCTCAGACCTGTCGCGGTTGCGCCGGCAACAGTTCGACGTGCTCGTCATCGGTGGTGGAGTCACCGGTGCCGGCGCAGCGCTGGACGCCGCGGCACGTGGGCTGTCGGTGGCGCTGGTCGAGGCGAGGGACCTCGCAGCCGGCACCTCCTCCCGCTCCTCCCGGCTGGTACACGGCGGCCTGCGCTACCTGGAGCAGCTCGAATTCGGCCTGGTGCGTGAGGCCCTCACCGAGCGTGGGTTGCTCGCGACCCGGCTCGCACCCCACCTGGTGCGGTCTGTGCCGATCTTGGCGCCGCTGCCCGCTGATGGGCTGATCCGCCGGTCTGGACGGCGGGTCTACTACGGCGCCGGCGTGGCGCTCTACGACACGTTCGCAGGGCTGGTGGGGCGCGGGCGTGGCATGCCGCGGCACCGACACCTCTCCCGCACCGCAGCGCGGCGGCTGTTCCCCAGTCTCCGCGCCGACGCGATCGCCGGTGCGGTGCGCTACTACGACGGGCAGGTCGACGACGCCCGCTTGGTGGTCACGTTGGCGCGCACCGCGGCCAGTCTCGGCGCGGCCGTCGTCACCGGTGTTCGCGCGGTGGGACTCACCCGGCGGTCTCGTGAGGTGACCGGCGCGGTGGTTCGGGACACCGAGACCGGAGAGGAGTTCCCGGTGGCCGCCCGGACGGTGATCGCGGCCACGGGCGTGTGGATGGACGACATCAGCGCCATGCTGCCCGACGCCCGGCCGGAGCTGCGGGTACGGGCCAGCAAGGGGGTCCACTTGGTGGTTCCCCGCTCGGCCATCACCGGGGATGCCGGGCTGATCCTCCGCACCCCCACCTCGGTCTTGTTCGTGCTGCCGTGGGGCGGGCACTGGATCATCGGCACCACCGACACCGACTGGACCCTCGACCGCAGCCACCCGGTCGCCTCCTCCCACGACGTCGGCTACCTGCTGGCACTGGTGAACCAGGTGCTCGACCGTCAGCTCACTCCCGCCGACATCGAGGGGGTCTACGCCGGTCTGCGTCCGCTGCTCGCCGGCGAGGACGACGCCACGTCAGCGCTGTCCCGCGAGCACGCCGTGGTGGAACCGATGCTCGGGCTGTTCCTGGTGGCCGGCGGCAAACTCACCACCTATCGGGTGATGGCCGCCGACGTGGTGGATCGGGCCGCCCGTCGGCTCGGTGGTGACGTGCGACCGTCGACCACCGCCTGGCTGCCGCTGCTCGGAGCCGACGGGTACCCGGCGATGTGGCGGGACCGGGCTGGGCTCGCGTACCGGCACCAGGTGGCGGTGGGCGTCGCCGAACACCTCCTCGAGAGGTACGGCACGCTCGCTCCCGAGGTGCTGCGGCTGGCCGACGACCATCCGGATCTCACCGGGCCGGTGGCCGGCGCCCCGGAGTACCTGGCCGCGGAGGTCGCGTACGCGGTGCGGGCGGAAGGAGCACGCCACTTGGCCGACGTGCTGCTGCGGCGTACCCGGATAGCTGTGGAGACCCCGCATCGGGGCACCGAATCCGCCCGGCACGTGGCGTCCATCCTCGCTGCCGAGTTGGGGTGGTCGGCGGAGACGGTGGAGCGGGAGGTCGCGGCGTACCTCGCGATGGTGGAGGCGGAGCGGGAGGCGCAGCGGATGCCCGACGACCGCAGCGCGCAGGAGGCCCGCCAGCGGGTGACGTGGAGCGCCTCCGCGCCGCTGGCCGCCGACTCCGCCTGACCGCGGTCAGAGGACCTTGCCGGGGTTGAGGAGGTTGTCCGGGTCCAGCGCCTGCTTGATCGCACGGTGTACCCGGAGCCCGACCGGTCCCAGCTCCCGCGCCAACCAGTCCCGCTTCAGCACACCGACGCCGTGCTCGCCGGTGCTGGTGCCACCCAGCGACAACGCGAGCTCCATGATCTCGTCGAATACCGCCTGACCGGCGGCGACGCTGGCCGGATCGGTCTCGTCCACGAGGATGTTGGGATGCAAGTTGCCGTCGCCAGCATGGGCAACCACGCCAACGGTCACACCGTGGGCGGCGGCGATCCGCGCCACACCGTCGAGCGTGGCCGCTAGCGCCGTGCGGGGTACCGCGATGTCATCCACGATGACCACCCCGTTGCCGGTCGGGAAGGTGGTCGCGGCGAGGTGCGCCATCGCGTGGTAGGCGAGTCGCCGGGCGGCGAGGAGTGCCTCTGCTTCGGTCGCGTCGGTCGCCGTGAAGACCTCTTCCGCTCCCGCGGCCAGGCACAGTCGTGCGATCACCGCCAGGTCGTCACCGGCTCGGGGACCGGTGTCCGCTGCGGCGAGGAGCAGCGCCGCGGCGTCGGTGCGCAACCCCATCGGTCGGTAGGCTTCGATCGCGGCAAGGTGTGTGCGGTCCAGCAGCTCCAGCAGGCTTGGGGTGGCGCCGGCGGCGGCGATTCTCGCCACCGCGTCACCGGCCGTGGCCGTGGTGGGGAAGACCGCGACCAGTGTCAGCGCCTCCTCCGGCAGCGGGCGCAGCGCCAGGGTGATCTCGGTGATGATGCCGAGAGTCCCTTCCGACCCGACGAACAGGCGGGTCAGGTCGTAGCCCGCCACGCCCTTCGGGGTGCGGCGGCCGGTGCGCAACACCTCACCGTTGGCCAGCACCACTTCCAGCCCGAGGACGTACTCGCTGGTGACCCCGTACTTGACGCAGCACATCCCACCGGCGTTGGTGGCGACGTTGCCGCCGATGGTGGAGGACTCCCAGGACGACGGGTCGGGCGGGAACCGCAGGCCGTGCTCGGCGAGTGCCTTCGCCAGCGTGGCGTTGACCACACCGGGCTGCACCACAGCGGTGCGGTTGGCCGGGTCGATCGCCAGGATCCGGTCGAGACCGGCGAGCGAGATCACCAACGCCCCGTCGATGGCGTTGGCTCCGCCAGCGAGACCTGTTCGCGCTCCCTGCGGGACGACCGGCACCTTGTGGGCGGAGGCGATCCGCATGATCGTGACCACCTCGTCCCGTTCTCGGGGACGCACCACCGCCGCGGGGTCGCCAGCAGGGCACAGGCCGGCCTGATCACGCCGGTAGCTCGCGATCAGGTCAGGGTCGGTGAGCACTCTGCCAGGAGGCAGCGCCGCCGTCAGCTCGTCGATCAGAGCAGTCCTCACGCCGGGAAGGGTACGCGGCCTGGAACACGTCGATAGGGTGGCGTCGTGACCAACGAGCCACCTCACCTGCCGGCCTCCTCGCGTCGCCAGCGGGTCCGGCGCGGCTTGCAGCTGGGCGGAGTCATATCCTTCATCACCGCGAGCGCTCTGGGGGTGCTCTACGTTCTCGGTGACAACATCGGGATAGAAGCGTTGGTGATCGGATCGATCGCCGCGGTCATCCCGGTCCCGGTGCTCGTGCTGGTCTTCCTCTGGCTCGACCGGTACGAACCCGAGCCCATTGGACTCCTGGTGTTCTGCTTCGCCTGGGGGACGTTCGTCGCCACTGGGCTCGCGCTGGTCGTCAACCGAGCGGCCTTCCACTTCTTCGAAGATCGAGGCTTGCCGGAGGATCTCGTCGCCGTGGCGGTGGCCCCGGTCATCGAGGAGATCGGTAAGGCGGCCGCCCCGTTGCTGTTGTTGTGGCGACGCCGACGTCTGTTCTCCGGCGTCACCGACGGCATCGTCTACTGCGGTCTGTCCGCCACCGGGTTCGCCATGCTGGAGAACATCCTCTACCTCGGCGGGCACGGCTACCGGTCGGGTGTGGAGGAGTACGGCCCGGCCACCGGGCTTCAGGCCCTGCTCGGCCTCTTCATCGTCCGCATCCTCATCTCCGGGTTCGCCCACCCGCTGTTCACCGCCGCGGCGGGCGTGGGCATCGGAGTGGCCGCACGCTCCTCCTCGCGAGTCTGGCGATGGTTGGCGCCGCTGCTGGGTCTGCTGGTGGCGATGGCGCTGCACTCCACCTGGAACACCATGGCCACCCTCGCCCAGCTCCGAAAAGAAATGTTGTTCATGCTCTACGGGTACGTCGCGATCATGGTGCCGATCTTCGCCACCGCGGTGGCGCTGGCGCTGTGGCTGCGTAGTTGGGAGGGTCGACTCACCCAGCGCGTCCTACCGGCCTATGTGCGGGCCGGCTGGCTGGCACCGCCGGAGGTGGCGGCGTTGCGTAGCCTCGGCTCGCAGCACGCTGCCCGGCGGTGGGCCGCCCGGGTGGCGGGCCCGGCCGGGGTGCGGGCGATGCGGGCGTTCCAGTTCGCCGCCATGCGTTTGGCGCTTCTGCGGGACCGGATCGACCGAGGTCTGGACTCTACCCCGGAGGAGATGAGCCGCAGCGCGGCAGAAGAGCAGGAACTGCTGGCGGAGATGGCCGCCCACCGGCAGGTGTTTGTGGGTCGGGACCCACAGGTGCCACCTGCCCGGTGGGACGGTCAGGCGTACGACATCGTCTTCCCGGACGGGTCAGCCCGCCGGATCCCGGCGCCGGTCGAGCCGGTGGTGCCGGTGCCGGTGCTGCTGCCGCCTCACAGGTAGAGGCCGGTGGCGTCCTGCTGCACCCGGCGTGCCGCCACGGCGTGGACGTCGCGTTCGCGTAGCAGGATGTAGCCGCGCCCGTGCAGCTCCACTTCAGAGCGGTCTTCCGGATCGAACAGCACCCGGTCGCCGACGACGATGGAGCGGACGTGCGGCCCCACACCTACGGCGGTGGCCCAGGACAGGCGACGGCCCATCGACGCCGTCGCTGGGATGACGATGCCAGCAGACGATCGGCGCTCCCCCTCCTCGCCGTCGAGGTGGACCAGCACGCGGTCGTGCAGCAGGCGAATGGGGAGCCCAGTCTTGGGTTCATCAGGTGCGGCGCTCACGAACGTGACGGTACTCCGCTTGACTCCAGCTATAACGTAGAGGCCAGCTGTCGAGAGGAGTGTGTCAGGTGGGGCGGTTGAGAAAGCTGCGGGGGAGGTTCAAAACCGCTTACCAGACACGCCGGGCCCGGGCGCAGGACGCTCAGCAGCGTGACGAACCGGCGCCCGCCGCGATGGAGACCTCCTCGTCCGATGCACCGGAGCAGTCTCTGTCGCCCATCGAGCGGGCCGTCCCGTGGAGTTTGCAGATCGCCGCCGCCTGGTCGTGGCGGCTGATCGTCATCGGCGCGGTCGCCTACGCGCTGCTGGTGCTGGTCGACCGATTCATGATCATTGTGGCGCCGTTGATGATCGGCCTGCTGCTCGCCGGTCTGCTCGCGCCGGCCCAGCGATGGGTCCTCAAGCTGCGTCTGCCCCGCAGCCTCGCCACGCTGCTGGTGTTGATCGCTGGATTGGCCGCGGTCGGGGGGACGTTGACGTTGGTGGTCAACCAGTTTCGGGCCGGCCTGGACGATCTGATCCAGAGCGCCGAGGCGGCGATCGGGGAGTTGAGCGCGTGGTTGCGGACCGGTCCACTGCAACTCACCGACGCTGACCTCGACAACCTCGTCAAGGAGGGCAAGGCGTGGCTGGGGCGCAACCAGGAAGGGCTGACCCAGGGAGCGCTCGGAGCCGCCACAGCGACCTTCCAGGTGCTCACCAGCGTGGTCTTGGTGCTGGTGGTGACGTTCTTCTTCCTGCGCGACGGTAACCGGATCTGGCGGTTTCTCGTCAGCCTCCTGCCGGCACCGGCGCGGGCGCCGGCCGCCTACGCCGGGGAAGGCGCATGGCACAGCTTGACCGGCTACGTGCGGGCCACTGTGCTCGTGGCCTTCATCGACGCCGTGGGCATCGGCATTGGGTTGTGGATCCTCGACGTGCCGTTGGCGGTGCCGTTGGCGGCGTTGGTCTTCCTCGGCGCGTTCGTGCCGATCGTCGGGGCGTTCGTCTCGGGCACGATGGCGGTGCTGGTGGCGTTCGTCGACGACGGGCTGGTCAAAGCGCTGCTCGTGCTCGGCGTGGTGTTGCTGGTCCAGCAGTTGGAGGGCAACGTACTCCAACCAGTGATCATGAGCCGTGCGGTGAAGATCCACCCGCTCGCGGTGATCATCGCGGTAACCGGCGGCATCATCGTCGGCGGGATCATCGGCGCGCTGGTGGCGGTACCACTGGTCGCGGTGATCAATACCGTGGCGCGGCGGCTCCACAACTTCCGGCGCCTGCCCACCCACCTGGGAGAGGTCAAGCCGACGTCGCGCTGACCGCCAACCGGCGTAGCGCCCCGGTCACCACCGCCGGATCGGTCGTGTACCAGAACGGGGGCAGGCTGCGCCGCAGGTAGCTGCCGTACCCACGGGCGGTGTGCAACCGGGAGTCGAGCACCGCCACCACGCCTCGGTCGTTCTGCGAACGGATCAGCCGACCCACTCCCTGCGCCAGCCGCACCGCCGCGATCGGCACGCTCACGGCGACGAAGCCCGAGCCGCCGGCGGCGTCGACCGCGGCGGCTCGGGCCGCCGCCAACGGTTCGTCGGGGCGGGGAAACGGCAGACGGTCGATCACCACCAACTGGCAGGCGTCACCCGGCACGTCCACCCCCTGCCACAGCGACATGACGCCGAGCAGGCAACTGGTCTTGTCCTCCCGGAAGCGGCGCACCAGCAGCGGCAACGCGTCCTCGCCCTGCACGAGGATCGTCAGGTCGGTCTGCTCCCGCAACACCTCGGCGGCGCGTTGCGCCGCCCGCCGAGACGAGAACAGGCCGAGCGTACGCCCGCCGAGGGCACGGACGAGCCGGACCAACTCCACGGCTGACGCCTCCGGCAGGCCGGACTCCCGTGGCCGGGGCAGGTGCGCGGCCACGTACAGGATGCCCTGGCGGGAGTAGTCGAACGGGGAGCCGACGTCGAGCGAGCGCCACTCGGACTGCCCGGTCGCGGTGTCCTGCGGCGGCAACCCGAGCGAACGGGCCACGGTGTCGAACGCGCCGCCGAGGGTGAGCGTGGCCGAGGTCGCCACCACGGTGCGCTCGCGGAAGAGGTGGCTGGCGAGGAGGCCCGCCACCGACAGCGGCGCCACCACCAAGGCGCGTCGCCCGCTCCCGCCGAATTCGGGCTTCTCCACCCATGCCACGTCACTGTCGTCGGCGGCGAGCAGCCGCTGCGCGGTCGTAGACAGGGCCTCGAGAGCGGCCCGGACCGGCTGCTTCGCCACCGCCTCGGGGTCGTCGGCTTTCACCTCACCGATGCTGGTCAGCGCGGCGCGGGTGGCGGCGTCCAGCAGCGTGCAGGCGGAGTGCAGCGCGGGGGGTAGCGGACCACTCAACCGGCCGGCGGGGGTCTCACCGAGGCCGATCGCCAGGGCGTCGCCGGCTTCGGTGAGCGCGTCGGACACGTCCGGTTCCACCAGCCGCCTGGCCCGCCGAGCGGCCCGATCGACCGCCTCGGTCGTCAGCTCGGCCTGGGCGGAAGCGGACACCCGGTCGGCGAGCTCGTGCGCTTCGTCCACCACCAGCAGCTTGTGCGGCGGCAGGATGTGGCGTTCGGCGAGCATGTCTATCGCCAACAGGCTGTGGTTGGTCACCACGATGTCCACCGACCTGGCCCGCTCCCGGGCCGCCTCGGCGAAGCACTCCTCGCCGTAGGGACACTTCGCGGCTCCGACGCACTCTCGGGCCGGCATCGACACCTGCCTCCAGGCCAGGTCCTCCACGCCGGGGTCGAGTTCGTCGCGGTCACCAGTGGCCGACTCCAACGCCCATTCGCGGATGCGCTGGATCTGCTTGCCGAGTCGGCCAGCCTCCCCGACCCACCGCGTCTCGCCCGCGTCGAGCAGAGCGTCTGCGGGCTCTTCGTCGACGGTGCCCTCCAGCTTGGCCAGACACGCGTAGTGGTGGCGCCCTTTGAGAACGGCGAATGTGGGCCTTCGGCCGAGAAGCGGCGACACCGCATCGGCCAGCCGTGGCAAGTCGTGGTCGACCAGCTGTGATTGGAGTGCCAGGGTGGCGGTGGAGACCACGACCGGCCCGTCGACGAGCAGGGCAGGCACCAGGTAGGCCAAGGACTTGCCGGTGCCGGTACCCGCCTGCACCAACAGGTGACGTCCGGTCTCGACCGCCTCGGCGACGGCCTGTGCCATCTGCTGTTGGCCGGGGCGCGCGACGCCACCAGGTACCGCCTTGACCGCTGCGTCGAGCAGGGCGGTGACCGTGGGTGTCGACGTTGTGGCACCAGCGGCGGTGGTGGCGGTGGGCGCGGTCACGCCGGATACCGTACCTGTCGCCGCGGACACGGTCGGCGGTCGTCCACAGCGCGCGGCGCCGGGAGGCGCGCCATTCGTCAGGGCCACGCCTGACCCGCAGATGTGCCGGCCGCCGGTAGAGTCGTCGGCGTGGCGGAGGTCGTGCGGGTGCGTTACCGCAAGTACAACGGGGCGGCTCACCGGGACTATCCCGCGCGCCGGCTCGGTGATGACGCTCACGGCACCTGGCTGGGGGTGGACGCCGGCACGCCGTCGATCTACCACGGTCGACCGTCGGTTGAGCAGATCCCGTTCGTCGTGCTAGTCCCGCGCGGGTGCTGGTGGACAGCGATGTTCAACCCCCAACCTCGGACCAGCGAGGTCTACTGCGACATCACCAGCCCTGCCCAGTGGGACGGAGACGAACTCGTCGATTTGGTCGACCTCGATCTGGACGTGGTCCGGCGACGGCACACCGGCCGGGTGGAGCTGCTCGACGAGGACGAGTTCGCGGCACACACGGTCGAGTTCGGTTATCCCCCGGAGGTGGTGGAGCCCGCCCGCGCCGCCGCGACGTGGCTGAAAGGGGTGCTGGGCGACGGCACCGAGCCGTTCGCATCCGGCTACCGTGCGTTCCTGGCACAGGTGAGTGGGGTCGTGACGTGAGCGTGCGTCGCCATGACGACCAACCTCGGTGATACCTCGCCACCGGCGGTAACTCGCCGGCGGCGATAGGCTGGTTTTCGTGTGGGGATGGTGGCGGCGTTCGGAGGGTGGTTTCTACGAGCTGTTCACTCGGTCTGCACGTAACCTCGTCAAGGGCGCGGATCTCCTCGCTGAGCTGGCCCTGCCGGGGGCGGACGTGCAATCGGTCAGCGAGCGGCTGGCCGATTTGGAGCACGACAGCGACCAGATCACGCACGAGACCTACCAGCGGATCAATGCCAAACGAGTGACGCCCTTCGACCGTGAGGACGTCTACAAGTTGGCCTCGACGCTGGACGACGTCATGGACCACTTGGAGGCGGCCGGCACCCTGGTCTACCTGTACGGCCTCACCGAGCTGCCAGCGCTGCCGCGCGAGGTGCACGAGCAGATCGACGTGCTCACCCAGCAGGCCGAGCTGACCGCTGACGCCATGCCGAGGCTGCGATCCATGAAGGACCTCAGCGACTACTGGATCGAAGTCAACCGTTTGGAGAACGAGGGCGACCGGTCCTACCGGATGCTGCTAGTGAGGCTCTTCTCCGGAGAGTACGACGCGCTCACGGTGCTGAAGATGAAGGAGGTCGCCGACGAGCTGGAGGCGGCGTGTGACGCCTTCGAGCACGTAGCCAACACGGTGGAGACGATCGCCGTCAAGCAGTCGTGACCGGATAGGTGACGCCCACCATTGCCCGGATCTCGTCCATCAGCGCCATCACCTCCAGCGTGGTGGCGTGCGGCACCAGGTCGCTCTCCAGACGCCCCTCCCGTAGGCAGCGGTGCACCTCTTCGATCTCCGGCAGATAGCCGTGCCCGGTCAGCGGGACGCCGATCTGCTCTGGTGCGCCGACGTTGCGGATCAGGGTGGCGGTCGTGGGTCGGAAGAAGGGCGGGTCCAGCTCGATCCGGCCGTCCTGACCGGTGATCACCGCTCGAGTACCGGAGGCGCCGACCAGGCCACAGGTCAACGAGGCGAGCGCCCCGGAGGCATAGCCGAAGATGAGCGCCAGGTTCTGATCCACCCCTTCCGGGGTCAGCGACGCCCACGCCTTCACCTCCTGCGGGCGTCCGAGCACCAGGTGAGCCAGAGTGATCGGATAGATGCCTAGGTCGAGCAGTCCGCCGCCACCGAGAGCAGGGTCACGTAGTCGATGGTCGGCGGGGAACGGCCCCGCGAGCCCGAAGTCTGCGGTGACAGAAGTCACTTCACCGATGGCGCCGTCCTGGATCAGCGCCACCACCCGCCGGATGGTCGGATTGCACCGCGCCCACATCGCCTCCATCAGGAAGACGCCTCGCTCCTGGGCGGCGGCGACCAGGTCCTGTGCGGAGGGCAGGTCCAGGGTCAGTGGCTTCTCACACAACACCGCGCGACCCGCCTTCAGGCAGAGCCGGGCGGCCTGATAGTGCGCCGAGTGCGGAGTCGCCACATAGACGACATCCACCTCGTCGTCGGCGGCCAACGCCAACCAGCTGCCGTAGGCACGGGGAATGTCGTACCGCTCCGCGAACGTCTTGGTCGCTGCTTCGGTACGTGAACCGACCGCTACCACCTCCGCGTCCGGGCATCGAGCGAGATCCTCGGTGAAGGTGGCGGCGATGGCGCCGGTGCTGAGGATGCCCCAGCGGATGGGTCGGTGCTCCATGGCGGCACACGATACCGGCTGCGTAGGCTCAGGTCACGAGTGTGACTGGGAGGCGAGCTGGTGGGGGTTGAGGGGCACGAGGTGGTGCAGCATCTCGCCGCACACGCGCGCCAGTTCATCGAGACTGGTGGTGCGCCGGCGGTGCCGCGGCTGGCGGCGACGGTGCCGCTGCTGCGCCCCGGCGTCGACGGGTTCGAGGTGTTTCTCATCCTGCGGCGCACCAACCTGGCCTTCGCAGGTGGCATGTACGCCTTCCCGGGTGGCGGAGTCGATCCGGTCGACTACACAGGCGGCGCGGTGCCGAGGTGGGTGACGCGGCTGGGCCTGCCCGAGGCGGAGGCGGCGGCGGTCCTGCGGGCGGCGGTGCGGGAGCTGGCCGAGGAGACCGGGGTGTGCGTGGACGTCACCGCCCTGGTGCCCTGGACGCGTTGGCTGACTCCCGAGTTCGAACCGCGGCGGTACGACACCTACTTCTTCGTCGCCGCGTTGCCCGGCGGTCAGCGTCCCGGCAGACCGGCCGGATCCGAAGGTGAGATCGACCGGGTGGCATGGCTGCGTCCGTGCGACGCGCTCGCCGCTGCCGAAGCGGGAACGTTGCCGATGCTGCCGCCGACCGTGGCGGTGCTGCGTGACCTGGCCAGCTTCGACTCGCTGGAGGCGGCCCTGGCGGCGGGAGCCGACCGTGACCTCTCCACTCCCATCACTCCGCGGATCGTCCAGGACGAGGACGGCACCGCCCGCCTGGTGCTGTGACCTCCAGGGCGTCGGCTCACACCCCGGTACACCGGGCCGCCCAGGAGGCAGCCACGCTAGTCGAGAACGGTCGATGTCAGAGCCTTGAGCTCAGACAGTGACCCGAGGGGCAAGGAACTGTCGTCTCCGACCGGTGTCAGCGCGTTATCGGCGGAGACCGTGAACATTGCTTGCTGGGGATTCGGTAGCTGGTACGACGATCCGCCATAGTTCGTCAGGAACAGCACGTAGCCATGTGTTTCGTCGGCGGACAGCATGGTCGTGCCGTGCTCCCGGTGCAGGACACCGTCGTGGAGTCCACCCATCTGTACGACGTCGACAAGGTCGCCCGGAGCAACGTCGCCCTTGATGGTCTCGTTCACCCGGACCACCGCGACGGTCACCACGAAGCCTTGGACATCACTCCACTGCTTCTCCGCGAGACCCGCCTGCGGATTTCTCACGGGGTCTCCCGCGGTCGCGCCAAACCCCGACACCTTCTCCACTCTCGTCGATTCGACAATGCCGTGGATGATCAGCTCCGCCTCGGCGATCAATTCCTCTGCGGTGCCGAAGTGGCGGTAGTCGGGGTAGCTCTCGACGATGTGCGGCCCAGACGAACACGCGGCGACTACCAGGGCAAGCGCTAAGGCAGCGAGGAGCGACCGGACCCGCTTGCCCATGGCGACACGCCCTCCCGTCACATCCTGGCGCCCTTCGGACCATCCCGGATGTAGCCCATCGTAAATCCCTACACCCGTGAATGAGACACTCCGCGACCACCGCGCGCCTAGCCGAAGCGGCCCGTGATGTAGTCCTCGGCGAGCATCCGGAGACCGGTGAGCCGGCTCGGGACGCGATGGTGGCCCGGTTCCAGTCCGAGTCGCCCGACGCGCCAC
>CAYTMR010000078.1:0-16299 GCA_964438855.1 uncultured Micromonosporaceae bacterium
TCGGGAAGATCCTGGTCGATCTGCTGGCCCTCCAATGTGGTGACGAAAGCCTGCACGAGCTCGCCGGCCATCGGCAGCCGCTCGGCGTGGAGCACCGACTCCAACAGACCGATCTTGTCGGCGAGGAAACGCCTCGCGAGATACCCGAGCTCGATCGGCAGTCCCGAGGCGTACGCCTCGGACAGCGCACGCAGCTCGGCGCCGACCCGCGGTGCCTCCTCGCCGTCCGCGGCGGCGACGATGTCCGCGATGACACCAGCGTTTCCCGTCTCGGCGAAGACGCGTACCCCGTAGAACCAGGACGGTAGCTCCACCAACGGGCGCAGGTCGAGGAACGGACTGATCTCAGAACTCCTGTCCAGCATCCCGTAGTAGGCGCCGCGAAGACGCACTCGTCGTAACGCGGTCAGGTAGAGCACTCCGGCGTAGATGAGGAACGGCATGTGCCGGAAGCCGTGCGTCACGTCGACGGTGAGGTCGGCGTCGCTGGGCACACTGCGGGCCAGCGCGGTCAGGCAGTCGTTGATCCCCGTCGGATCAGCCGAGATCCGGACGACCTCGATCGGACACGACGACGCCACCGCCTCACGCAACACGGGAAGGGTCTTCGCCTCGGCTTGTTCGGTACACAACGCCACGATGCGGTGCGGGCGCTGCGACTCGGGAAGTAGCCTGTAGAGCGCTGCCGTGGCTACCCGCGCTTCGGCCTTCCGGCCGTCCCACGCGTAAACGGCAGGGTCGGAATTGACGCCGAGTGCGGTGAGAAGAACGTGCTCGCGGTCAGGAATGCTCACTGGTCCTCGCCCTCTGGAGTGAAGATGCCGAATCCGACGTGCTCGTGACGGGCTGACGGCTTGTCAACATGGGTCATCCTTGGGATTCCACGGGCCAACAGGGGTGGTTGCCCGTGGGCGACTTACGCCTGGACAGCGCGCGATGGGCAGGGTCTCGTGGACAACCCTTCAGCGGCGCTGGGCGGAGGCTACCATGCCCCTCCAAACTCTTCCAGTTTTTACCAAGCGCTCTCAGCCGGCCGAGCCCTGCCCGCGCGGAATCACCGCTGGACGCAGTCCGCCGCTCGATGGGGCGCGCAGCGTCAGGCGAGCAGGGCAACGTACCACGGCCACCCGCAAGATCGCAGCTCTGTGGAGGGTCGCCCACGGAGTACACAGAGCACTGTCACCGCGGGAAGATCAACCCAATGTCGGGGACATTGCAGGTATGAGAGGGGCCTATTCCCGCAGTTTCGGGGACATTGGGTTGATCTTCAGGCCGGTACGGTGAACGGAGTCAAGCGGTCCAAGAAGGTGTGGTTGGCTTCCCACCCATCCACCAGGGGTGGGTCGTCACCTAGCCACACCGGCTCCGTCGCCGGGTAGGCCTCCAACTGTTCCCGCACTCCGGCCCGGGTGACGACGATGCACACCTGCCGGTGCCGCGACGCCAACACACACAACCGCCCCGCCTCCAGGTGGAAAGCGGAAGCGTCCCGCCGCCCCGACAGCGGATGCCACGCCACGGTCACGTCGAACTCCCGCCCCTGCAACCGGTTGGCGGTGTCCACCGTCACCTCGGTCGCGCCAACGTCGTCCAACGCGGCACGCAGGCGGGCCCGCTGGTCGCGGTGGACCACACCGACGGCCACGTCCGCCGGAGCCAAGGGCCGCCATCCGCGCTCGTCGTGAACCCGCGCGCCGACCGAGAGCAGCCGGGTGACCACGTCGACGATGGCCGCCACCGCCTCCGGATCGGAGGCGGGCACGTAGGCGGCGGGCAGCTCGAGCAGTCCCCACCCGTTGGCGGCGGCTACGGTCAGCACCTTTCCGACCGCGTCAGGCATCGGGGAAGCGCCGAACACCAGCCGCCGCGTCCCTTCGGCGACCCCAGATTCGAAGCGACGGGTGTAGAACGCTTCGGCGACCACCGAGGCGGCCGAGGGCGGCAGTCGCCAACTGACCGGCAGCGGTACCACCGGCGTCTGCGGGTGGTTGCGTAGGACGGTGCCGGCGGCGGTGTCCAGTGGCCAGGTCGCCACCCGGCGCACGACCCGCTCGTCGGCCACGGTGAACGGTGCCAGCTGTCCCGGGTCACCGACCAGCAGCAGTCGGTCGAACATCGCACCGACTCGGACCAGCGCCGCTGAGGACATCTGGTACGCCTCGTCGATGATCCCGACCGGCCACGGTTCCTTGACGTGGGCCGGCATGTGCGCCCACTTGGCTGCGGTGGCGACCAACACCGAGCAGCCGAGCAGGTCCTCCAGACGAGAGGAGGCCAGCAACTCGGACGTGCTGGCCGCGACCCGGTCTCCGGCGAGGAGCCGCCCGACGGTGTGGCCAGTACCGACCAGCGTCCGCGCCAGCGCCGCGGCGAGGTCGTCACCCTGGTCGTTGGTCTGCGCCACGACCGGAACCTGCGCACCACCCTGGGCCAGTCGCCGGGCGACGTCGCGGACCAGCGTGGACTTCCCGGCGCCGGGTGGGGAGTCGACCACGACGGCACGATCGAGATCGTCGGCGACCAGGTTCCACACCCGTTCGGTGGCCGCCGCAGCGAGCGAGACCGTGGCCCGGGTGGTCCTCATGCCTCCACCTCCGCCGGCTGGTGAGTCCACGGCAACTCCTCCGGCAGGGTGTCGGGGTACCACGTATCGTCGAGGCTGATCAGTATCATCGGCGCGCCGGGAGGTGGCAGGATCTCCTCCGCCCGCGCCACCGACTGGCACGCCCCCTTCACCACCATCAGGGTCACCGTCCCGTCAGGGTCGACGTCGGTCACCGTCACCAGCACGGCCTGGTTGTCGCTCCAGCGCAGCTCGGTGCCGAGCGGGCGGTCGAAGCCGATGGCGGGTCGCAGCCGCAGCAGCGGCCGCAGTCCCTTGCGCCCGGTGGGCAGAGTGATGCGGTGGGTGCAGTCGCGCCCGACGACCTCCCCGGCGAGCGCGTCACCCGCGGCCACCTGCGCGGCGAGGAGTAGCGGGTCGTCCAACGCCATCTGCCGGGCCAGCCTCAGGGTGCGCTGCTCGAGTTCGTGCAGGAACCGGTAGGAGCGCAGCTGGTCCATCCGGATGGCGACGTGCGCCGCACCGGCCGCCACCCGGTCCAGGTGTCGGGTCCATTCCCGACGGTCGTCGTGCCAGCGGACGGGAACGTGCGCCGCTTCGGGCAGCATGGCCACCAGGTCCCGGGCCGTCCAGACCCCTTGCCACGCCGGCGTCAGCTCCGCCTCGACGGCCTCTCGCAGCTCCGCCACCGCGGCGGCCTCGCCGGCTCCGCTCTCGCGAGCACGCCCGTACTCGCCGACGAGGGGTTGCCACGTACGCCGGTCCCACCGGGGATCGGAGACCGGCCCGGCCGGCGGCAGCGTCTCCGCGTCGACTGCGGCCTCCACCGCGTCCTTGCCGGGCGGCGGGTCGACCCAGGCGAGCACGGTGGCGAGGCTGGCGTCCTCGGCCGGGGTCTGGCCGGTGACCCAGTGGGTGGTGAGCAGGTCGGTGGCGGCGAGTACGAGCGACGAACCGGGGATGACCCGCCGGGTGCCGAAGAAGGTGAGGTGGGCGCCGGTGAGCGCCAACGCCTCGTCCTCGTGGAAGCGCAGAGACCGTCCGAGCAGGTCGGTCAACCAGTGGGCGGTCGCCGGGTTGGGTACCAGAATTTGCGGGGCGTCGACGCAGGTGGTGTCGTCGTCGTCGGCCTCGGCGCGGTTGGCGAAGTGGGCCAGGTGGCGGGCCAGGTCGGCGCCGAACTCGGCGAGCTGCGCGAAGCGAAGCGTGCGGTCGCGAGGCTCGGCGACCAGGAGCGTGCGCCAGGCGTCGGGTCGGGTGCCGTAGCGCAGGGCGACCGGGGCACCGGGTTCACCCGCGAGGTGGTAGCCGACCACGACCAGCGGTCGGTGGGACAGGTGGACGTGGCGGCGGGCGGCCCGCGGTTGGGCGCGTCGGGCCCGGGCAGCGCGCAGGCGTAGGTAGACGTCGAGGCTCACCGGCACTCCTGCCAGGTGAGGGCGGTGGCGGCCCGAGAGAGCGCGTCGGCGACGGCCTGCTCGGCCCCGGTGGTGGGGGCGCGGCGCCCTTCGGCCAGGTCCAGTGCGGCGGTCACGGTACTCACGTCACCGCACAGGTTGCTGGCGGCGTTGCCGAGCCGGGCGACCGCACCGGCGGCCTGCTGTTCGTTCCGACAGAAGGTGAACAGTCCACACGAGAGGCAGTTGTCGCCGAATCGGCTGGGCAGGGCGCCCAACGCTTCGGCGGCCTGTTCGGCGGCCGCGGCGCGAACGGCTTCCGGGGCGTCGCGTGGCGGCGGTGCCGGCAGTGAGGTGCCCTCGGGTACGTGCCTCGCGAGGGCCGTTCGCGCGGGGAACCCGGCGAGGATACGGCGTAGCCGCCGCACCTGGGGCGCCACATCCAACGGCTGTCCGGTCGCGTCCAGCGTGAAGTTGCGCGGCAGGGCCAGCAGACCTCGCGTGGCGACGCGCTCCCGCCCTCGCCCGAGGCGGTGGGCGACCTCTTGGGCGGCGATGACGTGCACGGCGATCTCCCGGGCGGTCACCGACACCTGGCCGGGGTCGGCGATTCCATCGATGCAGGGGTATGAGCGGATCTCGACCGGGTGCAGCTGATCGGTGGTGGTGTAGGCGACCAGGTCAGGCTCGACGAAGGTCGGCTCGCCTCCGAGAGTGAGAGTGAGCACCGGGCGGCGCAGCAGGTTCACCGCTGTCTTGTCACCATCGAGCATCTGCTCCAGGTACTGTTCGGACAGTCGGGCCCGAAACATGTCGTCGCTGCGTTGATACTGGGTGCGTACCTGCTCGGCGGAGAGGTCACACTCACGTACCGCGGTGACCGGCGCGCCGAGTCGTTCGCGCAGCAGCATCAACAGCGGACCCATGTCGCCGGTGGTGACCCGCTCTTCGAACCGTTGGGCGCGGATGATGGCGAACGGACTCTGGCCGCCGGGTGGCGCGCCGAGCAGCTCGGCCAGCGGGTCCAGCGGAGCACCGATCGCGTCGAGCACCTGACGGCGCACGCAGCCGGGTACGTCGAGGAGGCCGGCCAGCCGCCGAGCGGTCAACGGCTGGCTAGGGCAGTCTCCCCGGTACTCCGCCAGCCGCTGCTCGGCGGCGGTCCGGGTCACCGCGCGGCTGCCCGGCGACCGGGTGCGACCACGGTCAGCCGGGCACCGAACAGTTGCTGCTCCTCGTCGAGCTGGGATCGTCCACGACGGGCCGCCTCGACGCGCTCGGCGGCGTCGGCGTCCTGAATCTGTGCCAGCTCGGCGGCGACCGCGGCCCGCACCCGCGTGAGATCCATGGTGGACCCCTCAATGGCGCCCGGAACGGTGCCGGCGAGGCGCCACAACAACCGTTCCACGTCTGGAGTCCACGGCGCGTCGCCGCCATCGGCCAGCTCCGCGGCGAGTCGGTCCACGATGTGCAGCATGTCGACCCGATAGCTGGCCGGGGCGACCAACCGTACCTCCAGCGGCCAAGCGGACAGGGCCAGCAGCCCACGCACCGGTGCCAACCGGTCGTAGGTGAGCGCCGGCACGATGTAGACGGGCCGGCCGGCGGCGCGGTGCCCGGACTCACGCGCGGAGCGCCACGAGCGGTGTTCGTCTCGGCGCAAGGAGGCTAGTCGTGGCCCGGCGATGCTGTCGCCGAACCGGGCCGCGGCGACGTCCCGGATGAGCGAAACCGGAGTCGGGCGCCCCAGCAGTCCGAGCACCCGAGCCACCTGCTCCCGTACGGGCAGCGCGGCATGGTAGGTCGCCGCACCGCTGGCGAGCGCCCGTTGCATGGCACGGTTGCGGCGACGCTCGGCGGCGGACAGTTCGGTCAGCAGCCGCTCCACCCGACCGGCGTCTTCGGCCTCGTAGGCTGCCTCCAGCTCCCGTTGCAGCGCGGCGACCTCGGCTAAGGCCCGCTGCACGTCGCCTCGGTCGGTCACCGCCACACCGTACCAAGCAGGTGACATCCGTTCCACGCTCTACCTGCCAGGGCGGTGGTCTGGCGAGCGACCGCTACCCTCCCGGTAGGAGGTGACCATGGTCGGGCTGTGGATCGCGCTCGCCGTCGTGGTGCTTCTCGAGGGCTTGGGCGTGCTCCAGTTCAACCGACTGGTGCGACTACGCAACAAGGTTGCCACCGCCTGGGCGGGGATCGACGTGCAGTTGACCCGCCGCGCCGAGCTGGTGCCTAACCTCGTCGAGACGGTCCGGGCGGCCCGCCTGCACGAGCGGGAGGTGCTGGAGACGGTCACCGCCGCGCGCTCGGCGCTGATGGCCGCGCAGGGACCGGCCGCCGCCGGCGTCGCCGATGAGCGCTTGGAACAGGCACTGACCCGGTTATGGGCGGTGAGCGAGGCGTACCCGCAGCTGCGCACCAGCGCGCACTTTCTCCAGTTGCAGACCGAGCTGTCCAGGTTGGAGGAGGACATCAGCTTCGCCCGCCGCTACTACAACGGCTCGGTCGAGCAGTACAACACCGCCCAGCAGCAGTTCCCCACCGTGCTGCTGGCCCGCCCGTTGGGCTTCTCACCAGCGGAGTTCTTCAAGGCTGAGGCCTGGGCGCGGGCGGCCCCCCGAACGGAGTTTTCATGAGACTCGCCCCTCGTATCGGCACCGCGCTGGCGCTGCTGATCCTTCCTTTACTTCTCGCCGGCCCGGCGCACGCAGCGCCGACCGACGAATGGCAGATCCGGTCGTTCACCGCCGACATCACTGTCCAACCGGACGGCACCCTGCACGTCACCGAGACGATCGAGGTCACCTTCCACTCCCCGAGCCGGGGCATCTACCGGGAGATCCCGTTCCGTTACCCGGTGGACGACAGCACCGTACGGCGGCTGCGGTTCGACCACGTTCGGGTACGTACCAGTGAGGGCACCCCTAGCGACATGCACGAAGAACGGTCCGGCGACTACCAGGTCTGGCGGATCGGCGACGAGCACCTGTTCATCCGGGGTGACCACGTCTACGAGATCTCCTACCGGGTGCGCGGGGCGCTGAACCGCTTCGACTCCCATGACGAGTTGTTCTGGAACGTCACCGGCGACCGCTGGGAGGTGCCGATCGAGCAGGCCACGGCGACCGTACGCGCGCCGCAGATCAGCCATGTCACGTGCTTCGCCGGGCCTACGGGAGGGACCAACCCGTGCGCTTCGGCCGACCACGACGGGACGACGGCCACCTTCACCGCCGATGAGCTCGCCCCCGGCACTCAGCTCGACGTGGTGGTGGCGATCCCGCTGGGCCACGTCGATGTTCCGCCCCCGGAGCTCGAGGCCGCCAACCCGATCGTGCGGGCGTTCACGGTGGACTTGCCGCGGGCGTTGGGGGCCGGGGCGATCTCGGCCGCCGGTCTGGCCGCAGCCATGTTCCTGTTCCACCGGGGTCGGGACCGGCCGGCGGCGCCAGGCCGCCAGACTCTGCCCGGTGGAGTGGAGTACCGTCCGCCGGACGGTCTGCGCCCGGCCCAGCTGCGCGCCCTGCTCACCGAACGGGTGAACAAGGCGAGCCTCTCCGCCACTCTGGTGGATCTCGCGGTGCGCGGGTACGTGCGGATCGAAGAGGTCGAGGAGCGTCGCCGCAAGCAGGACTGGCTCATCCGCCGCCAGCCGGACCGCTCCGCCAAGGGGCTGCTCAAGTTTGAGAAGGAGGTACTCAAGGGCCTGTTCAAGGGCGGTCGCCGCCAGGTGCGGGTCTCCGAGCTGGGCCGCGGCGCCTTCTATCAGCACTACCAGGCGGTGACCAACCTGCTCTACACCGATCTGGTACGCCGCCGCTTCTATGCGCGATCCCCACGGACGGTCCGCAGGGTGGCGACCGCGGTGGCGCTGGTGGTGCTGAGCGCCGGCGTCTCAGGCATGGTGCTGGTGTTCGCCGCCGATCTGAACCTGGGCCTGCTGGTGGCGCCGCTGCCGATCATCGGGCTGTTGCTGCTCATCGGTGCCCGGCACGCGCCCCGACGTACGCCCACCGGCACCGCGATGTATCGACGCGCCGCCGGCTTCCGCGAGTTCATCCGGACCGCCGAGGCCGACCGGATGGCGTTCGCCGAGCGGGAGCAGATCTTCGCCGACTACCTGCCGTACGCGATGGCCTTCGACTGTGTCGAACGGTGGGTGAAGGTGTTCGCCCAGCTCGGCGTGTCGCCCCAGACTGCCGCCGGTGACTGGTACGTCGGACGGACGACGTTCGACGCCGGCGGGTTCAGCTCGGCCATGTCGAGTCTGGGTTCCCAGGTGGGTGGTTCGATGAGCCAGAACATCGCCTCCAGCGGCTCCTCTTCGGGGTTCTCCAGTGGATCTAGCGGAGGCGGCTTCGGCGGGGGTGGCGGCGGCCGCTGGTGACGAGGCTCGCGCAGGATTGCGCGCCTCGCGCCTGGTCTCTGCCTCGACGGGGCCCGTCGAGGCAGAGACCAGGCGCGGCGCGTCCTCGTCAGGCGAAGACGAGGGCGTCGTACTGGCCGCGGCCGACGGTGCGGTCGAGTACCCGCAGCACCTCCTCGGCGTCGTCCTGTGATCCCTGCACGAACAACGGCCGCCCGGCTCGCCCGAAGCCGATCAGACTCGGGCCGGCCCACGGCCCGAGGTGCCCCGCGGCCAGGGCGAAGTCAGGGTGCGGCGCGAACCCGAGCCCGACTGCGTAGTCGACCGCCCCGTACACGATCTGGCGCGCCAGCTCCAGTGGTGCCGGGAGCGGGTCAGCCGGGTAGGCGGCGAAGCACTCCTCGACGCAGGCGGCGAGATCCCGTCGGTACACCAGCCGCGGCCCCCACGCGTTCTTGACCCCCAGGCAGTAGACATCGACCAGGTAACCGCAGACAGCCGCCTGACCTTCACCGGCCCGGCGGGCGACCAGAACGGTGACCAGTCCCGACATTCCCTCCTCGGGCCGCTCGGTGCGCGGCCAGTCGGCGCGCTCCGGCACGCTGAGACCGTCACTCCATCCTGGGCTGACCCAGCATCCGATCAGCCGGCCCGCATCTTTTGCCGCTTTAGATAGCTTCTCCCCCATTTGCCGGAAAATAGCCACTGATCCGGGCAACGTCAATCCGCCACGCCACCCGTTATCGTGGTCGCCGTGAGTGAGGAGCTGGCCATCTCGGTCCGCGGGCTGCGCAAGGCCTACCAGGACACGGTGGCGGTCGATGGCGTCGACCTCGACGTACGCCGAGGTGAGATCTTCGCACTGTTGGGCCCGAACGGGGCCGGCAAGACGACCACCGTGGAAATCCTCGAGGGGTTCCGTCAACGCGACGCCGGAGAGGTGCGGGTACTCGGCTGCGATCCCGCGCGCCCCACCCCCGCGTGGCGGGCCAAGGTCGGCATCGTCTTGCAGGGCACCGGCGAGTTCGAGGAGCTCACCGTGGGCGAGGTGGTACGGCACTTCGCCCGCTTCTACCCCCACGCTGACGATCCCGCGGCGGTGATCGACCGGGTCGGCTTGGCGGCCAAGACCCGCTCCCGCACCCGCACCCTCTCCGGCGGACAGAAGCGGCGACTCGACGTCGCGTTGGGCATCATCGGCCGGCCCGAACTGCTGTTCTTGGACGAGCCCACCACCGGTTTCGACCCCCGGGCACGCCAGGACTTCTGGGGCGTGATCCGTGACCTGGCCGCGGGCGGCACCACCATCGTCCTCACCACCCACTACCTAGACGAGGCCGAGGCGCTCGCCGATCGAGTCGCGGTGCTCGCCGGTGGTCGGGTGGTCGAGGTCGCACCCCCCAACGAGCTAGGCAACCGCACCCAGCGGCCGGCTACCGTCTCCTGGCGGGCCCCAGACGGCACCCTCCAGTCACGGGTCACCACGACACCCACCGCGCTGGTGAAGGAGCTCGCCGACACCTTCGGTGAGGTCCCGGCGTTGACCGTCACCCGGCCCACGCTGGAGGAGATCTACCTGAACATGATCGGCGAGGCACACACGATCCGCGAGAAGGAGGCCGCGTGAGGACCGCAGCCTGGGCCGCCCACCGAGGGGAGGCCCCCCGGTGAACGCGCTGCGACTCGGGCTAGCGCAGGGAATCGTCGAGCTGAAGCAGTTCTCACGAGGTCGGGAGGCGGTCGTCTTCACCTTGCTCTTCCCGATCCTCATGATCGTGATCTTCGGCTCCATCTTCACCTGGGACATCGTCCCCGGCGTTCGATTCACGCAGTACTTCGTGACCGGCATGATCGCTGCCGGATTGATGTCAGTGGGTTTCCAGTCCTTGGCCATCCAGATCCCCATCGAACGCGACAAGGGGATGCTCAAACGGTGGCGAGGGACCCCCATGCCGCCGTGGGTCTACTTCGCCGGCAAGGTGATCATGGTGGCGGTCCTCACCGTCGTCACCACCACGACCCTCGGGGCGGTCGCGGTCGCCTTCTACGGTGCGTCGCTGCCCAAGACCGCCGCCCAATGGTGGACGCTGGTCTGGGTCACCACGCTCGGGGTGACCGCGTGCACCCTGTGCGGCATCGCATTCTCCTCCCTGGCGCGCACCGGGCGTAGCGCTCCCGCGGTCGTCACCCCCATCGCGCTGGTACTGCAGTTCATCTCCGGCGTGTTCTTCGTCTACACCGACCTGCCCGCATGGATGCAGCAGGTCGCGGCGCTGTTCCCGCTCAAGTGGATGGCGCAGGGCCTGCGCTCGGTCTTCCTCCCCGAGTCACTGGCGATGCTCGAACCGGCCGGCTCATGGGAGCTCGGCCGGGTGGCGCTCGTCCTCGGCGCCTGGTGCCTGGCCGGGCTGCTGTTGTGCCGCTTCACCTTCCGGTGGACGACCGCGCGCGACGGCTGACGACGAATCAGATGGTGTAGGTGGGCGGGTCGGGCACCGTCACCCGCTCGACCTGAGCCCCCAGCAGGCGCAGATGCGCCTCGAAATCAGGGTAGCCCCGGTCGATGTGATAGACGTTGCTGACCTCGCTGACCCCGTCCGCGCACAGCCCTGCCATCACCAACCCCGCACCGGCCCGAATGTCGGTGGCGCGCACCGGCGCGCTGGAGAGAGACTCCCGGCCACGGACCACGGCGTGGTGGCCGTCGGTCTGGATCTGGGCCCCGAGGCGTGCCATCTCGTTGATGAACATGAACCGGCCGTCGAAGATGTTCTCCGTGATGAGCGAGGAGCCGACGCTGACCGCTGCCAGTCCGACCGCCATCGGCAGCAGATCAGTGGCGAAGCCCGGGTACGGCAGGGTCACCACGTCGACAGCCTGTGGGCGGTCGTCCATGCGGACCCGCAGGTAGTCCGAGCCGGTCTCCACCTGGCACCCGGCCGTGACCAGCTTGTCCAACGCGATCTCGAGAAAACGCGGATCCACCCCGGTCACGGTCACGTCCCCGCGGGTCATCGCCGCGCCGTAAGCCCAAGTGCCGGCGACGATCCGGTCACCGATGCAGCGGTGCCGCACGGGAGCCAGCTCGTCCACCCCCTCTACCTCCAGACGGGAGGTGCCGGCACCCGCGATGCGCGCCCCCATCGAGGTGAGCATCTGGCACAGGTCGACGATCTCCGGCTCTCGGGCCGCGTTGTCGATCACCGTGGTGCCGCGGGCCAGCACCGCGGCCATGACCAGGTTCTCCGTCGCGCCGACGCTCGGGAAGTCCAGCCAGATGGTGGCGCCTCGTAGCCCTTGCGGCGCCGAGGCGATGACGAACCCATGCTCGTTGGAGATCTCCGCCCCCATCCGGGCCAGGCCGGCCACGTGCATGTCCAGGCCCCGTGACCCGATCGCATCCCCGCCCGGGTGCGCCACCCGGACATGCCCGGTGCGGGCCAGCAGCGGGCCGAGCACGCAGATCGACGCGCGCAGCCGACGCACCAGGTCGTAGTCGGCCTCGCTGCCCGGCTTGTCCGGCACGTCGACACTGATCTCGTCGCCCTTCGCCGTCACCTCACAGCCCAGGCGGCGCAGCACCTCGGCCATGATGGCCAGGTCGGTGATGTCCGGGACGTTGGTGATGACGCTGCATCCCGGAGCCAGCAACGCCGCCGCCATCAGCTTGAGCGCGGAGTTCTTCGCGCCAGTCACGGCCACCTCACCAGCGAGGCGGGCACCACCGGTCACCCGGATCACGTCCACGCGCTCATCTTAGGCTGGTGCGGTGGCCATACACCTGACAAGGATCTACACCCGCACCGGTGACAAGGGCACCACGGCGCTCGGCGACGGGCAGCGGGTCCCCAAGACCGACCTCCGCATCGCCGCCTACGCCGACGTGGACGAGTGCAACGCGGCCATCGGCGTCGCCATCGCCCTCGGCGATCTGCCAGACAGGATCCGCAAGGTCCTCACCGCGGTCCAGAACGACTTGTTCGACGTCGGTGCGGATTTGTGCAACCCGGTGAGCCCGGAACCGCCCGCCCACCCACCGCTGCGTATCACCGGCCAGTACATCCAGCGCCTGGAGCGGTGGTGCGACGAGTGGAACGCCGACCTTCCCAAGCTCGACTCCTTCATCCTGCCGGGGGGCACGCCTGGTGCGGCACTGCTGCACGCCGCTCGCACGATCGCTCGACGGGCCGAGCGGACCGCGTGGGCACTGTGGGAACGAGATCCGGAGCGCACCAACCAGCTCGCCTTGACCTACCTGAACCGCCTCTCCGACCTGCTGTTCATCCTGGCCCGCGCAGCGAACCCGGATGGTGACGTCACATGGGTGCCCGGCGGGCCGGCTGACTGACGCGGCTCAGTCGCGGCCAGAGGGCGTCGAATACAAGGAGACCGCCCCAGGCGGGGCGGCCTCAAGCCAGGAGAGGAATCCAGCCACGGTCGTCGGCGACATCGCAATCTCCACCGGTGCGTGGTGGCTGGTGCATCGCAGGATCACCCAGTCCGCCGGCAGCGAGAGACGCTCCGAACCCATCGGGCTACGGCGGCTCTCCACCGCTAACCCACGCCGGGTCAGCACTCTGCGTGGACGGACCGCCAGGCTGAACAGCCGATACCACCGAAGCTGGTCGCCGGAGAAACGGGCGAACCCAGGAGCCCAGCCACGGCCGGCCACTAGGGTGGAGACTCGGACGTAGAGGCGGATCGTGCCGGTCATGCGGGCGATCACGTAACGCCGCACGAACAGCAGCGCGACGATGGCGAGCAGGACCAGAAGGCCGATGCCGATCACTCTCAGGATGATCTCCATCGGCCCCTACCTCAGTGCGCCGTCGCCGGGGTGATCGGTGTCGCGGTCTCGGCGAGGATGGTGACTCCCTCGGCGGTGACGGAGACGAACCCGCCGTCTACCTGCCAAGCCAAGGGCTCACCCCCGGAGCGGATGATCCGGACCTCGCCGGGCTCAGCGAGCTGCCCCAACAGCGGAGAGTGACCAGGAAGCACACCCAGCTCGCCCTCGGTGGTGCGGGCGACGACCAGCTCGGCTTGCCCGCTCCAGACCTTCTGCTCCACGGCGACCAGCTCCACATGCAGCTGTTTCGCCACGATCCACTCCCCTTCCTGCCGGCGAAGGCATACCCGGTCAGCGACGTTCGACGGGCCCCACCACCCGGATGAAGTTGCACCGAGTGTAATCAGAGCCCGGAGAACTTCCCAACCAGGGTTCAAGAACGGTAACGCGCTCACACGTGGTCGACGTGGACCCGTTGTGCGATGGTGACCACCGCCACATCAATGCCGGATATGATCGATGCGACGGCACGATCCCGTCGATAACGGCCTTCCGAGGAGCCTTATGACCAACCCACCACCCGCGGCGCCTCCACCGCCCGGCTCCACGCCGGCGGGCTCGGGGGCGGGCGCACCCGAGATCCCGGTGCGACTGCTCGCCGCGTGGGCGCTTCTCGCCCTCGCCGGCACTCTCATCGCCTTCACCGTCATCAGCTGGGTCTTCCCGCCGTTCCGGACCGACTTCGTCGGCCGGGTCGACACGCCCCAACTCACCTCCATCACCGTGATGGCGGCGCCGCTGCTGGCGGTGTTGATCGCCACCAAGGCGGGTCCCGTACTGCCCCGCGCGCGGATCATGTGCCAGGTGGCGATGCTGGAGTACGCGGTGGCATTCCTATTCGGCGCGCTGAGCCTGCTGCTCACCATCGCCGCCCGCTTCGACGTCGGTGGCCGCGGCGCGTTCTACGCCTTCGGCGGGATCATCGCGGCGTTCGGTGACATCATCGTCGACGTGCTGCAACTCGCCCTGATCGCGCTCGCGGCGCTGTGGGTCTACCGCATCTTCCAGAGCCTCGGCGGTCGACTCCCGTCGTTCCACGTCCGCACCTGAGGGTCAATCGGCGCGGAGGAACTGGGGGTTGGCGAGGGTGAACTCGGCCAGCCGCCCCTCTGCCACCGCCGCGAACAGCTCGTAGGCCTCCGGACCCAACTCCTCACCCCGGTAGTTGTCTCCCGATCCGACACTGTAACCCCGCAGGTTGATCATCTGTAAGGAGCTCGGTCGCAGCCCGCTGAGGGCGAAAGCGAAGTCGATCGGACTGCGGCCGCGGCCATCGAAGATGAGCGACTCGCCGGCGGCCCGCAACACCCGGTCCAACGCGATCGGATCCGTGATGATCTCCTTGCTGAGGGCCTTGTCGAGGATGGCTCGCATGACCTTCTGCTGGTTCTGTTGGCGCCCGTAGTCGCTTCCCTCGACGCCGTAACGCTGCCGGGTGATGTCCAGGGCCATCCAGCCCTCCAGCTCCCACACCCCCGGCTCGTACACCATCTGCGGGCCGAGGTAACCCTCGCCGTGGGGATTGACCGGACGGTGACGCCCGTCGGGTTGGCGGTGCCGGGAGACGATCCGCTCCTCGATCTCCAGAGTGATGCCGCCCATAGCGTCGACGATCTTCGTGAACCCCTCAAAGTTGATCACTGCGCCGGCGTCGAAGTATTGGATGCCGGTGAGGTTGCTGACGGTCGCGGCGAGCAATTCGAAGCCTCGGGCCACGTCCGGTAACTCTTCGCCCTCCAGTTGCTGGGCGCCGTAGGCCATCGCCGAGTTGAGGCGATCGACCTTCCCACCGAATCCGGTCCGCGGGTACGGCGGAATCTCCACCAACAGGTCTCGCGGTAACGAGATCATGTACGCCTGGTCGAGGCTCTCATTGACATGAATGATCATGATGGCGTCGGCCCTGGGAACTTCGTGCGGCCGACTCGGACGCGTGTCCAGCCCGGCAAGCAGGATGTTCAGCGGTCCCCGGATCTCCTCGCCGTACCTCGCCCGAGGCTCGTTGAGGTCACCGAACAGGTTGCGCTGCTCGATCGCACCCTCATAGCGGGCGATCGCCCATTCGATCGCCACCAGCAGGCCGCCGGCGAGGACCATGAGCACGGCACCCACCGCCACCACCGCAACCGCCCATCGCGGTGTGCGGCGTGGCTCCGGCTGCTTAGACATGCTCTCCCCTGGCTCGGCGGACCAGTTGGTACCCATCACACGGCGTCGCCACACGCTAGTCTGCCCTGCGGTTTCCCGAACGCGACACATGTGCATTGCTGACGGGAGACTACCGCTCCTGCTCAGCGATGATGGCGTCATCGGGCACAGAAACCAAACGGCGGTGGCCCGGCGCGTCACGCCGAACCACCGCCGCACAGCTGTGGAGGCTCACGCCTCCTTCATCAGCTTGTGAGCGTTGCGCTCCAGGTCCTCCAGGCCTCCGCACATGAAGAACGCCTGCTCGGGGTAGTGGTCGTACTCCCCTTCGGTGAGCTTCCGGAAGGCTTCGACCGTCTCCTTCACCGGGACGAACGACCCCTCCACTCCCGTGAACTGCTTCGCCGCGTAGGTGTTCTGCGAGAGGAACCGCTCGATCCGCCGAGCGCGGTTGACCGTGACCTTGTCCTCCTCGCTCAGCTCGTCCATACCGAGGATCGCGATGATGTCCTGGAGGTCCTGGTACCGCTGCAGGATCCGCTTCACCTCGGAGGCCACCTGGTAGTGCTCCTCGCCCACGTACTCGGGCGCGAGAATCCGCGAGGAGGAGGCGAGGGGGTCCACCGCCGGGTAGATCCCCTTGTCGGAGATCTTCCGCTCCAGGTTGGTGGTCGCGTCCAAGTGGGTGAAGGTGGTGTGCGGCGCCGGGTCGGTGTAGTCGTCGGCGGGCACGTAGATGGCCTGCATGGAGGTGATCGCCCGGCCCTTCACCGAGGTGATCCGCTCCTGCAGCTCACCCATCTCGTCGGCGAGGGTCGGCTGGTAACCCACGGCTGAGGGCATCCGGCCCAGCAGGGTCGACACCTCGGAACCCGCCTGGGTGAACCGGAAGATGTTGTCGATGAAGAGCAGCACTTCCTGGTTCTTCACGTCGCGGATGTAGTCCGCCAGCGTCAGAGCAGCCAGCGCGACCCGC
>CAYTMR010000079.1:0-16050 GCA_964438855.1 uncultured Micromonosporaceae bacterium
CATCTGGCATCAGGAACCGGGGCAGAAAGACTCCGCTGGCGAACATCGTCACCATGTACACCAGCGTCGACATGGCCGTCGCGACTCGCTGGTTCGGCGTCAGGGCAGTGATCAACGTACCGATGGCGATCACTGAACCGAACCCGACTACCAGGGCGACGGTGAAGCCAAGCGGGTGTCGTGGCAGCGGAATGTCGAGCACCAACCAGGCTGCGCTGATCAGCAGCGCCGAGGACAGGACGACCGCAGCGAGTGCGACCACCAGTTGCGCCATCAGCAGCTTCGCGGGGTGGACCGGGGTGGTGGACAGCCGGCGCAACACACCGTGCTCCCGGTAGCCTGCGACGACATTCGGCACGTGCTGCAGGGCCACCACACCGATACCCAGCACCAGGGCGGAAGGAGCGAAGATCTCGACGAAGCGCTGGCCGTCGAACTCCGGAACGGGTTTACGAAGGATGGGAATCGCACCGAGCGCGAGCAGCAGGACGGTTGGAAACAGCAACCCGAACAGCCCGACATTGGTTCCCGGAGGAACAGCCGCGCTTCCGTGACGACCAGCCTGTACATAGCCGACATGGTTTCCTACTTCCCGGTTGGATCGTGACGCATCCTGGTGAGAGTCACGAACGCGTCGTCGAGACTCGGCTGTTCGACCCGCAGTTCGTGGGCGATGATGTGGTGCCGAGCCAGGGTGGAGGTGACCGCGTGCAGCACGTCACCCGTGCCGACGACAGTCACCTGGGGTCCGTTGTGCCGCACCTCTACCACTCCCGGCAGATCGGCCAGCAGCCGTTGGTCGAAGGCTGTGGACGGGCGGAACCGGACCCGCTGCTCCCCGGTACGCGCGACCAAGCCCGCAGGAGTGTCCAGAGCGATCACCCGGCCGGATTCGATCACCGCAACCCGGTCACACAACCGCTCGGCCTCGTCCATGAAGTGGGTCACCAAAATGATCGTCACCCCGGAGCTGCGGATCTGCTCGATCAAGTCCCAGGTGTCCCGTCGCGCCTGCGGGTCCAGCCCGGTCGTCAGCTCATCGAGCACCGCCACGGTCGGGCTGCCGATGAGGGCGAGCGCGATAGAGAGCCGCTGCTTCTGGCCGCCGGACAGATCCCGGTACCGGCTGCGCCGCCGGTCAGCCAACCCCAGCATCTCTAACAACGCCTCACTATCGGCCGGACGGCGGTAGAAGGACCGGTAAAGGTCGATCGCCTCACCGACACGGAGTTTGTCCTGCAGGCGGCTCTCCTGGAGCTGTACCCCGACCCGCTCACGGAGCGTCGCCCGATCCCGCGACGGGTCGAGCCCGAGCACCCTGATGGAGCCTCGGTCCGGCGTACGTAGCCCGGCCACACACTCCACCGTGGTGGTCTTGCCAGCGCCGTTCGGGCCCAGAATGCCGAAAATCTCCCCGGCTTCGATGGTGAACGACACATCATCGACCGCGACGACGTCACCGTAACGTTTGTGGAGGCCTTCAACCTCGATGGCGGACATGCCACAAGGGTCCTCGCAGCCATGCACAGAGGTCATCGTCCACGTGGCATCGGGATCGGCGGATTTTCGGCATCAACCGATCGGTTGATGCCCTCGCCGTCTGGCAGCTGCCCTGCCACGCCGGTCCACCGTGCTACGCACGAGGCACCAGCAGGCCCACCAATTCCACGTGCTGGGTCATGGGGAAACAGTCGTAGCCGCGTAGGGCCGCCAACGACCAGCCCGCTTCTCGAAAGGTGCGAACGTCCCGAGCGAACGCGGCCGGGTCGCAGGCGACGTAGGCGACCGCTCGTGGCTTCGCCGCGGTGACGCCGCGCACCACCGCCGCTCCTGCCCCGGCTCGTGGTGGATCCAGCACCACCAGATCGGCTCCACCAGCCAACAGCGGTCGCCGCCGATTGCCCTTTGAGCTGCGGCCACTGGCACGAGCGCGCAGCGCCACCTCCACCGGTGCCGTGCAGCGCCCGGACCGCGGGAAGGTGCTCGCGAGCCGCCGCCACCGCCGGTGCCGAGGACTCGACCAGGGTGACGGACACACCTCGGCCGGCCAGGGCCGCCGCGAACAGCCCAGCTCCTCCGTAGAGGTCCCAGGCCCGCTCACCCGATCGAGGCTCGAGCAGGTCCAGTACCGCAGTGGCCAAGGTGTCGGCGGCCGAGGGATGCACCTGCCAAAACACCTCCGGCGGCAGTCGCCACTCCCGTTCGACGGCCCGCTGACGAATCCGTCGGGCCCCATGACCGGCACCCCGTCAGCCTGGACCACGACGTCCCCGGCGGCCCCGGTTGCCACAGTCACCGTGGTCGCGCGACGCCAACGGCGCGTGGTCACGTCGAGCTCCTGCAACCTGGGATGGGCGATACGGCACCGGTCTACCGGCACCACCCGGTGCGAACGGTGCGCCAACAGACCGGCCCGACCATCGGCGTCGACCGTGTAACGCACTCGGGTGCGCCACCCCAGCAGCCCACCGGGCAGCTCAGCCACGCGAACGTCGAGCCCAGCCAGCTCCGCATCGGAGAGGCCGCCCAGGCGCCCCAACTGCTCCCGCACCACAGCGGCCTTCCACTGTCGCTGCGCCGAACCGGCAGCGTGCTGGAGATCGCAGCCACCGCAGGCACCTGGGGCGGCGTACGGACAAGGCGGTGTCACCCGGTCCGCTGAGGCGACGAGCACCTCGACCGCGTCGGCGCGGAGATGGCCGCGACGGACCTCTGTCACCGTCGCGACCACTCGCTCCCCGGGCAGGGCGTGCCGGACGAAGACCACCACGGATCCGTACCGAGCTATGCAGTGGCCACCATGCGCGGGTGGGCCGACCACCAGCTCGATCCGGTCGCCGACGTGAACGTCCAGCTACTGCTCGCCCTTCGGCAGCTCCGCCGGCCGCTGCTCCGCCGACACCGCCGGCTTGACCGAGGGCGGCGCAGCAGGCTCCTCGATCGGGACGAAGAACCCACGGATCGCCGGGGCGAGGGCTCCCAACCGGTTCATCTTCTTGGGCACCGGGGCACCGGTGTACTCCAAGTCCTCGCCCAGTGGCTGGTGAACCTCGACGAATCCACCGTCGGGAAGGCGCCGGATGATTCCGGTTTCCACGCCGTGGGCGAGCACTTCCCGGTCGTGCTGCTGCAGGCCCAGGCAGATCCGATAGGTGAACGCGTAGGCGATCGGCGGCAAGAGGATCAGACCGATCCGACCGGCCCAGGTCATCGCGTTCAGGCTGATGTTGAACTTGTCGGCGATGACGTCGTTGGCACCGGAGACCGTCAGCACCAGGTAGAAGGCGATCGCCATCGCGCCCAACCCGGTGCGGACCGGCACATCCCGCGGCCGCTGTAGCAGGTTGTGAATGGCGTTGTCCTTGTTGCGCCTCGCCTCGATGAACGGATAGGCCACAAGCAGCATGGTCAGCACGCCCGGTAGCAGCACCGCCGGCCAGAACACGGGCGAGAGCGTGTAGCCTCCCAGACGGATCTCCCAGCCGGGGAACAACCGCGTCGAGCCGTCGAGGAACAGGACGTACCAGTCCGGCTGACTCGCGGCGGAGACCACCGCGGCCTTGTAGGGGCCGAACAACCAGACGGGGTTGATCTGGAACAGGCCACCCATCGCCGCGATCACCGCGAACACGATCAGGAAGAAGGCACCCTGCTTGACCGCGTACCGCGGCATGAACCGCTCGCCGACCACGTTCTTGTTGGTGCGCCCCACCCCCGGCCACTGGGTGTGCTTCTGCTTGAACATGATGCCCAGGTGCGCCGCGATCAAGCCGAGCGCGAGCAGGGGCAGGATGAAGACGTGGGCGATGTAGACCCGGGAGATGATCGCCGTGCCCGGGAACGGGCCGTCGAACAAGGCCTCCGACACCCACGTACCGACGATCGGGATCGAGAGCACGATCGCCTGCGCGATTCGCAGTCCGGTGCCGCTCAGCGCGTCGTCCGGCAGCGAGTAGCCGGTGAAGCCGAGGAGGAAGGCCACCCAGAACAGCAGGACACCGATGATCCAGTTGATCTCACGCGGCTTGCGGAAGGCGCCGGTGAAGAACACCCGAGCCATGTGGACCAGGATCGAGGCGACGAACAGCAGCGCCGCCCAGTGGTGCATCTGCCGGATGAAGAGGCCACCACGCACGTCGAAGGAGATGTGCAGAGTCGAGGCGTACGCCGCCGACATCTCCACGCCCTCGAGCGCGCGGTAGCTGCCGTGGTAGTGCACCTCCTCCATCGACGGGTTGAAGAAGAGGGTGAGGAAGGTGCCGGTGAGCAACAGCACCACGAACGACCACAGCGCGATCTCACCCAGCAGGAAGGACCAGTGGTCCGGGAACACCTTGTTGAGCAGGGGCCGCATGCCGGCTACCTGCAGTCGTTCGTCGAGCGCCCGCCCGGTCGCGGCCGGCAACGCCCGCAGGTCCCGCTTCCGCTTCGGCGCCCTGATCCGCTGCCCCGTCAAAGACATGTCTCGTTACCTACCGTTCCCAGAACGACGGCCCCACCGGGACCTTGTAGTCGGAGGCCGCCACGAAGTAGCCCTCGTCGTCCAGCGCCAGCGGGAGCATCGGCAACGCCCGAGCCGCCGGCCCGAACACCGGCCTGGCGTTGTCGGTGATCAAGAACTGCGACTGGTGGCACGGGCACAACAGCCGGTTGCTCTGCTGTTCGTACAGGCTTGGTGGGCAGCCCGCATGGGTGCAGATCTTCGAGTAGGCGACGAAGTTGCCCACCATGCTCCCCTGGTTCTGCGGGTAGTTGTGGGGGCCGATGTTCGCCGCCAACGTCTGCGCGTCCTGCTCGCGCAGGTGGATGAGCAAGGTCGGAGAGTTGGCGTACGCGTTGGTGGTGCCGCCCTCGACATCGGGGAAGACCGTCAACTGGCCACCCGGACTGACGTCAGCTGGACGAATCGGAGTGCCGTCCTCCCGGACCAGGCGCACGGGCCGGCCACCGTTGAGGGCCGGATCGAACCCGGTGTAATGCAGGAAGGACTTGCCGGTCTGCGGATTCTTGGCGTGGGGATCCTTGATCAGACCGCCGATGAGTGGCGCCGCGGCGGCGGCACCGAACGGCAGCAACCCGAGCAGAAGCGCGTTGCGGAGCAACGGCCGCCGCTGGACCCCGGTCTCGGCCACCACGCTGCTGAGCGTGGCACCCATGATTTGTTGGTCCTCCTCGCTGGATGGACCGTCATGGCGCTGCTCAATCGCGATCTCGTGCGGCAGGAGCTTCTTGACCCAGATGATCAGGGCAGCTCCAAGGCAGAACAGCGCGGCCCCCAGCGTCACCCCCAGCACCGGGGTGTAGAACTTGTTGATCCCGCTGCCTGGTTCGTACTCCCAGGGCCACCAGATGTACGCGACCACGAACGCGGTGGCGAAGGCCCCGCCGAGCAGGAACAGCAGCGCGATGCTGCGCTCGATGCGCCGCTCGACCCGGCTGCCGGGTGGCACCCGTGGCTCGTACAGAACGATCTCGACCCCGTCCCGGCGCGCACCCTCCCGGGCGAGCTGGAACGGCCCGCCGGACACGTCGGCCATCGGGACCGTGCTGCCCTCTGTCGGACGGGCGGTGGTGGTGTCCGAACTCATGACTTACCCGCAATCCACAGTGAACCGAAGACCAGTGCAACGATCCCCACGAGGAAGATCGCCAAACCCTCGGTGGACGGACCAAGCCGCCCCAGGTTGAAGACGCCGCCCGGATCCTGGTCCTCGGCCATGTACCGGATGAACGCGATGATGTCGGCCTTCTCCTCGGGGGTGAGCTGGTTGTCCCCGAAGACCGGCATGTTCTGAGGACCGCTCAGCATGGCGGCCCAGATCTGACGGTCGGTGGCCTTCAGCACGCTCGGAGCGAAGGCACCGCTGCTCAACGCACCGCCACCGCCAGCGTAGGAGTGGCACGAGGAGCAGTTGATGCGGTAGAGCTCGCCGCCGCTCGCGGGATCTCCGGTGCCCAGGTTCTCCCCCGGTGGCACCTGTGGCCCACCGCCCAGCTCCTGGACGTAGGCGGAGAGCGCGGCGACGTTGCGCTCCAACTCCTCCCCGGACCACATCGGCAGCTTCGGCGGCGCCTGCGCCTCCTGGCGCGCCATCGGCATCCGCCCGGTGCTGACCTGGAACTCGACCGAGGCCGCGCCAACCCCGATCAGGCTCGGGCCCCGGCCTTCCACGCCCTGGGCGTTTCGGCCATGACAACTGATGCAGTAGTTGTCGTACAGCGCCTTGCCCTCTTGGGCAGTCGGAGACAAGGGCTGGTCCTGCGCGGACAGGCCGGGCGCGAAAGCGGTGTACAGACCGCCCACCAGAAACAGCGCGGCGAGGAGCCGTACTGCGGTGCCGAGGCGGCGCCGCGCGCGGGAACGAGGGCGCCGGCGTGGCGGCTGGGATTTCATCGCCCTACCTTTCGGCCTGTCGGGGCTGAATGTGCGTCGTGTCATCTCAACTCTGTCGAGGGGCGCCGGGGGTGTCCCGGACGTGGATCATTTCAGGAAGTAGATCATGGCGAAGAGACCGATCCACACCAGATCGACGAAGTGCCAGTAGTACGACACCACGATCGCGGAGGTGGCCTGAGCCGGGGTGAACCGTCCCAGGGTGGTGCGGATCAGATAGATGACGAAGGCCAGCAGCCCGCCAGAGACGTGCAGGCCGTGGAAGCCCGTGGTCAGGTAGAACATCGTGCCGTAGGCGTCGCCGTCGATCGTGATGCCTTCGTGCACCAGGGTGCGGTACTCGTTGACCTGACCGAGCACAAACACCAGGCCCATGACGAAGGTGATGGTGAACCACCGCCGGAGGCGGTACACATCACCACGCTCGGCCGCGAACACTCCGAGCTGGCAGGTGATCGACGAGGCCACCAGGATCGAGGTGAAGAAAAGCGCGTAGGGCAGGTTGAGCTTTGGAGTGTGCTCGGCCCACAGATCGGGGGCGGCTGCGCGAATGGAGAAGAACATCGCGAACAAGCCGGCGAAGAACATGAGCTCGCTGGAGAGCCAGACGATCGTGCCGACGCTGACCATGTTGGGTCGGGTCAGCGAATGAACCTGGCTTCTTGCGATGGTGGAGGCCGCAGTCACGCGGCCATTATCACCTCCGGTACGCATCGTCGAACGTCGGGGTCAGGCTCGGGTCGGATACGTCCCTGCTCGTGGGCCTTATGGCGCCACCGCGCCACATTTCCCGGCGGCTGTGACCGGGCCTCGGTCACCAACTCAGGGATCGAGTAGCATCCGAGAAATGACGCAGACCGTTCACACGGTGCTCCTCTACAGCGACCGCCCAGAAGTACGGCAGCGGATGCGGAACGCGATCGGCACCCGCCCCGCTCCCGACCTGGTGGTCGAGTTCGTCGAGGCCGCCACCTACGACGAGTGTGTCTCCCTGGTCGACGACTACCGCATCGACCTTCTCCTGCTCGACGGTGAGGCGCAGCCCGCTGGTGGCATCGGGGTGGCGCGGCAGCTGCGCGACGAGCTGACCGACCCGCCGCCCATCTGTGTCGCGATCGCACGGGCAGCGGATCGATGGCTAGCGGCGTACGCTGAGGTGGACGCCACCATCGTCCACCCCCTCGACCCGGTTACCACCGGGCAGACCGTCGCCGCCTTGCTGCACCGGCGCCACAACGAGATCGCGCCGAGCCGGTAGGGCACCCTGGCCTCCGAGGACGCCCCCATGACGACACCCACCTGGCCCCGACTCTTCGCCGCGCTGCTGCGCGGCGAAGATCTGACCGCTGACGACACCTCCTGGGCGATGCACCAGATCATGTCCGGTGCCGCCACGGAGGCGCAGATCGCCGCCTTCGTCACCGCGCTACGCGCCAAGGGCGAAAGCCCGGCGGAGATTACCGGATTGGTCGAGGCGATGCTCGCCCACGCCACCCCGGTCTCCCTGCCGGAAGAGATCCGCTCCTCGGCCGTCGACGTGGTCGGTACCGGCGGCGACGGCTCCCGGTCGGTGAACATCTCGACCATGGCGTCGCTGGTGGTGGCCGGGGCTGGGGTGCCGGTGGCCAAGCACGGTAACCGCGCCGCGTCCTCCTCGTCCGGAGCCGCTGACCTGCTGGAGCACCTCGGAGTCCCCCTGGATCTCGGCCCCGAGGAGGTGGCACGGTGCGTCACCGAGGCCGGCATCGGCTTCTGTTTCGCACGGACCTTCCACCCGGGTATGCGGCACGCAGGGCCGGTGCGCAGCCAGTTGGGTGTGCCCACCGCCTTCAACATCCTCGGCCCGCTCACCAACCCGGCCCGACCGGCCGCTGGTGCGATCGGCTGCGCGGACGCCCGGATGGCCCCGGTGATGGCCCGCGTGTTCGCCGACCGCGGCCAGTCGGTGCTGCTGGCGCGGGGCGAGGACGGCCTCGACGAGTTCACCGTCACCGCGCCCACTCGGGTATGGATCGCTGCCGGTGGCGAGGTGACGGAGACCGTGGTCGACGCGGCCGAGCTGGGGCTGCCCCGCGCGACCATCGACGCGCTCCGCGGTGGTGATCCCGCATACAACGCCGAGGTACTGCGCCGGGTGCTGGATGGCGAACCGGGCCCCGTACGCGACACCGTCCTGCTCAACGCCGCGGCGGCGCTAGCCGCTCGCCACGGGGTCGAGGGCGACCTATACAAGGCGCTGCGGGCTGGCTTGGAAGAGGCAACCGAGGCGTTGGATTCCGGCGCGGCCGCCGCCGCCCTCGAACGCTGGATCGCGGTGGCGACCGCCTGACGTCGTCGCATCGACGTGGTCGTCGCGGCACCCGTCGTCAGCTAACTGGCAGGCTCCGAGCGAACGCCGCTACCCGCTCGGCTACCGGTGTGGTGTCGTGCCGCGCCCAGGTGAAGTGGTCCGCACCGCCGTCGTAGTGCTCTCGGCGCACCGGCGCGGACAACATTCCGATCAATCGGTCGAGGACCGGCGCGGGAGTGAGCTGGTCCTGTTCGAAGCTGATGGCAAGGACCGGGGTGGCCACCAGCGGAAGGTCCGGCATCACCTCACGGCCGGCGATCCGCGACAGACGCCCAGTGCGTATGGTGAACGCCCAGTCCCGGATCACTCCACGCGCCTGCCGGCCACCGAACCCCCACCCCGGCCAGACTCCCACGACTGTGGCGATGGCCCGCATAGCCGCGGCAGCGAGCAGGAGACCGAACCTCCGCACGCCAGGGAAGAGCCGCCAATAGGGCAACCCGGTGGCGACGAGCACCAGGCCGTCGATCTCCGGATCCACCGCACGCCCACCGACGGCCATCCGGTCAGCTGCCGACCGTGCCAGGTGGATCAGGCACAGCACCCCGCCGAGCGAGTGGCCGAGCAGCACCAACCGCCGGTTCCCGAGGGCACACTTCACCTCTGCGAGCACGGCCGCGACGTCGTCCACCAGCTCGGTGTACCCGTACCGGGAGGCGCGTGTCGGTCGAGGCGTGCTGGACCCGGTACCGCGCAGGTCGACCACCGCGACCGCAAGACCCTCCTGTTGAAGGCGCAGGGCAAAGGGCCGGTAGAAGCGCGCGGGCACTCCCATCGCCGACCAGATCACCACCGCCGGTGCGTGCGGGCTCGGCGCCTCGTAGAGATGGACGCCGAGTCGCTCCTCTCCTCGGTCACACCACAGCTGCTGATATGGCACGTCATCGGGCTGGACCACCGCTCCAGCGTACGCATCGCCCACAGGAGATCGCGACAGTTCGATGACAGTCGACCCGTCGGCCGCTACAGTGCGCAAACATGAAGTCTTCTGACCTCTCGGTGCTGCGGGTGCCCGGCAGGCCGACCCTCAGCCCAGACGGGCGATTCGCCGTCATCGCGGTCAGCTACCCCGACCTCGACATCGATGACTACATCGCCCAACTGTGGCTCGTGCCCACCGACGGCTCCGCGTCCGCCCGCCAGCTCACCCACGGCTGGCGGGACACCGACCCGGTGTGGTCACCGGACGGGCGGTGGCTCGCCTTTCTGCGCGCTGAACCACTCGCCTCGGATGGCCCGCACCGAATGGGACCTGCGCAGCTCTGGCTGCTGCCGATGGACGGTGGTGAGGCGCGCCGCCTGACCGAGCATCCCCTGGGGGTCGAGGCGCCGGTGTGGAGCCCTGATTCCCGCCGGCTGGCGTACCTTGCGCGGGTTCGGAACCTGGCCGCTACGGCACGGATGCCCGCATCCCACCGGAGGCGGAGCCACCTCGGCGCATCACCACGTTGCGTTACCGATTGGATGGCCTTGGATACACAGTAGACCGACATCGCCATGTCTGGACCGTGGACGTCGACGGGGGTGCACCTACCCGGGTGACGACTGGTGACTTCGATCACACCAGTGTCGACTGGAGCCCCACTGGTGCTCTCCTGGCGTTTACCGCCGCCCGGCACCCCGATGCCGGCAACGACCTACGGTGCGACGTATGGGTGTGCCACCCGGACGGCAGCGACCTGCGGGCACTGACCCAGGGTGGCTTCGAGGCCGCGTCGGCACGGTTCAGCAGCGACGGGCGCCTCGTGTGCTTCACGTCGGTACCGCTCGCGGCGTCCGATCAGTTCCCCGCTGGGCGGAACATCGGGGTGTGGGCGGTGCCTGTCACCGGGTCGGCTCCGGCCCGCCGGCTCACCCATCCACAGGCTCACACCCTTCCCCGGTCCGGAGGGATGATCGCCACCACGGCGAACGGTGTGCTGTTCACCGAGGAGTATCAGGGCGCCGTGCGGCTGCTCGCCGTGCCCTACCACGGCGGTGAGCCGACTGTGCTGGTCGATGGACCTCGGCAGGTCACCGGTGTGGCCACCGCTGGCGACACCACCGCGGTGACCGTGACTGACCCCACGACCCCGGGTGAACTCGCCGTGGTCGCTGGATCAGGACTGAGGGTCTTGACCTGCTTGGGCGACAGCTTCGCCGCCGAGGTGGACGTACGACCCATGGTGGAGGTCACCGGTACCGCGCCAGACGGTTATCCGGTACACGGTTGGGTCGTGCGGCCGGCCGGTCAGGGACCGCACCCGGTCCTGCTCATGATTCACGGTGGTCCGTTCGCCCAGTACGGGTAGGCGCTGTTCGACGAGGCCCAGGTGTACGCCGGGGCCGGCTATGCGGTGGTGATGGGCAACCCCCGGGGCTCATCCGGGTATGGCGAGGCGCACGCCCAAGCCGTCGTGGGAGATGTCGGTCGGGTCTCGGCCACTGATCTCATGGTGTTGCTGGACGCCGCCCTGGAGAGCGATCCGCCGCTGGACCGTGACCGGGTGGGGGTGATGGGTGGCTCTCACGGCGGCTACATGGTGACGTGGCTCGCCGCCCACCACGGCTCACGGTTCCGCGCGGCGATCACCGAACGTGCGGTCACCGCACTCGATAGCTTCACCGGGTCGTCGGACATCGGTTGGTTCTTCACCGACGGGCTGTACGGCCGCGACCTGCAGCAGCAACTCGCTCAGTCGCCGTTGACCTACGTCGACCAGATCCGGCTGCCGATGCTCATCATCCACTCCGAACAGGACTGGCGGTGCCCGCTCGAACAAGCTCAGCGCCTGTTCGTTGCACTACGGAAGCGGAACGTTCCGGCAGAGCTGCTCATCTTTCCCGGTGAGGGACACGAGCTTTCCCGCTCCGGACGCCCCCGTCACCGGGTGGCGCGCTTCGAGGCCATCCTCGACTGGTGGGCGCGCCACCTGTGAGCACTCAGTCGGTGCGCCGGGTGCCGGTCTGGTACTCAAAGACGAGACCAGCGACGGCGAAGACGATCGCGATCCCGCCAGCGGCGATCAGCCACCACTGCCAGAAGGAGATCCCGACCCCGGTCAGCGCGCAGGCGGCGGCGATACCGGCAGGGAAGTAGCTACCCGGGCTGAAGAAGCCGATCTCCCCCGCGCCCTCGGCGATCTCGGCATCCGGTCGGTCCTCCGGTCGCGGCTCGATCCGGCGCGAGACCACCCAGAAGTAGAACGCGCACATACCGCACAGACCGAACGACAGCAGCAACGCCACCGTTCCGATCCATTCGATCTGGCCGGTGTCGCCCTGGGTCCACCAGCCGTACACGATGGCGGCCACGAGCAGGAACGCCGCCAGCCCACCGAAGATCCGGTACTCGACCTTCATCGCACCCTCCCCGTCAGCTCTGCTGGCGCTTGGTCTCGAACGGGAAGGTCGTCACCGCGAAGGGCTCCTCACCGATCGACTCCAGCGCCTCCGGGGTTGACATCCCGTTCTGCATGTTGGTGAGGAACTGGTCGAACTGCTCCGGCGACACCGCTCGCAGCTCGAAGTTCATCATGGAGTGGTAGGTGCCGCACAGTTCCGCGCACCGACCCACGTACGCGCCCTCCTGGTCCACCCGCACCGGGACCTCGAACTCGTTACGGATGTTGCCGGGGAACACGTCCCGCTTGAACAGCAGGTCGGGCACCCAGAAGGAGTGGATGACGTCCTCAGCGGTCAGCTCGAACCGGACCCGCTGGCCGGTGGGCACCACCAGCACCGGGATGTAGTCTGGCGTGCCGACAGTGGAGGCGATGGTGTTGGCCTCCGGGCCGACGCCGTCACGATAGTTGAACTGCCAGTTCCACTTGAAGGCCACAACCTCGACGGTCACGTCCGGGTCTGGTGAAACCTTCTGGACCTCGGTCTGGATCACCGCGGTGTAGTAGAACAGCACCGCGACGGCCAGGAACGGCAGAACGGTGTAGAGCACCTCCATGGGGAGGTTGAACCGGACCTGCGGCGGCAACTCCTCGCTGCGCTTGCGGTAGCGGATCACGCACCAGAAGATCAGACCCCACACCAAGAACCCGACCGCCAGTGCGGCCAGCACGGAGGCGATCCACAGTTCGTACATCCGCTCCGACTGCTCGGTGATACCCCGAGGCCAGCCAAAGCCGCCCATCGCCTCACCGATCTGCCGCAGGTCACAGGCGGTGAGCAGAGCCAGCAGCGCGACCCCCGTAATACTGAGGCCCACGCCCCGGGCTATGGCCCGGCCTCCGGGCCGCCTGGCTCCCGAACCACGATCTGCGCCCACCGGTCTCCTGCCCTCCTTGCGCCGCTTCGCCGCGACATCTGACCGTCGCAGACTACTCGATCACCCCACCGGACCTGGCCGTGGGGTGCGGCAACGTACGGTAGGCAACGACATGAGCGACGAGGCGTACTTCGACGCGGCGACGTCGACACCGCTGCACCCGGTGGCGCGGCAGGCGCTGGCGGCGGCGTTGGATGACGGGTGGGCCGACCCGACCCGGCTCTATCGCTCCGGCCGGCGGTCGGCGCAGCTGCTCGACGCCGCACGCGCCGCGACCGCGACCGCTCTAGAGGTACGGGAAGACGAGGTCTCCTTTACCGCCAGCGGCACCGCCGCGGTGCACGCCGGCGTGCTGGGTGCGCTGGCCGCCGCCGGTGACCCGGGCGCGACGCTGGTGCACTCGGCGGTGGAGCACTCCGCAGTGCTGCACGCCGCGCGCCACCATGTGGCGGCCGGAGGCAAGGCGGTGGAGGTGCCGGTCGACCGGTGGGGGCGGATCGATCTGGCGGCCTGGCGCGCGGCCGTAGCCGCTCCCGGGGTGGCGCTCGCTGTCCTGATCAGCGCCAGCCACGAAGTCGGCACGGTGCAGCCGGTGGCCGAGGCGGCCGCAGCCTGCGCGGCGGCGGGTGTGCCGTTGTTGGTCGACGCGGCGCAGTCGGTGGGCCGGATACCGGTGCCCGTGGGCTGGTCGATCCTGACCGCATCCGCGCACAAGTGGGGCGGCCCGCCCGGGGTGGGGCTCTTGGTGGTGCGCAAGGGCACCCGGTGGGAGGCGCCTTACCCGACCGACGAGCGGGAGCATGGACGGGTGCCGGGAGCACCGGCGGTACCGATGATCGTCGCCGCTGCCGCCGCCCTGCGCGCGGCATTGGCGGAGGCGGAGGCGGAGGCTAGCAGACTCGCCCCGCTGGTCGACCGGATCCGGACCGAGGTGGCGCGGACCGTTCCCGACGTGGAGGTGGTGGGCGATCCGGTGAACCGTCTGCCGCATCTGGTCACCTTCTCCTGCCTCTATGTCGATGGGGAAGCCCTGCTCCACGAGTTGGACCGACGTGGTTTCGCGGTCTCCTCCGGCTCTTCCTGTACGTCCTCCACCCTGCAGCCGAGCCATGTCCTGGCGGCGATGGGAGCGTTGACACACGGCAACGTCCGCGTGTCCCTGCACCGGGAGACCACGGAAGAGCAGGTAGAGCGCTTCCTCTCGGCACTACCGGAGGTGGTGGCGACGCTACGCTCCGAGGTGGACCTGTGAGCCTGCCTACTGCGGGCTCCGGCGGGGCCACAGAGCCGGACGAGATTCTCGACTGCCTAGGCCAACGCTGCCCACTGCCGGTCATCGCGCTGGCGAAACGCCTGCCGCGGGTGCCTATCGGAGGGGTGGTAAGGGTGCTCGCCGACGACCCGGCGGCCTCGAACGACATCGCTGCCTGGTGTCGCCTGCGGGACCAAGAGCACCTCGGCTCCCCCGCTCCGCACACTTACGACATTCGACGCCTCCACTGAAATCCGATCAAGATGAAGCGTTGACATTCGGCGATCCACATCACAAAATGTGGGAGCGCTTCCATCGACGTTCGAAACCTCGCCCGGATTCGAGGAGGAGAACCCGCATGGATTCCGCCCGTCGACGAGTCCATCGATGGCTCGTCGTGCCCTTCGCCGCGGCGGTCGTAGCGATGTCCGCAGTCGCGTTCGCGCCGTCGGCGCAGGCGCAGGCTACATCGCTGCGGCAGGCCGCCGGCAGCATGCGTGTGGGGGCAGCAGTCACGCCCAACCTGCTGAACAACCCCACCTACGCCAACCTCGCCCGCACCCACTTCAGCTCGCTGACCGCCGAGAACCACATGAAGTGGGACACGGTCCAGCCGTCGCCGGGCAACTTCAACTTCGCCCCCGGTCGGGAGATCATTCGGTTCGCCCAGCAGAACAACCAGATGGTCTACGGCCACACCCTCGTCTGGCACAGCCAGGCGCCTGGCTGGCTGCAGAGTCTCAGCGGCAACCAGCTGCGCCAGGCGATGCAGACCCACATCACCACGGTGATGCAGGAGTTCAACGAGATCCACACCTGGGATGTGGTCAACGAGGTGATTAGCGACAACGGCGGCCAGCTGCGGCAGTCGTTCTGGCTCAACGGACTGGGCCAGGGTTACATCGCCGACGCCTTCCGGTACGCCAACGCGGCGCGCCCCGGCTCCACCCTGTGCATGAACGACTACAGCATCGACGGCATCAACACCAAGAGCGATGCGTACTACACGTTGGTGCAGCAGCTCCTGAACCAGGGTGTGCCGATCAACTGCATGGGCTTCCAGGCCCACCTCATCGTCGGCCAGGTCCCCGGCAACATGCAGCAGAACCTGCAGCGCTTCGCCAACCTGGGCCTTGACGTCTGGGTGACCGAGCTGGACATCCGCATCCCGCGGCCACCGTCGCAGCAGCAGTTCCAGCAGCAGGCGCAGGACTTCGCCCGCGTCTTCACCATCTGCCGTCAGGTCCAGGCCTGCAAGGGTGTGACCGTGTGGGGTATCCACGACGGCCAGTCGTGGGTGGACAGCACCTTCCCCGAGTACGACTCGCCGCTGCTGTGGGACGACAACTTCAACCCGAAGCCGGCCTTCAACGCGGTGCTGCAGGCCCTGGGTGGCAGCAATCCGCCGCCGTCGAGCCCGCCGCCGTCGAGCCCGCCGCCGACCACTCAGCCTCCGCCGTCGAACCCGCCGCCTGGGCCGGGTGGCGCCTGCAGTGTGAGTTACTCGACGAACGACTGGGGTGGCGCGCCGGGCTTCACGGCCAGCGTGACCATCACCAACACGGGATCGTCGACCATCAACAACTGGACCCTCAGCTTCAGCTTCCCGGCTGGGCAGCAGGTCACGGAGGGTTGGTCGGCGACCTGGTCGCAGCAAGGGTCCACGGTGACCGCCAATGCCATGAGCTGGAACTCCACCCTGGCCCCGGGTCAGTCCGCGCAGATCGGGTTCAACGGGAGCCGGAAGGTCCGGACCATGAAGGACGACGGTGGCTACATCATCAGCCACTACA
>CAYTMR010000080.1:0-15630 GCA_964438855.1 uncultured Micromonosporaceae bacterium
GTCGCGATCGGCGGTGTGGAGGGCACCGAGGGTGAGCAGATCACCCCCGCCGAGGTGACGGCAGCGTTGGTGAGCCGACCGCAGTCCGTGACCACCTCGCGCCCAGCTCCGGAGCGGTTCGCCCAGACCTACCGCGAGCTGCTCGCGGCGGGGGCCAGGGGTGTGGTGTCGGTGCACCTGTCGGCGCGACTGTCGGGCACCGTGGAGGCGGCCATGCTCGCCGCCGCCGAGGTGGACCCTGAGCGGGTGGTGGTGATCGACGCCGGCTCAGCGGCCATGGGGGTGGGGTTTTGCGCGCTCGCAGCCCAGGCTGCGGCCGCTGCCGGTGGTGACCTGGCAGCGGTGAGCCACGCGGCGCGGGCGGCGATCGACCGTACCACCACCCTGTTCTACGTCGATACGCTGGAGTTCCTGCGCCGCGGTGGGCGAGTGAGTGCGGCGAGTGCGCTGTTGGGGACCGCGTTGTCGGTCAAGCCGATTCTGCACGTGACGCAGGGCAAGGTCGCCGTGCGGGACAAGGTGCGCACGGCCTCGCGAGCGCTGGAGCGGCTGGTGACCCTCGCGGTGGAAGCAGCAGGTGACTCCAAGGTGGACGTAGCGGTGCACCACCTGGCGGCACCGGAGCGGGCTGCGCTGGTGGCGGATTCGCTCACCGACCGGCTCGGAGACCGACTGCGGCGCCGCTGGATCTCTGAGGTGGGAGCGGTGGTGGCGGCCCACGTCGGACCTGGCATGGCGGGCGTGGTGGTCCACCGCCTCGACTGACCACTCCATACCAGATCAACCACTGATCCGGACACTATCCACAGCGGCCTGGATTGTCCCCAGCACCGCTTCTGGTGGCTTTTCTTGATCCGGCCGCTCAGCTTAGCGTCGCCGCGTGTCTGAGGAATCTTCCCTTTCCGCGGCGCAGCGCCGGTTGACGCGGGTGCTGGGCGAGGCACCGGCAGGTCGGCCGGGCGGGCCCGCGGCGATCATGGATCGGAGGCCCTCGGAACAGTCGGAGGTGGCGGCGGCCTTCGACCCGGGGCGCCCAGGATTGCGGGTGCTGGCGGTGGTCGCGGTGGTGGTGGCGGTCGCCGCCGCCGGGGTGGCCTGGTGGTCGCGGCCGGACCCGGAGCCGATCGCCCTCACCGAAGCCGAGCCCGTGCCGACCTCGGCCAGTGCCGAGCCGGACCTGGTGGTGGCGGTCTCAGGGCTGGTACATCGCCCAGGGTTGGTGCGGCTACCGCCCGGGGCTCGAGTCGCCGACGCGATCGAGGCAGCAGGTGGGGCACTGCCGGGGGCTGACCTCGAGCACGTCAATCTCGCCCGCAAAGTCGTCGACGGTGAGCTGATCACCGTCGGAGTGCCACCGCCACCCGGGGAGCCAACCGGCCCACCCGAGGAAGGTCCCATCAACCTCAACACCGCCAGCGCCGCGGAACTCGAGACATTGCCGGGGATCGGCCCCACGCTGGCCCAGCGCATCATCGACTACCGCACCACCCATGGCCCGTTCACCTCGGTGGCGCAGCTGCGCGAGGTGCCGGGCATCGGCGATGCCCGGTTCGCCGAGTTGGAACCACTGGTGACGGTGTGAGCGGCGGACGCGGTGTCTGACGGCAGGCCTTCCGCGGATACCGCACCCCGTCCGTGGGGCGGAGTGCTGGTGGGTGGAGAGCTGTTCGCCGCCACCGAGGGCAGGGTGCCAGATCCTCGCCTGGTGGCGGCGGCACTCGGCGCCTGGACCGCTGCCTTCGGCGCGTTGCGCGCTACCGCGGCACTCGCCTTGGCCATGACCGTGGTGGCCGGTCTAGCCGCGGCGGTGCTGTGGGGGCCGGCGACTCGTCGAGTCTGGGCGGGCATCGCCGTGGCGGTGCTGTTGGGGGCGGTCTGCGGCGCCGTAGCGACCGCGGCGCGGCTGGCCGGCCGGGACGCGCCGCAGGTGGCCTCACCGGCTCGGGACCGGGCCACCGTCACAGCGGAGATCAGAGTGCGCCGCGACCCGGCTCGCCTACGCCGAGATGCCGCGGGGCCGCCGTTGTGGCTGATCGCGTCGTGGCTCGTCCGGTTGCAGGTCGACGACGAGCCGCCAGTGCGGACGCGGGTACGCATCCTCGTCTTCGCTACCGACCCGGCGTGGCAAGAGCTACGCCCGGGTGATCGGGTCCGCGCCACCGGTCGCTTGGCTCCACCCCGCGGGGGTGACCTGACCGCGGCGGTCCTTTCGGTTACCAGCGCGCCGGAGCGGGTGGGGCAGCCACCGTGGCCGTTGCGGGCGGCCGAGTCGCTGCGTGCGGGTCTGCGGGCCGCGTCCGAGCCCTTGGCCGGCGAAGCCGCCGGCCTGGTGCCGGCGTTGGCGGTGGGAGACGTCAGCGGGCTCGACCCCGGGCTCAGCGACGACTTCTTCGCCACCGGCATGACGCACCTGCTCGCGGTGTCTGGCTCACAGTGCACGATCGTGCTCGGCGCGGTGTTCCTCGTCGCCCGAGCCGCCCGCGCACCACCGTGGCTGACTGCGCTGCTGGGCGCCGTCGCCGTGGTCGGCTTCGTCATTCTGTGCCAGGCGTCCGCTTCGGTGGTGCGCGCCGCCGCCATGGGCGTGATCGGGTTGCTAGCACCTGCGCTCGGACGGGCTCGGGCAGCGATGCCGGCGCTCGCCGCGACCGTGCTGGTCCTCGTCGTAGTCGACCCGGAGTTGGCTGGGGACGCCGGGTTCGCCTTGTCGGTAGTCGCGACCGCCGGGCTGCTGTTCCTGGCGCCGCGATGGCGTGATGGGCTGCGGCGACGGGGTGTACCCCGCGGACTCGCCGAGGCGATCGCGGTCCCAGCCGCCGCGCAGGTGGCCGTGTCCCCGATCATCGCCGGGATCTCCGGCACGGTGAGTCTGGTCGCGGTGGCGGCCAATCTGGCGGCTGCCGTGGCGGTCGCTCCAGCGACCGTGCTCGGTGTCCTGGCGGCGGTCGTGTCACCCGTCTGGCTGACGGGTGCGATGTTCTTGGCCTGGTTGGCGAGCTGGCCGGCGCAGTGGCTGGTCCTGGTGGCGCGGGTCGGGGCGCGGATTCCAGCGGCTGTCGTCACCTGGCCGGGTGGCTGGCCCGGCGCCCTGCTGCTCGCGGCGCTCACCGTGGCGGTGCTCCTCGCCATGCGGCACCGTCTGCCACGACGACTGCTCGCCGCCGGCACCGCCGCGGTGGTGGCCGGCGCGCTACCGGTGGCGTGGCTGGCCAGCGGATGGCCACCCGCGGGCGCTGTGGTGATCGCCTGTGCCGTGGGCCAGGGTGACCTCCTCGTCGTGCCGGTACGCGAGGGAGAGGCGATCGTGGTCGACGCCGGACCCGATTCGGCCGCAGCCGACCGTTGCCTGCGAGACCTCGGCGTCTCGCGGGTGCCACTGCTCGTCGTCACCCACTTTCACGCCGATCATGTCGGCGGGGTCGGCGGTGTGTTTCGTGGGCGGCGTGTCGGCGGGGTGCTCGCCGCCGCCTGGGCGGAGCCGGAGCACGGTCATCGCCTGCTGGTGCAGGCGGCTGCCGCAGCCGGGACGCCGTGGTGGCCAGAGGCCGAGCCATTCACGAGTCACCGGTTCGGGCCAGTCACGCTGACAGTGCTGGCACCACCAGGCGGCCCCATGGCCGGCACCCGGTCCGACCCCAACAACTCAGTCGTACTGCTCGTCGAATCGCTCGGGACGCGGGTGTTGCTGACCGGGGATGCGGAGGTCGAGTTGCAGCGGGCGTTGCTGCGGACCGTGGGTCCGGCACCACTGCGCGCGGACGTCCTGAAGGTGCCGCATCACGGCAGTGGCTACCAGCACGACGCGTTCCTGGCGGCGGTAGCGCCGACCGTGGCACTGGTCTCGGTGGGGGCGGACAACGACTACGGGCATCCCGACCCGGCTCTGCTAGCTCGGCTAGCGGCGGCGGGCGCCCGTATCCTGCGCACCGATGTGGACGGAGACGTCGCGGTGGTGAGCCGGGAGGGCGGCATCGCGGTGGTGGTGCGTGGTGGACCGTGAAGACGACCCCACTGCGGGCACGTCACGTCAGGGTCCGTGCGACGATGTCGGGTATGACCTCCGGGGCCAGTCTGGTGCTCGTGCTCGGTGACGAAGAGTTGCTGGTGACCCGCGCGGTGGAGAGCGCGGTCCACGCCGCCCGCGCCGCCGACCCCGCGGTCGAGGTCCGCGACACCGAGGCCGCTGCTCTCACCGCCGGCGAGGTGTCGGAGCTGCTGAGCCCATCCCTCTTCGGCGGCGGTCGGGTGCTCGTGGTCCGCCGGGGTCAGGACGCCCGCAAGGATCTGATCGCCGCGCTCGTGGAGTACGCACAGCATCCTGATCCGGAGGTGACCCTGGTCGTCACCCACGCCGGTGGCGCGAAGGGCAAGGCGCTCGTCGACGGACTCAAGAAGGCCGGCGCGTCGGTCGTCACCGCTGCCAAGATCACAAAGCATCGAGACCGGGTCGGCTTCGTCCGCAACGAGGTGCGACGGCTCGGCGGCCGGTGCACGGAAGAGGCGGCCGAGGCGTTGCTTGCAGCGGTCGGCAACGACCTGCGGGAGCTGGCCGCCGCCTGCTCGCAGCTGGTAGCCGACACCGGTGGACGGATCGACACGGCCACCGTGACGCGCTACTACCGGGGGCGGGCCGAGGTGAGTGGCTTCACCGTGGCCGACGCCACCATGGTGGGTGACGTGGCTGGCGCACTGGAGGCGTTGCGGTGGGCACTCCACATCGGGGTCGACCCGGTGCCGATCGCCGATGCGCTAGCCGACGGGGTACGGACTGTGGCGCGGGTCGCCTCCGCCGGTCGCGGCAACCCGTACCAGCTCGCCAGCGCGCTCGGCATGCCGGCCTGGAAGGTGGAGCGTGGCCAACGGCAGGCACGCGGCTGGAGCGCGGAAGGGCTGGTGACAGCGATGCGGATCGCCGCCGACTGCAATGCCGCGGTCAAGGGCGGATCGGAGGATCGGGCGTTCGCCCTGGAGCGGGCAGTGAGGCAGCTCGTCGCGGCGCGGGAGGGCGGCCGGTGAACGGGCATCGTGGCGCTGACGGGGCTGCGGCGGATCGGCCGTTCTACGCCCGTGCCCTTCGGCTGCGCCACCTGCGCCCCTCCGGTCTGCTGTGCTTCGTGTATCTGGAGGGCACTCTCGGCCTCGGGATGCTGTTCGCGTTGGCGGAGGCCATCCCGTGGTGGAGTGTGCCGATGCTGCCAGCGGTGGTGGCCGCCATGGTCAAGCTCAACGACGTGATCGCGGCTGCCGCCGCTGCTCCGGCGCGGGTGGGGCCCGGCCGGGTGTCGGGTCTGCGGCGAGCCGAGGCCGCGCCGATACGCGTCGGGAGCCCTGGCGCTTCCGCACCAGGGCTCCGCCGCGATTGAGGTGAAGGCCGTCGCTCGGCACCCGCCAGGTGCCGCCGGCGCCGCCTGGTCAGCTCGCGTTGGAGGTCAGCGAGTGGGCGCGCTTGGCGATGGCGGACTTACGGTTGGCGGCCTGGTTCTTGTGGATGACACCCTTGCTCGCCGCCTTGTCCAGCTTGCGGGAGGCGTCCCGCATCAGCAGGATGGCCTTCTCATGGTCACCGGCGTCCACCGCCTCGTGGAACTTACGGATGGCGGTCTTGAGCGATGACTTCACCGACTTGTTGCGCAGCCGGCGCTTCTCGTTCTGCCTGTTGCGCTTGATCTGCGACTTGATGTTCGCCACGCGACAGCCTCGTCCTTGTCCTCGAAATCCTGATCAGGGGTCGGAGTGCGGTGGGCGCACGCGGCCACACGCAGCTGACCACAATACCAGTCGCCGAGTGGTGAGCTTGCGGGTGGTGTCGGTCGGCGGACATGCGAGCATTGAGGTGCGACCGAATGCAACCGGAACGGATGACTGTGTCAGCGACTCTTACGCCCGGCGCCCCGCAGGGCGCGACCGCACCCGGCAACTCGGACCCGGCGCGGGTGCGCAACTTCTGCATCATCGCTCACATCGACCACGGTAAGTCGACGCTGGCGGACCGGATGCTGCAGTTGACCGAGGTGGTCGAGGAGCGTCGCATGCGCGACCAGTACCTGGACCGGATGGACATCGAACGCGAGCGCGGCATCACCATCAAGAGCCAGGCGGTCCGGATGCCCTGGCGAGTCCGTGAGGGTGAGTACGCCGGCCAGGAATTCGTCCTCAACATGATCGACACCCCGGGGCACGTCGACTTCACCTACGAGGTGTCCCGGTCGCTCGCCGCGTGGGAGGGAGCCCTACTGCGGGTGGACGCGGCGCAGGGGATCGAGGCCCAGACCCTGGCCAACCTCTATCTTGCGCTGGAGAACGACCTTCACATCATCCCGGTTCTCAACAAGATCGATCTACCGGCCGCCCAACCGGACAAGTACGCCGAGGAGTTGGCCCACCTCATCGGGGTCGACCCGGCCGACTGCCTGCGTGTCTCCGGCAAGACCGGTGTGGGCGTGGCGCGGCTGCTGGACGAGATCGTGCGGCAGGTGCCGCCGCCCACTGGTGATCCGTCCGCCCCGGCCCGGGCGCTGATCTTCGACTCGGTCTACGACGTCTATCGCGGGGTGGTGACGTACGTCCGGGTGATGGACGGGCGGATCGAGGCGCGCGACCGGATCCGGATGATGTCCACCGGCGCCACCCACGAACTGCTCGAACTCGGCGTGATCTCGCCGGAGCCGACCGAGTCGGCTGGACTGGGCGTCGGTGAGGTGGGCTACCTCATGACCGGGGTGAAGGACGTGCGGCAGTCCCGGGTCGGTGACACGGTGACGGTCGCCTCCCGGCCCGCCAAGGATCCGCTCGGCGGCTACAAGGACCCCAAGCCGATGGTGTACTCGGGCCTCTACCCGATCGACGGCTCCGACTACCCGGTGTTGCGGGACGCACTCGACCGGCTCAAGCTCAACGACGCCGCCCTCACCTACGAGCCGGAGACCAGCGCGGCGCTGGGCTTCGGCTTCCGGTGTGGCTTCCTGGGTCTGCTGCACTTGGAGATCATCCGGGAGCGGTTGGAGCGGGAGTTCGATCTCGACCTCATCTCGACCGCTCCGAACGTCGTCTACCGGGTACGGATGGACGACGGCACCGAGCACGTCGTCACCAACCCCAGCGAGTACCCGTCCGGGAAGGTGGCCGAGGTCTACGAGCCGATGGTGCGGGCGACGGTGTTGACGCCCAGTGATTTCGTCGGCGCGGTCATGGAGCTGTGCCAGAGTCGACGCGGGACCCTCGAGGGCATGGACTATCTGTCGCCTGACCGGGTCGAGCTGCGCTACACCTTGCCGATGGCCGAGATCATCTACGACTTCTTCGACCAGCTCAAGAGCCGGACTCGGGGCTACGCCAGCCTGGACTACGAACCCAGCGGCGAGCAACGCGCGGATCTGGTCAAGGTGGATATCCTGCTGCACGGCGACCCGGTGGACGCCTTCAGCGCGATCGTCCACAAGGACAAGGCCCACAAGTACGGCATGACCATCGCCGAGAAGCTGCGCAAGCTGATCCCACGGCAGCAGTTCGAGGTACCCATCCAGGCCGCGATCGGCAGTCGGATCATCGCCCGGGAGACGATCCGGGCGATCCGCAAGGACGTGCTCGCCAAGTGCTACGGCGGTGACGTCTCCCGGAAGCGGAAGCTGCTGGAGAAGCAGAAGGAAGGTAAGCGGCGGATGAAGATGGTCGGCCGGGTCGAGGTGCCGCAGGAGGCGTTCATCGCCGCACTCTCCACGAGTGACACCGAAGGCTCAGGCAAGACGGGGCGTAAGGGCAGCTGAGCCGGCGGCTCACCGCGTCAGGTGCGCGTGAACGGTGCTGCTGGTGGAGACCGCCTTGGTCCAGGTTCCTCGGGCAGCGCTCCACTCCAGGTCGGCGAAGTGGACCCGCGTCACGCCGTGTGTGCTGGCGTGGGCCACCAGCCAGTGGGCGTACCGCCATCCGCTCCGCACGTCCTCGGCGGCCACCTCGATGCGGCCGCGATCGACGTGGATCAGATCGACGTGGTCACCCCAGTCGTCGATCAACGCCTCGCCGACCTGCTGGGCCGCCACCGACTCGGCCGCGACCGGCGACGGTCCCGACAGGGTGCAGGTCACGGCGGCCCGGACCTCGCCCAGCAGGGCGGTCGCGAGCACCGTCGCCAGGCCCGACCACTGCTGGTAGGCCTCTGGGAACGCCGAGCGTTGCACCCGTTGCGCCGCGTCGGTCACGCGCATCGTCTGCCAGCCGTCCACCTCAGCGAGTGCCCGGTAGAACCGCTCCGCCGCATACCGTGGGTCGAGGATCTCCTCCTCGCTGCCCCACCCCTGACTCGGGCGTTGTTGGAACAATCCCAGCGAGTCGTGGTCGTTGCGCTCGCCCAGGTGGGGAAGGTTGCGAAGCTTGGACTCCTGGAACGCGGTGGCGAGGGCTACCACCACCGCTCGCTCCGGCATGCCCAGTCGAACGCCCACCGCCGTGATGGTGGCGGCGTGTGACATCTGTTCAGGGTCCAGGTCGACTCTGCCGTCGGCCTCGACGGTGCAGCCACTGCCGAGCCCGGGCAGTGAGAATCGGTCCACGAGGCGACCGACGTACACCGCCGCGACGGCGATGAGCGCCAGCACCATCAGCACGGTCACTACTCGCCGCGTCCGCACGGACGCAAGCCTACGGGACCCAGGAAGGGTCCCGGGCGGCTCTGGCCGCAGCGATGCCTTCCCGCGCCTCCGCCGAGCGGAAGAATGCCGCCGACAGCGTCGACAACTCGGTCAGGTCGCTCCGCACGTCGGCGCCGGGTGGGCGTCTGAGCAGGTCCTTGGTCGCCGCCAGCGCTGCTGGGGCGCCGCGGACGAGAGCGTCGCACCAGCGGGACACGGTCGCGTCCAGCGTGTCGGCAGGCACCGCCTCGGTGACCAGTCCGATCGCCGCGGCGGTGGACCCGTCGAAGACTTCACCGGTCAGCAGGTAGCGGGCGGCGGCGCGGCGGCTCACCCGGCGCAGCACCGGTGCGGAGATCACCGCCGGGACCACACCAAGGCGCACCTCGGTGAACGCGAACGACGCCTCGTGGGTGCAGACGGCGAGGTCGGCCGCGGCGACCAGGCCTAGCCCGCCGGCCCGGGCCGGCCCGGCCACCCGGGCGACCACGGGCTTGGGGCATTCCCAAAGGTCGGCGAGCAGGTCGGGGAGGAGTTCGGCGGGTAGTCGCGCGGCGGACGCGGAGTCGGACGCCGGCCCGCTCGACCCGCTGGCGTCTCGCACCGACTCGGTCTCGGCGAGGTCGATCCCGGAGCAGAAGGCAGGGCCTGCGTGGTCGAGTACCACCACCCGCACAGCTGGGTCGGCGACGGCCGCCGCCACTTCCCGCCGTAGTTGGGTGATCATGGCGCTGGACAGGGCGTTGCGGCGGCGTGGACGGTCCAGGGTGAGAGTACGGACGCCGCGGTGGGTCGCGGTGCGGATGAACTCCGACATGTCGGCAGCCTAGGGCGCAGGATGCCGGGCGTGGCGGTCGGCCGGGCAGACTGGTACGGGTGAGGCTGCCTGACGGTGATCCGCTACCAGACGACGGGGCGCTTCCCGACAGCGCCTTGGCGCACGTGGGCCGACGTGGGTTCGGTGTGTACGTGCACGTCCCCTTCTGCGCCAGTCGGTGCGGGTACTGCGACTTCAACACCTACACGGCCGCTGAGCTGGGGCCGGGCGCCGCTCAGGATTCGTACGCCGCGACGGTGCTGGCGGAGCTGGAGTTGGCCGCCCGGGTGCTGGCCGAGGCCCCGCCACCACGAGTCGACACGGTCTTCTTCGGGGGTGGTACCCCGACCTTGTTGCCACCGGGTGACCTGGTCAGGATCCTCGACGCGATCGACGCCACGTGGGGGCTGGCGCCGGATCCCGAGGTGACGACCGAGGCCAACCCGGAATCGGTCGATTCGGCGACGCTGAGGCAGCTGCGCCGGGGTGGTTTCACCCGGGTGTCGATCGGTCTACAGTCCACCGCCCCTCACGTGTTGGCGACGCTTGAGCGGCGCCACAGTCCAGGGCGGGCGGTGGCGGCGGTGGTCGAAGCACAGGCAGCGGGATTTGACCATGTCAATCTCGACCTGATCTATGGCACGCCTGGGGAGTCGGAAGCCGATTTCGCCGCGTCGCTGGCGGCCGTGATCGACTCCGGGGTGGACCACGTCAGCGCCTACGCTCTCCTCGTGGAGGAGGGGACCCGGCTGGCTGCCCGGATCCGCCGTGGTGAGCTGCCGGAACCGGATGACGACGTGGCCGCCGACCGCTACCTGGCGGCGGACGCGGCGTTGTCCGCAGCGGGGTTCGAGTGGTACGAAGTGTCCAACTGGGCCCGCTCGCCTGCTGGCCGGTGCCGGCACAACTTGCTCTACTGGCGTGGCGGAGACTGGTGGGGGCTGGGACCGGGTGCGCATAGCCACATCGGCGGGGTGCGCTGGTGGAACGTGAAGCATCCGGCAGCGTACGCCCGGCGGCTGGCGGTGGGTCGTTCACCGGCGGCCGGACATGAAGTCCTCACCGCCGACCAGCGTCATCTGGAGGAGGTCATGCTGAGGCTGCGGCTGGCCGAAGGGCTACCTCTGGACCGGCTGGACGCGGATGAGGTGCGAGTCGCCGCGCGCGCGGTCGAGGACGGGCGGCTGTCGCCCACCGCCTTCGCGATGGGGCGGGCGGTGCTGACCCAGCGTGGGCGCCTGCTCGCCGATGGTGTCATCCGCGACTTGGTGACGTAGTCGGTGACACGATCGGGGGTTGCCCCCGACAACCCCCGATCGGCTCACTTCACGAACTTGAACGATGCGGGGTACTGGTACAACTGGCCCTCGTTGGCCTTCACGCCGGCGATGATGCCGAAGATGATGCCGAGGGCGCAGGCGGCCAGGACGCCGATGATGCCGATGGCGACGCAGATCGTCACCCAGCCGATCAGACCCACGATCGACCAGGTGATCTGGAAGTTGAGCGCGTTGACCGCGTGCGCTCGCACGGTGGCGGACTGGTTGCCCTTGGCGAGCAGCGCGATCAATGGAGCAACCCAGCCGAAGACCGCTCCGAGGAAGAACATTCCGGCGGCGCCGCCGAAGTGTGCCACCAGTGCCCAGGCCTTCTCTTCACCGCTGGCGTACCCGGGCGGTGGAGGTGAGGCCATCGGCGGGGGTGGTGGTTGAGGTGGTGTTGTCATGCGGCACACATTAGTCGTCGCCGGCTAGGCGGTCATTCGCCCGACTATGGTTTTGGCTGCCCGACCGGCTATAAACAGCGCACATTCGGGCATCGCCCGCGGGCAGGAAGTCGACGTAAACTGGCACTCATACGTGTCGAGTGCCAGCGCGAGGGTCGATGCGCGGCCGGCTATCGGGTGGAGGTGGTGGCATGGCTCTCGATGAGCGCAAGTTGGAGGTTTTGCGCGCCATCGTCGAGGACTACGTAGCTACCCAGGAGCCGGTCGGCAGCAAGGCCCTGGTGGAACGTCACAAGTTGTCGGTTTCGCCGGCTACGGTGCGGAATGATATGGCGGTGCTCGAGGAAGAGGGCTACATCCGCCAGCCGCACACGAGTGCCGGCCGGGTGCCGACCGACCGCGGTTACCGGTTGTTCGTCGACCGGTTGTCGCGGATCAAGCCCTTGTCCGTGGCCGAGCGGCGGGCGATCGAGCGCTTCCTCGCCGGGGCCGTCGACCTCGACGATGTCGTGCACCGGACGGTTCGCCTGCTGGCCCAGCTGACCCGCCAGGTCGCGGTGGTGCAGTACCCCAGCCTCACCCGGTCCTCGGTGCGTCACCTCGAGTTGGTGCCGATCTCGACGACCCGGATCATGCTCGTGGTGATCACCGATACCGGGCGGGTGGAGCAGCGCCTGGTGGACCTGCCGAATCCGATCATCGAGGACGATGTCACCGAGTTTCGTCGTCGGACCAACGCGACCCTGGGCGGCAAGCTGCTCAGCGAGACTCCGCCCCTGGTGCAGAACCTCGTAGACGAGACCGACCCGCTGTTGAGGCCGGCCATGGCGGCCCTGGCTTCGGTCTTGCTGGAGACGCTGGTCGAGCGGCACGACGAACGGATCGCGCTGGCGGGCACGGCCAACCTCGCCCGCAGCGGGCTACTCGACTTCCAGGGCTCCCTGCGCCAGGTGTTGGAAGCCCTGGAGGAGCAGGTGATCCTGCTCAAGCTGATCGGCGAAGTGTCGAACTCCGACAACGGTGAGCCACGGGTGCGGATCGGCGACGAGAACGAGTTCGTCGACCTGCGTACCACCTCGGTCGTCAGCACCGGCTACGGCCCGGGCGATACGGTGGTCGGCGGGCTAGGGGTGCTCGGCCCCACGCGCATGGATTACCCCGGCACGATAGCGACGGTGCGAGCCGTGGCACGCTACGTGGGGGACCTGTTGGCCCGCAACTAGCAGAATGAACTGACCGCCTCAATCGCGACGACGGACTGATGGGGACACATAGCGCTGTGGCCAAGGACTACTACGGCATTCTCGGCGTGCCACGCGACGCCTCCGCCGACGATATCAAGCGGGCCTATCGCAAGCTGGCCCGGAAGTACCACCCGGACGTCAACCCGGATCCGGAGGCGCAGGAGCGGTTCAAGGAGATCAACGCCGCGTACGAAGTCCTCTCCGACGACCGCAAACGGCAGATCGTCGACCTTGGCGGTGACCCGCTGGCTCCCGGTGGCGGAGGCATGGGGAGCCCGGGCGGAGGCGGTGGCCCGTTCGTGGGCTTCCAGGACATCGTCGACGCCTTCTTCGGCGCTGGCGCTGGAGGCATGCGCGGCCCGCGGCCGCGCACCCGGCCCGGCTCCGACGCCATCATCCGACTCGACCTGGACCTCGCCGAGACCGCCTTCGGAGTGGAGGCGCCGATCACCGTCGACACCGCGGTGGTCTGCGGGACGTGTTCGGGCGCCGGGACCGCGCCCGGCACCCACGTCGCCACGTGTGAGGTCTGCGGCGGGCATGGCCAGGTGCAGTCGGTCCAGCGCACCTTCCTCGGCCAGGTGGTCTCGTCTCGACCCTGCAGCAACTGCCAGGCGACCGGCACGGTCATCCCGAATCCATGCGGCACCTGCGCCGGTGACGGTCGGGTGCGCGCCCGGCGGACCATCACCGTCAAGGTCCCGGCCGGGGTCGAGGACGGGATGCGCATCCGCCTAGCTCAGCAGGGAGAGGTCGGTCCCGGCGGTGGTCCACCCGGAGACCTCTACGTCGAGATCCACGAGCGACCGCACGACGTCTTCTCCCGTAAGGGCAACGACCTGCACTGTCGGGTGACGCTGCCAATGACCGCGGCGGCGCTCGGCACCCGTTTGACGATCAAGACGCTCGACTCGGAGGAGCAGGTCGATGTCAGGCCCGGCACTCAACCCGGATCCACGCTGCGACTGCGGGGGCGGGGAGTGCCGCACCTGCGTGGCACTGGGCGCGGTGACCTGTACGTGCACCTCGACGTGCGTACCCCCACCAAACTCGACGCCGAGCAGGAGCGACTGCTGCGCGAATTCGCCCGGGCTCGCGGCGAGGAGGTCGCCGAGCTGACCAAGCAGGGTGGGTTCTTCTCCCGGATGCGAGAGGCGTTCAACGGTCACTGACGCAGTCGGCGGCTTGGCTAGGCTGCCTGACGTGAGCGTGCCAGTGTTTCTTGTGGACGCCCTGCCAGACGGGGAGCGTGCCGTGCTCGCCGGTCCCGAGGGCCACCACGCGGCCACCGTGCAGCGGTTGCGGGTGGGAGAAGCGGTGGCGATCTCCGACGGGCGCGGCACCACCGCCACCGCGACGATCGTCGGGGTGGGGCGAAGCACCCTGGAACTCACCATCGATGAGCGGCGCTACGAGGAGCCGCCGTCGCCGCGCCTCGTGGTGGCACAGGCGATCGCCAAGGGCGACCGGGGAGAGCTCGCGGTGCAGGCGATGACCGAGGTGGGTGTCGACGAGATCGTGCCGTGGGCGGCGTCGCGGTCGGTCGCCCTGTGGCGCGGAGAGCGGGGCGAGCGGGCCTGGCGGAAGTGGCAAGTGACCGCCCGTGAGGCGGCGAAGCAGTCGCGCCGGTCGTGGTTGCCGACCGTGTCGGCGGCGGCCACCACCGCCGGAGTCGCCGACCGGCTGCGTTCTGCGGCGGCTGGCTTCGTCCTGCACGAGGCGGCCAGCGAGCGGCTCAGCCACGCCGATCTACCGAATCACGGCGAGATCGTGCTGGTGGTGGGCCCGGAAGGCGGGGTCGCACCAGCCGAGTTGGAGGCGTTTACGGCAGCCGGCGCTCACCCGGTGCGGCTGGGGCGCACGATCCTGCGTACCTCCACCGCTGGTGTCGCCGCCTTGTCGGTGATCAGCGCCCGACTGGGGCGCTGGTAGGACAGGCGCCGGTCGGCGTGGTGCGGGTCGTCGCGTAGGCACCATCGGCGGCGTACCATCCCGATGTGACCGACTGCCTCTTCTGCAAGATCGTCGCGGGTGACATTCCCGCTCAGGTGGTTCACCGCACCGACACCACCATCGCGTTCCGTGACATCGCGCCCGCCGCGCCGGTGCATGTCCTGGTGATCCCGACGGCCCACTACCCGGACATGGCGTCGCTGGCGCAGGCGGACGCGACTCTCGCAGGCCAGGTGTTGGCCACGGCGGCCGAGGTGGCCAAGGCCGAAGGGCTCGATGAGGACGGCTACCGGCTCATCTTCAACACCGGGTGTCACGCTGGCCAGCAGGTCTACCACGTCCACGCTCACGTGCTCGGTGGCACTCCGCTGGGGCCGCTGGTGGCGCGGGACTGACCCGGTACCGGCGGATAACTGCCGTGAGCACCACCCCGGTCAGTCGATACCATGGAACGTGCGGGAGACCCGTGCTCCCGTTGACCCGCAGTTGACGAGGAGAGCAGGTGGCGAAGGCCGTACCGGCCGTTATATGACCGAGAATCCACCCGCCGTGGGGCAGACGGCGTACACCCGGGTGCAGACCAAGATCACGGTCGACGACCCAGAGATGATGGTGAGTCTGCTCGGCACGGCCGACGAGATCCTCAAACTGCTGGAGCGCAGCGTCGCCAGTGACGTTCACGTGCGCGGCAACGAAATCACCATCACCGGCGCGCCGGCCGACAACGCGCTGGCCGAGCGCGTCTTCACCGAGCTCCTGGAGCTGATCGAGAAGGGCGAGACACTGACCGTTGACAGCGTGCGGCGCACCGTCGGCATGCTCGAGCAAGGCGTGACCGAGCGGCCTGCCGAGGTTCTCACTTTCAACGTACTGTCCCGTCGCGGGCGCACCATCCGGCCCAAGACGCTGGGCCAGAAACGGTACGTGGACGCGATCGACGCTCACACCGTGGTGTTCGCCATCGGTCCGGCCGGCACCGGTAAGACCTACTTGGCCATGGCCAAGGCGGTCCAGGCGCTACACGCCAAACAGGTGACCCGGATCATCCTCACCCGTCCCGCGGTGGAGGCCGGGGAGCGGCTTGGGTTCCTGCCTGGCACGCTCTACGAGAAGATCGACCCCTATCTGCGGCCTCTCTACGACGCGTTGCACGACATGGTCGACGCCGACTCGATTCCCCGCCTGATCCAGAATGGGACGATCGAGGTCGCGCCGCTGGCGTACATGCGTGGACGGACCCTCAACGACGCGTTCATCATCCTGGAC
>CAYTMR010000081.1:0-15496 GCA_964438855.1 uncultured Micromonosporaceae bacterium
ACCAAGGCGCCTCCGGCGACATGAACCCGATCCACCACGACGAGGAGTTCGCCCGAGCTGCCGGCTTCCCCACCCCGTTCGCGGTAGGGATGTGGCCAGCCGGCCTGCTCGGCTCCTACGCCACCAGCTGGCTCGGCCCGGAGAACGTGCGCTCGTTCCGGATCCGATTCCGCGAACAGGTGTGGCCAGGCGACACCCTCACCTGCTCCGGTCAGGTCATGCGTGAGTACGAACAGGATGGTGAGCCGCGGGTCGACATCGAGCTCACCTGTCGTCGCCAGACCGGTGGGGTGGCGGTGACGGTGTGGTCGACCTTCGTGCTGCCCAAGGAGGGTAGCATGTCCGATGACGTCGGCCAGCAGATCGTGACGCGCACGGTCGACGATCGCGGGATCTGCGAGATCGTGGTGGACAATCCGCCGGTCAACGCACTACCGGTGGCTGGCTGGTTCGCGCTGGCCGACGCGCTGACCGAGGCGGGGGCCGACTCGGCGGTCCGGGTCGTGGTGCTCCGCGCCGAAGGGCGCGGCTTCAACGCGGGCGTGGACATCAAAGAGATGCAGCGCAGCGAGGGCTTCACCGCCCTGCTCGGCGCCAACCGAGGCTGCTACGCCGCATTCAAAGCGGTGTACGAGTGCCCCGTCCCGGTGATCGCGGCGGTCCAGGGCTTCTGCCTCGGTGGAGGCATCGGGCTGGTCGGGAACGCGGACGTCATCGTCGCATCCGACGACGCCACCTTCGGACTCCCGGAGGTGGACCGGGGGGCGCTCGGAGCCGCCACCCACCTGTCCCGCCTGGTGCCTCAACACCGGATGCGGGCGATGGTCTACACCTCGGCCACCGCTACCGCCGCCGAGCTGCACGCCTACGGCTCGGTCCACAGCGTGGTGCCGCGGGAGCGCCTCCGGGCCGCGGCGCGAGAGCTCGCCGCCGAGATCGCGGCGAAGGATCCGACGGTGATCCGGGCAGCGAAGGCGTCGCTCAACGGCATCGACCTGTGGGACGTCAACCGCAGCTACCGATTCGAGCAGGGGTTCACGTTCGAGCTCAACCTCAGCGGAGTCTCCGACCGGATGCGTGACGCATTCGTCAGTGGCCGCAAGCCGACGGAGGGATGAGCCGACAATGGACCTCACCTGGAGCGAATCTGAGGAGGCGTTCCGCGCCGAGGCCAGACAGTGGCTGGCCGAACATGTTCCCAAGGAACCGCTGCCCTCCGGAGATACCCGGGAAGGCTTCGCCCGCCACGTGGAGTGGGAGCGGGAGCTGTTCGCCGCCCGGTGGTCGGTGGTTTCCTGGCCCAAGGAGTACGGCGGCCGCAACGCCACCCTGTGGGAGTGGCTGATCTTCGAAGAGGAGTACTACCGGGCCGGAGCCCCACAGCGGGTCACCCAGAACGGCATCTTCCTCCTCGCGCCGACCTTGTTCGAGTTCGGCACCCAGGAGCAGCGGGACACGCTCCTGCCCCGCATGGCAGCAGCCGAGGACCTGTGGTGCCAAGGCTGGTCTGAACCGGGAGCCGGGTCGGACCTGGCCGGCATTCGCAGCCGTGCCGAGCGGGACGAGGAGGCCGGTGGCTGGCGGCTGACCGGCCAGAAGACGTGGACCACCCGGGGCGCGTTCTGCACCCACCTGTTTGGACTGTTTCGCACCGATCCTGCCTCTGAACGGCACCACGGCCTGACCTACTTCCTCGTACCGCTGGACACCCCCGGCGTGACCGTCCGGGGATTCGAACGGTTCGACGGCGACGAGGGGTTCGCGGACGTCTTCTTCGACAACGCCTTCGTCCCCGACAGCGCGGTCCTCGGCGAGGTCGACCAGGGATGGAAGGTCGCGATGGCCACCACAAGCTCGGAGCGTGGGCTGACGCTGCGCTCCCCCGGCCGTTTCCTGGAGGCGGCCAACCGTTTGGTGCGGCTCGCCGCCCACCAGCCTGAGGCCCTCACCGATCCGCTGATCGACCGGGTGGTCGGGGCGTGGATGCGCGCGCAGGCCTACCAACTCTTCACGCTGGCACAGGTCACCGACATCGTCGCCGGGCGGCAACCGGGCGCGCGCGCCAGCCTGAACAAGCTCTACTGGTCCGAGCTGGACATCGACCTGCACGAGACCGCGCTCGCGCTGCTTGGGCCGGCTGGCCAGACCGACAACCGATGGAGCCGTGGGTTCCAGTTCTCGCTCGCCGGTCCCATCTACGCCGGCACGAACGAAATTCAGCGCAACATCGTCGCCGAGCGGGTGCTCGGCCTGCCGAGGAAGTGATCGGATGCGGTTCGCCCTCACCCCGGAGCAGGAGGACCTGCGCGACGTCGTACGCGACCTGATGGAACGGGGGTGCCCACCGGCGGTGGTCCGTGGCGGCCCCGACTCCGCGCAGGCCGCTGTGCTGGAGCGCGAGCTGACCGAGATCGGCGCGAGCGGGATCCTCCTGCCAGAGACTGACGGCGGGCTGGGTTTGGACGAGAACTACCTGGTCCCGGTCCTCACCGAGACCGGGCGGGCAGCGGCTCCGCTGCCCGTGGTGGAGACCGTCGCCGTGGCGCCGACGGTACTGGCCGCGGCCGGCCTGAGGGACCGGGTCGGTGCGCGCGCCGCGGCCGACCCCACCGGTCGTGGCGACGTCCGGTTCGCCGCCGGGGCGCGGCTGCTGCTGCGTGGCGGCTGGGCGGGCGAAGGAACGATCGACGTGATCGAGCTCGCACACGCCGAACTGACACCGGTGGTGGCGATGGACCCAGCCGCCGGGCTGCGGCGCATCACCGGCGGCCGGCGGATCGCGGTGGTCGACGACCCGGTGGTCGTCGAGCGGGCATGGCACCGGGGGGTACTGGGAACCGCCGCCCAACTGATCGGCCTGGCGCGCCGGATGCTGGACATGACCGTGGAGTACGTCGGCACCCGACGGCAGTTCGGAGTGCCGGTCGGCAGCTTCCAAGCAGTCAAGCACCACCTCGCCACGGCGCTGATGCAGGTGGAGTTCGCCGAGCCGGCGGTGGCGCGGGCCGGCTTCTCTCTCGCCACCGACGACCCGGACCGGGACCGGGATGTCGCTGTGGCCAAGGCACTCGCCTCCGAAGCAGCCACTGCGGTGGCGCGCACCGCCATCCAGTGCCACGGGGCGATCGCCTACACCACGGAGTACGACCTCCACCTGTACGCCAAGCGGGCCTGGGCGCTGGCCGCGGAGTGGGGCTCCGCGGCGTGGCACCGTGCCCGGACCGCCGCCCACCTGGGACTGCCGATGCGGGGGACCGTCCCCGCCCACTAGCCGCGAGGAGCACCCATGACCGAGACCGACGTCGTCCTCTATGAGCAGCACGGACCGATCGCGCTTATCACCATGAACCGTCCGACGTACCGCAACGCGCAGAACTCGGCGATGACCTACGCGCTGGACGACGCGTTCTACCGGGCTGCCGCCGACGACGACATCAAGGTGGTCGTCCTCACCGGTGCCGGCGACCACTTCTCGGCCGGGCACGACATCGGCAGCCCTGGGCGAGACATCGACACGTCGTTCGAGCGGCGGGCAGGGCTGTGGTGGGACCACGTCGGCAAGCAGGGCGTGGAGAGTCGGTACGCCCGCGAATCCGAGGTCTACCTGGGCATGTGTCGGCGGTGGCGGGAGTTGCCCAAGCCGACCATCGCGATGGTGCAGGGTGCGTGCATCGCCGGTGGGCTCATGCTCGCCTGGTGTTGTGACCTGGTGGTCGCCGCCGACGACGCCTTCTTCGCCGACCCGGTGGTCCGGATGGGCATCCCCGGGGTGGAGTACTTCGCGCACCCGTGGGTGATGGGACCCCGCTTCGCCAAGGAGTTCCTCTTCACCGGTGACCGAATCGGCGCGCGGCGCGCCTTGGAGCTCGGGATGGTCAATCGGGTCGTCCCCCGCGCCGAGCTGCGGACCGAGACGTTCGCCCTGGCCGAGCGGATCGCACAGATGCCGCGGCTCGGGCTGGCGCTGACGAAGAAGGCGGTCAACCAGGCGGAGGATCTGATGGGTCTCCGCGCCGGCATGGACTCGGTGTTCGGCCTGCACCACGCCGCACACGCCCACAACGCCGAGGTCGGGGGTGATTCGCTGGCCGGGATGGACGCGCGCGCCATGCGAGACGCCGCCTCGTAACGCGGCGACGCGCGACGACGCTGCGAGCGGGCCTGGCGTGTCCACCGGCTGGTGCCGCCGGCCCGCCTACCTCACCCGGCCGAAGTAGGCTTCGGTCAGCGCCTCCGGATCACCGACCTCCGAGGCGGGACGGTTCAGCACGGTACGGCCCACCTCGAGGACCGTGATCCGGTCGGCGACGTCGAACGCCGCCGACACCGCCTGCTCGACCAGCAGGATCCCGATGCCGGTCTGCTTCAAGGTGGTCACCGTCGCCATCACCTCCCCCACGACCGACGGGGCCAGGCCACCGGAGGGCTCGTCGAGCATCAACAGCGACGGCTGCACCATCAGCGCCTGCCCGATCGCCAGCATTTGCTGCTGGCCGCCGGACAGCGCTCCCGCCACCATGGTGCGGCGCTGAGCCAGCACCGGAAACATCTCGTAGATCGGCTCTAGCTCGGCACCCAGTCGCCGCTTGCCGAGTCCACGCGTGTAGCCGCCAAGTAGCAGATTCTCCTCGATGGTGCGCCGTCGGAAGATGCGCTTGCCTTCTTGGACGAACGCGAGACCTCGCCGGACTCGGCGATGCGGTGCCAGGCCGGTGACGTCGTCTCCTTTGAAGGTTATCGATCCAGCGTCGACCCGGTTCAACCCGGCGATCGCACGCAGCGTGGTGGTCTTACCCGCGCCGTTGCGTCCCAGGAGCACGGTGACTTCACCCGCGTGTACCTCCAGCGAGGCGTCCCAGACCGCGCGGATGTCACCGTAGCCAGTGGCCAGGTTACGGACCTCAAGCAGCGGCGCCCTCGCCGGCGAGGTCGATGGCTCCGAGGTGGTGGTGTCAGTCACGACTGGACCTCCTGCGCAACACCGAGGTACTCCGCGAGCACGCGTGGGTGGTGCTCGATCTCAGCTGGCGGGCCGGACGCGACGAGCTTCCCCTGGGCAAGCACGTGGATGGTGTCGGCGAGCTCCAAGACGAGGCGGAAATTGTGCTCCACGAGGATCACCGTCGCCCCGGCCGCCCGGGTCGCCCGGATCACGTGGGCCAGCCGCTCGATCTCGTCTTCGTCGAGGCCTGAGGCGACCTCGTCCAACAGCAACACCTTCGGACGGGACATCAGGGCCCGCGCCACCTCCAACAGCCGACGGGTCCCCAACGGCAGGGAGGCGGCTTCGACATCGGCCAGATGCGCGGTACCGGTCAGGCGTAGCACGGCGTCCACCTCCGTGCGGTCCGCCGCCGCCGCGCGCCGATAGCGTGGCAGCCGGAGGATGCTGGCGAGCATCCCCACGTACCGTGGGGCGTACGCGCCAGCGGCCACCGCCTCCCGCACCGTCACATGACCCGGGAACAGCGGCGTCTGGAAGGTCCGCGCCACACCCGCACGAGCGATCGCGTGCGTCGGTCGGCCGGTGATGTCCTGCTCCCCCAGCCGGATCGTTCCGGCGTCGACCCGGTAATAGCCGCACACCATGTTCAGCAGCGTGGTCTTCCCCGAGCCGTTCGGCCCGATCAGCCCGGTGATGCGGCCGGGTTGGGCGGTCAGCGTCACCCCGTCGAGCGCCCGCAGGCCGCCGAACCGTTTGTGGACGCCGGACACCTCCAGCGCGACACCCGACAACGACGGCAGGTCGCCCGACGCGGTCTGGCTCGCCACGCCGCCCTCGGCGATCGGTGCGGCATCGGGATCCCGGTCCACCAGGCCGGCGCGCCGGTCCAACAGTCGAAGCCCTCGGTGTGCCAGGCCGGCCAAACCGTTGGCGACCAGCGCTCCGGCGGCGATGAGGAACACCCCGTACGCGATCTGGGCGTACTCGGCGAAGTCGGTGGAGCGCAACGGGCCGTACTGCATGATGGCGGCTCCCACGAAGGCTCCGTAGACACTGCGGGAGCCGCCGAGGATCGACGCGGCGAGCACCGTGACCGCCATCGTGAACCCAAACGTGTCCGGTGAGAGGTACCGGTCGACGAAGGCGAACATGGCACCGGCGATCCCCGCCGGCACGGCGGCGACCGCGTAGGCGGTGAGCTTGAGCCGGTAGACGGAGATGCCGAGGGAAGACGCCAGTACCGGGCTCTCCCGCAACACCTGCAGGGCGGTGCCGTGGCGGGAGGTGATGAGGTTGCGCAGCGCCGCGAACCACACCACGGTCACCACCGTGACCACCAGATAGAAGTCGATCTTGGTCAACTCGCGCCCGAAGGCACGCGGCGCCGGGATGCCGACCATGCCGATCGCGCCACCGGTGTAGTGGTCCAGCATGTCGATCAGTTCCGCCACCATCAGGACCAAGAAGAACGAGGTCATCGCCAGTGACCAACCGCCGAGCCGTAGCCCGGGGGCGCCGGAGACGACGCCCACCACCAACGCGGCGACGGCGGCGATCGCCGCCAGCACCACGAGATCGTTGTGCCACGTCATGGCCAGATAGCCGGTCAGATACGCCCCGGCGGCGTACATCGCCACCTGGCCGAGGGCGAGCTCTCCGGCGTAGCCGAAGCTGAGGTTGAGTCCACTGGCGATCAACGCCAGGACGCACGTCAGCACGAGCATGCGGCGGGTGCCCGCGCTCACCCCCAGCCACGGTGCGGCGATCAACATCGCACCGAGTACCAGCGGGAACGACCACGACGGAAGCGACCTGAGCGCGCGGTAGATCACCATGTCAGACCATCCGTTCCCGGACCCGGCCGAACAGCCCAGTGGGCCGCAGCATGAGGATCAGAACGAGCACGGCGAACACCATGACCGTGGGGTACTCGCTGCCGAGCCACCGACCGCTGAGTGACTCCACCAGACCCACCACGTAGCCACCGATCAACGCTCCAGGCAGGCTGCCAAACCCGCCGATGGCGAGCGCGACGAAGCCTTTGAGGGCGAGCGCAGCCGCCAGGGTGGAGACCGCGTAGGTCTTCGGCCCCACCAACGGGCCGGTGGCCCCAGCCAGCACACCAGTGGCGACGAAGGCACCGATGGCTAGCCGCTTGACGTTGATACCGCGCAGTACTGCGGCTTCCCGGTCCTCGGCCATGGCCAGCAACGCCAGGCCGGTGAGAGAGCGGCGGCTGTACCAGATCAGCCCCACCGTTATCAGGAGCACGCTTGAGATCAGCACCAGCTCCGGGGTGCTGACACGGCCGCCGAGAAGGGTCCGGTTGGCGCTGGAACCGAGCGCCGGTGGGACCCGCAGTACCTGGTCACCCCAGATCACGCGGGTGATGCCATCCAGCAGTGTCGCCATGCCGAGCGTGGTGATGAGGTGGGCGTGGGCACCGCGGACCGGAGAGATGGCGATCCGCTCCTCGAGCAGGGCCAGGATGCCCACCCCGACCGCTGCGGCGGCGAAGACCAGCAGGACGGGGAGCTCCGCCACCACCAGGCCCCAGTACGCGAGGAAGACGCCGACCATCATCAGCTGTGCGTGGGCGAAGTTGAACGTTGCATAGGCGATGAACACGAGGTTGTAGCCGATCGCGACGAGGGCGTACACTGCCCCGATCGCCAGACCGGACCAAATCGCCGTCACCCCACACCCCCTCCCGGTCAGTGGTGGTGCTCACGTTGTGGGCTGACTATAACTGCCCAACCAAGCGCTTGCTACCCTCCCGGCGACACGAAGAGGGTTACCGTCCGTGCGAAGGAGGCAGTATGGCGATCTGGCGGACCCGCGACCTGACGGAGCTGCTGACCACCCCGCCCCACATCGGGCAGACGAAGGAAACCTCCTTCGAGATCTCGGACGACATGCTCACCCGGCACATCACCAACGGACCGGCTGTGCTGTCCACTCCCGCGATGATCGGGCTGATGGAGAGCGTCGCCTCCGCGATGCTGCGACCACAGTTGGCTCCTGGCGCAGCGCTCGTAGGTACCTGGATCGGCGTACGCCACCGGGCGCCGGCGCTCCTCGGCGAGCGGATCGACGTGCAGGCTCGACTGGCCCGGATCACCGGCGCCCACGTGACCTTCGACATGGTGGCCCGGGTCGGAGAACGCACCATCGGTGACGGCGAGGTCACCCAGACTCTGGTCCGCGTCGCCTGAGCACACCACCTCGAGAACATCGCTGGTGTGGCGACTCTCGCGACCGCGCTGTCCAGGTCGACTAGCTCAGGCGCTCAATGATCATGGCCATGCCCTGACCACCGGCGGTGCACATCGTCTCCAACCCGATCTGGCGGTCACGGAACCGCAACCCGTTGATGAGGGTGGTCGTGATCCTGGCTCCGGTCATACCGTACGGGTGCCCCAACGCAATCGCTCCACCGTGGACGTTCACCTTCTCCGGGTCGGCGCCGAGCATCCGGTAGCTCGGGATCACCTGCGCGGCGAACGCCTCGTTGATCTCGATGAGGTCGACGTCGTCGATGGTCATGCCGGCGTTGACCAGAGCGCGCCGGCTGGCCTCCACCGGCCCCAGTCCCATGATCTCCGGGCTCACCGCCGACACGCCCGTCGCCACGATCCGCGCCAACGGCGTCAGGCCAAGTTCCCGGGCACGTCCATCGCTCATCACCACCAAAGCCGCCGCGCCGTCGTTGAGCGGGCAGCAGTTGCCGGCGGTGACCGTGCCGTCCGGTCGGAACACTGGCGACAACGCAGCGACCTTCTCCAGGGTCACGCCCGCGCGTGGGCTGTCGTCCCGGCTCACCACCGTACCGTCGGGCAGGGTCACCGGCGTGATGTCGATGTCCCAGAACCCTTCTGCTTGCGCCTTCTCTGCCAGGTTCTGACTACGAACTCCAAACTCGTCCTGCTCTCGACGAGTGATGCCACACAACTGCGCCACGTTCTCCGCGGTCTGTCCCATCGCGATGTACGGATCGGGGTCGGCACCGTCCAGCCGCGGGTCCCGCCAGGGCTCGGCGCCCGCGCCGGAGCGTGCGATGGTGCGCTGCTGGGCCGCGGCGAACCGGGGGTTGTGGGTGTCGGGAAGGTTGTCGGACTTGCCACGGTCGTAGCGCGAGACCACCTCCACCCCGGCGGAGACGAACGCCGTGCCTTCACCCGCCTTGATGGCGTGGAACGCCATCCTCGTCGTCTGTAGAGAAGACGCACAGTAGCGGTGCACCACGGTGCCGGGCACCTCGTCCAGTCCCAGGTGCAGCGCCACCATACGTCCAAGGTTGTAACCCTGCTCCCCCGCCGGCTGGGCGCAGCCCACCATGATGTCGTCGAGTTCGCGTGGGTCCAGTGCGGGCACCTGCGCCAGGGCTGCCCGCACCATGGCGGTAAGGAGATCGTCGGCGCGCATCCCCACCAGAGAGCCCTTCATGGCCCGTCCGATGGGCGAGCGGGCAGCAGCGACGATCACGGCTTCCGGCATACGGCTTCCCTTCTTGTCAGAACAGCTCGGCGCGGGCGGCGATCACCTGGCGCAGCCTCACCTCGTCGCAGAACAGCAGACGGTTGGCGGTAGCCCGCTTGAAGTACAGATGCGCATCGTGCTCCCAGGTGAACCCGATGCCGCCGTGCAACTGGATGCTCTCGGCGGTCACCGCGTACGCCGCTCGCGTGGCGACCAGCTTCGCCAGCGGCGCCGCTACCGAGAACTCCGCCGTGTGGGCCACCCTCAGCGCGTACCAGGCGCTGGAGGTGGCCGCCTCGACCATGGTGAACAGGTCGGCGACCCGGTGCCGCAGCGCCTGGAAGTGCGCCAACGGCACGCCGAACTGGCGGCGAGTCTTCATGTACTCGATCGTCTGCTCCAGGCTGGCGCGAGCCACCCCCACCGACTCCACCGCCAGCGCGGCCCACAACACGTTCCACGCCCGATCGGGATCCGTGCCGACCCGGACCGCCGGTGCGGCGTCGAACTCCAGGCGGGCCTGGCGGCGGGTGAGGTCGAGTGTGTCGTGAGGCGTCCGCACCGCGTCCTCGGTCCGCACCGCGTACAGGCCCGGCCGCCCGTCGCAGACCGCCGAGACGACCACCAGGTCGGCTACCTGACCGTCGAGTACGTGCTCTTTGATCCCGTGGATGCGGTACCCATCCCCGTCCGGGTGGGCGACACACCTCGTCGCCGACGGGTCGACGTCGTCCGGCTCGGCCACCGCGAGTGCCGCGATCGCCTTCCCCTGCGCGATCTCGGTGAGCAGCTCCGGCGCCAGATTCGGGTCGATGGCGGCGGTGGTCACCAGAGTGGACAGCAGTGGCGCGGGCACCAGCGCCCGCCCTGCCTCCTCAAGCACGACGCCGGCCTCGACCTGGGACGCGCCGAATCCGCCCTGCTCCTCCGGTACGACGAGGGCCGCCAGTCCTACCTCGTCCGCAAGCCGTCGCCACAGCGCCGCATCGAAACCGTCGGCGGCTCGCACCCGTTCGGAGTCGACGTGGCGGTCCAGGAAGGACCGTACGGTGTCGCGTAGCTGCGTCTGCTCGGCGGTGAACCCGAACTCCACGATCCCTCCCCTAGCGACGCGGCACCCGGCCGAACAGGCGATCGGCGATGATGTTGCGCTGGATCTCGTTGGAGCCCCCGTAGATGGTGTCCGCCCGGGTGAAGAGGAACAGTCGTTGCAGATCGGAGAGCTCACCACCGGCGGCGATCGTGGCCTGCGGCCCGGTGACCGACATGGCCAGCTCGCCTAGACGCTGGTGCCAAGACGCCCACAGCAGCTTCGCCACCGAGGCCTCGACCCCTGGTACCGCCTGTTCGGACCCACCCATGGTGCGCAGTGCGTGGTGGCGCAGGGTCTGTAACCCGACCCAGGCATCGACGACCGCGTCCCGCCAGACCGGATCAGCGCCGACGCCCTGCTGGCGGGCACGGTGCATCACCGTGTCCAGTTCGCGAGCGAACCCAATCTGCTGGCCGAGGGTGGCGACGCCACGTTCGAACGCGAGCGTGGCGGTCGCCACCCGCCACCCGTCACCGGGTTCGCCCACGATGTTCTCCGCGGCGGTGACCGCGTCGTCGAAGAAGACCTCGTTGAACTCCGAGTCACCGGTCATCTGGCGGATCGGCCGCACCTGAACGCCCGGCTGCTTCATCGGCACGAGCAGATAGGACAGACCACGATGTTTCGGGGCGTCGGGATCGGTGCGCGCCAACACGAAGCACCAGTCGGCGATGTGCGCCAACGAGGTCCACACCTTCTGGCCGGTGATCCGCCAGACGTCACCGTCGAGAACGGCGCGGGTCGCGACGCCGGCAAGGTCGGACCCGGCGTTGGGTTCAGAGTAGCCCTGGCACCACAGCTCGGTGGCCTGCGCGATCGGCGGCAGGAAGCGGCGACGCTGCTCGTCGGTGCCGTACGCGATGAGGGTCGGGGCGAGAAGGTACTCGCCGATGTGGCTGAGCCGGCCCGGCCCGCCGGCCCGGGCGTACTCCTCGAAGAAGATCACTTGCCGGGTGATGCTGGCACCGAGCCCGCCGTGGTCGCGCGGCCAGCCGATGCCGATCCAACCGGCCGCGCCCAGCGCGCGTTCCCACTCGATCCGCTCAGCGATGTATTCGTGCTCCCGCCCGGGACCGCCTGTGCCGACGAGGTCGGCGAACCGGCCTGTCAGGTGGGTCGCCAACCAGTCGCGGACCCGGTCGCGGAATTCCTCGTCGGAAGCGGCGGCGGTGATGGCGGCGGCGGTGGTCACGTCAGGCTCCATACACCGGTGCGGGCGCTGGTGCCCGCGCGATCAGCTTTCGGACGACGGGCCCCAACTCGTCGGGGCGCCACCGCCGACCGGCGTCGATCGGTTCGCCGTGCTGCCAGCCGTCGGCGACGCTGACCGCGCCACCGGCGATCTCGAACACCCTCCCAGTGACGTCGCCGGAGTCCTCGCTGGCGAGCCAGACCACCAGCGGCGAGACGTTCTCCGGGGCCATGGCGTCGAACCCCTCCTCGGGGGCGCGCATCGCGTCAGCGAAGACCTTCTCGGTCATCGGTGTACGCGCTGACGGAGCGATGGCGTTGACGGTGATCCCGTACCGGGCAAGCTCGACCGCCGCCACCACGGTCAGCGCGGCCACCCCGGCCTTCGCCGCGGCGTAGTTGCTCTGACCCACGCTACCCATCAGTCCGGCACCGGAACTGGTGTTGACCACCCGGGCCGCCACCGGCTGCCCGGACTTGGCCTGGTCGCGCCAGTACGCCGCGGCGTGGCGTAGCGGGGCGAAGTGTCCCTTGAGGTCGACGCGGATCACCTCGTCCCACTCGGCTTCGGAGAGGTTGACCAGCATCCGGTCGCGCACCAGGCCGGCGTTGTTGACGAGGGCGTCGAGTCGGCCGAACTGTTCGACGGCGGAGTGGATGAGCCGGTTGGCGTACTCCCAGTCGGCCACGTCGCCGATGCTCGCCACCGCCGTGCCCCCGGCCGATTCGATCTCGCGCGTCACCTCGTGGGCGCGTTCACCGACGTCGTTGACGACCACCCGGAAGCCCTCGGCGGCCAGTGCCAGGGCATGCGCCCGTCCCAGGCCCTGCCCGGCACCAGTCACCACGACCACGCGACCGGCTCCACTCATGCCACTGTCACCCTCCTCCTCGGTCTTCGCCCCACGACCGGGCGATCCGGGCGGGACTCGAGCCGTAGACTACCAAATGCTTGCTTGGTAGCCTAGCAGGGTGATCGATGACTTCTCCCATCGTCCTGGAGCCGCCCTCGTCGTGGGCGCGACCGGCGGTATCGGCACCGCCGTCGCCCGGATGCTCCACGCCCGCGGCAGCGCCCTGGCGCTGACCTACCACCGCAACGAGGCGGCCGCAGAAGACCTCGTCGGCTCGCTTGACCCGGCTGCTGCCTGGCGCCTCGACCTCACCGACCGCCAGTCCTGCGCTACCACGGTCGCGCAGGCCGAGGAACGCTTCGGCGCTCTGCACACCGTCGTGTACGCTGCCGGACCACACGTGCCCATGCGCTACCTGAGCCAGATCACGCCGGAAACGTTTCGCGACCAGATCGAACAGGACGTGGTCGGCTTCTTCCACCTCGTCCACGCCGTACTGCCGAGCCTGCGCCGCAGTCGAGGCAACCTGGTCGCGGTGACGACCGCCGCCACCCACCGCTACCCCGCCCGCGACAGCCTGTCCGCCACCCCCAAAGGTGCGGTGGAGGCACTGGTCCGTGGCCTCGCCGCGGAGGAGGGAAAGTTCGGCGTCCGAGCCAACTGCGTCGGACCAGGGATGCTGACCGACGGCATGGCCGACCGGCTGATCTCCTCGGGTGAGCTGGACCAGCGTGCGCTGGACGCGGCGCGGGCGACCATCCCGCTGCGCGCCTTCGGCACCGCACAGGACGTCGCCGAGGCGGTCTGTTTCCTCGCCAGCGACCGCGCCCGGTTCATCACCGGGGTCCACCTCGCCGTCGACGGTGGCTACACGGTCTGATCCGAAGGCCGGACAGCACTGGAGCGGCATCAGGCGAAGGCACCCCCGTCCGCGCGCAGCACCGCACCGTTGACGAAGGACGCCTCCGGAGAGCCGAGGAAGGCGATCACCGAGGCGATCTCGGCCGGGTCGGCCTTGCGGCCTTCCAGTCCCACCGTGGGTTTGCTGACCCGGGGCTCCGGGACGGCAGTGTCCCGGAACAACGCCGTCATCCCGGTGCTCACTCCGCCGGGACAGACCACGTTGATCCGTATCCCCTCCGACCCGTACTCCAGCGCCAACGAACGCATCATCGTCACCAGGCCGCCCTTGGAGGCCGCGTAGACCGCGCTGTACGGCCAACCCTCCAGGCCAGCGATGGAGGAGACCGCGACCACGCAGCCGCGGGTACGGCGCAGATGCGGAATGGCGGCCTGGGTCAGCAGGAACGGCGCGCGGAGGTTGATGTCGAGCACCCGCTGCCACTCGGCTAGCCCGACCGCCTCGCTAGCCCCGAACTGTCCGACCCCAGCGACCAGTGCCAGTAGGTCGATCCGGCCCCACCGTCCCACCGCGCGCGCGATCACCCTGTCCGCCGCCTGTGGCTCGGCCACGTCGACCGTCAGGGTCGCCACCGTGGCGTCGGCCGAATGGAGGTGGGACAGCAGCGCCTCCAACCCGATCGTGTCGCGATCGACCGCGAGGACCTGGTCTCCCCTCGCCGCGAGCTTCTCCACAGTGGCCCTCCCGATGCCGGAGGCGGCACCGGTGACCACGGCTACCCTGGGCTCATCCATGCAACGCCTCCCGCAGAGTGGTGTAGGCGTGCGTGGTCGCGGTCCGGGCCGTGTCCAGCAGGTGGTCCAGGGTGAAGAACCCGTGGTGGACCCCGGGATAGCAGGCGTAGATCACCGGCACCCCAGCCTCGCGCAGCCGTGCGGCGTACGCCTCGTTCTCGCTGCGCAGCGGGCAATGCTCCGCGGCGACCAGGTAGGTGGGTGGCAGCCCAGCCAGGTCGGCAGCGCGCAGCGGGGACGCTGACGGGTCGGCGCCGTCCTGGCCTCCGAGGTACTGGTCCCAGTACCAGCGCAAGTGGTCGATCGTGACCGCGTAGCCCTGCCCGTTCTCCCGGTACGAGTCGGTGTCGAAGCGGTGGTCCAGCATGGGGTAGATCAGCAGCTGGTACGCCAGGCGTGGGCCCGATCGCGTCACCCAGCGCTGCGCCACCACCGCGGCGAGATTTCCTCCCGCGCTGTCACCGGCCACCGCCACCCGCTGTGGATCGATGCCCAGCACCGCCGCGTTGTCCACCACCCAGGCGGTCGCTGCTTCGGCGTCGTCGGCGGCCGCCGGGAACCGGTGCTCCGGAGCCATCCGGTAGTCCACCGACACCACCACCGCCCCGGTCTGCACCGCCATCTGGCGACACGGCGCGTCGTGGGTGTCCAGGCTACAGATGACGAAGCCACCGCCGTGGAAGAAGACGATCGCCGGGGACGGACCGTCGGCCGGCACCGGGCGGTACACCCGAACCCGTAGGTCACCACCGGGCCCGGGAATGGTTGACTCCTCTACCGCGTGGACGTCCACCTTCGGCGCCGGCGGGGCCGGGTTGGCCGCCAGAATGCGACGCGCCTCCGCGGCGTCGAGCACCTCCGTACCCAGCTTGGGGAACCGCGCGTTGATGGCCGCGACCACCGCCGCGGCCTGCGGATCGAGAGTCATCTTGGACCTCCTCAGTCAGGCGGGCACCGACGCTGGTCGCCCGCCGGTGATCCGAAAGCCCCGGTAGCCGTCCGCGGCCACCTCGTCGCACCGCTTCCGGTAGACGTGGAAGCCGCCGGCGTAGGGCAGGAACACTCGCGGTTTGCCGGGGATGTTGGCCCCCATGTACCAGGAGTTGGCCTTGGGGTACAGAGTCTGGTGCGCCGCCTCGTTGACGTGCCGCACCCACTCGGCCTGCGGCTGCTCCTCGGCCTCCACCCGGTACGCTCCCCGCTCCCGCAGGTGCTCGAGCAGATCGCTGATCCACTCCACGTGCTGCTCGGCCGCCATGATGCAGTTGACCAGGACCG
>CAYTMR010000082.1:0-15489 GCA_964438855.1 uncultured Micromonosporaceae bacterium
TCCCGGGTTGCTCATCGACAACAGGCCGATGCGCTGGATCGGTTGCCCACGAGGGCGCGACCATGGAGTGGGTCGACGGCAACATCGGCTCCAAGGTCACGATGAAGTACCCCGCCGTGGTGATGGTCGGAGAGCACGCCAAGGGCGAGGTGCTGTCCGTGGCGATGGCCGGCGAGGGGCAGCACCAGGACGCGGGGGCGAAGATGACCCACGCCGCGCCGCACACCTCCAGCACCATCATCTCCAAGTCGATCGCTCGTGGTGGTGGCCGTACCTCCTACCGCGGGCTGGTGCAGGTGCAGGAGGGCTCCCACAACAGCAAGTCCACGGTGAAGTGCGACGCCCTGCTGGTCGACACCATCTCGCGCAGCGACACCTACCCGTACGTCGACGTGCGTGAAGACGACGTGGCCATGGGCCACGAGGCCACCGTCTCGAAGATCAGCGAGGACCAGCTCTTCTATCTGATGAGCCGGGGTCTGAGCGAGGACGAGGCGATGGCCATGATCGTGCGCGGCTTCATCGAGCCGATCGCCAAGGAGCTGCCGATGGAGTACGCGCTGGAGCTGAACCGACTGATCGAGCTGCAAATGGAAGGAGCCGTGGGGTGACCCCGAACGTCGCGCAGGCCGTGGAGACGGTCGCCAGCCACCTGCACCCGGTGGGGTCGTTCGAGGTCGACGCGCATCCGGTGCCGAGTGGTCGGGAGGAGGTGTGGCGGTTCACACCGATCCGCCGGCTCACCCCCTTGCTCACCGCCGGCCCTTCCGACGGTCGCCTCACCTGGAAGTACGACCCACCCGCTGGAGTGACGGTACGTACCGTCACCTCCGAGGAGGCGGTCCGCACGGGGACCGCCACTCCGCTCGACCGGCCCGCCGCGCTCGCCGTGGCCCACAGCCAGCAGGCGACCGTGATCGACATCGCGCCCGAGACGGAGCTGGCCGAGCCGTTGGTGATCCAGCTGACGGGGGAGGACGCGGAACGCGTGGTCTGGGGGCACCTGGTGCTACGGGTCGGTCCCTACGCCAAGGCGACGGTGGTCTTCGAGCACACCGGCGCTGCCCGCTACGCCTCCTCGCTGTCGGTCCACGTCGGAGAGAGCGCTCAGCTCGACCTGGTCTCGCTCCAGTTGTGGGACGACACCACGCTTCACACGGGGCAGATCAGCTCCCGGGTCGCCCGCAACGCCCAACTGCGCTCCTTCCAGGCCAGCCTGGGGGGCGATGTGGTCCGTCTGGTGGAGACCGCTGAGTTCGAGGGGCCGGGTGGCGAGGTGGAGATGACCGGGGTCTACTTCGTCTCCGGTCAGCCGCTCGGCACCAGTGGTCGCCGTCCGGCGGTGGGCCAACACATCGAGCACCGGTTGTTCATCGACCACAATGCCCCGCAGACCCGCAGTCGGGTGGACTACCGTGGCGCGTTGCAGGGCGAGGGCGCCCACTCGGTGTGGGTCGGTGACGTGCTGATCCGAAAGGTGGCCGAGGACATCGACACCTACGAGAGCAACCGCAATCTGGTGCTCACCGATGGTTGCCGGGCCGACTCGGTGCCCAACCTTGAGATCGAGACCGGCGAGATCCAAGGCGCCGGTCACGCTTCGGCGACCGGACGCTTCGACGACGAGCAGGTCTTCTACCTCATGTCGCGGGGCATCCCGGAGGTGGAGGCACGCAAGCTGGTGGTTCGGGGCTTCTTCGCCGAGCTGCTCGACAAGGTGCCGGTCGAGTCGGTGCGGGAGCGCCTGGGCGATGCGATCGAGGCCAGGCTGGTTGAGGCGGGGGCGTGATGATTCGGGTCTGTGCCGCCGAAGACGTAGCCAAGGGCACCGCGATCAGCGCCGAGGTGGACGGGATCCCGGTCGCGATCGTGCACACCGAGGACGGCACTTTCCACGCCATCTACGACGAGTGCTCGCATGCCGAGGTTCCGCTGTCGGAGGGCGAGGTGGAAGGGTGCACGTTGGAGTGTTGGTTGCACGGTTCCCGGTTCGACCTACGGACCGGGGAGCCGACCGGCCCACCGGCGACTGAGCCAGTCCCGGTCTACCCGGTCGAGATCCGTGACGGTGACATCTACATCGATATCGACAATGGAGAGCGTCTGTGAGTGTTCTTGAGATCCGTGACCTGCACGTCTCGGTGCGGCTTTCGGAGGAGGAGCTCAAGCCGATTCTGTCCGGGGTCAACCTGACCGTGCGAGCGGGGGAGACCCACGCCATCATGGGCCCGAACGGCTCCGGCAAGTCGACCCTGGCGTACGCGCTGGCTGGACACCCGAAGTACGAGGTGACCGGCGGTTCGGCGACCCTCGACGGGGAGAATCTGCTCGACATGGAGGTCGACGAGCGGGCTCGTGCAGGGCTCTTCCTCGCCATGCAGTACCCGGTTGAAGTGCCCGGGGTGAGTGTGGCCAACTTCCTGCGTACCGCTAAGACCGCGATCGACGGCGAGGCGCCGAAGCTGCGCACCTGGGCCACTGAGCTGCGCGGGGCGATGGAGCGACTGGGAATGGACCCGGCTTTCGCTCAGCGCAACGTCAACGAGGGCTTCTCCGGTGGCGAGAAGAAGCGCCACGAGATCGTGCAGCTGGAGCTGCTGAAGCCCAAGGTGGCGGTGCTGGACGAGACCGACTCCGGGCTGGACATCGACGGCCTCAAGGTGGTCAGCCAGGGCATCAACCGGGTCCAGGAGGGCGGCGCGACCGGCCTACTGCTGATCACCCACTACACCCGCATCCTGCGGTACGTGAAGCCGGACTACGTCCACGTCTTCGTCGGCGGTCGGATCGTCGAGGAAGGCGGACCGGAGCTGGCCGAGCAGTTGGAGGAGGAGGGCTACGAGCGGTACGTGGCGGGCGCTGGCGCGGCGAAGGTGGGGGCCTGACGGTGACCGTGGCCACGACCGCACCGGCCGGGACCCCGCAGCCGGGAGTCCTCGACGTGGAGAAGATCCGCGCTGACTTCCCACTGCTGCAGCGGGAGATCAACGGGCACCGGTTGGTCTACCTTGACTCTGGGGCCACCTCGCAGAAGCCTCGCCAGGTGCTGGAGGCGGTCGCGGACCACTATTCCCGGCATAACGCCAACGTCGCCCGTTCGGTACATACCCTGGGCACGGAGGCGACCGAGGCGTTCGAAGGAGCTCGGGCCGCGATCGCACGGTTCATCGGTGCCGCGGCACCGGAAGAGATCGTCTTCACGAAGAACGTGACCGAGGCGATCAACCTGGTGGCCTACGCCCTCCTCGGCGGCAGCCTGACCCCAGGCACCGATCCGCGGTTCCGGCTGGGCCCCGGTGACGAGGTGGTGGTCTCTCAGATGGAGCACCACTCCAACCTCGTGCCGTGGCAGCTTCTGTGCGAGCGGACCGGTGCCACACTGCGGTGGTTTGGGATCACCGATGAAGGGCGGCTCGACGAGTCCCCGTTGGACGAGCTGGTCAATGAGCGGACGAAGATCGTTTCATTCGTGCACCAGTCCAACATCCTCGGCACCGTGAACCCCACCTCGCGGATCGTCGCGCGAGCCCGCGAGGTCGGTGCGCTGGTGATGCTCGACGCCGCCCAGTCGGTGCCGCATCGGCCGGTGAACGTGGCTGAGCTTGGCGTGGACTTCCTCGCCTTCACCGGACACAAGATGTGTGGGCCGACCGGCATCGGTGTGCTGTGGGGGCGCGCCGACCTGCTCGCGGCGATGCCCCCGGTCTTCGGCGGCGGGTCGATGATCGAGACCGTGACGATGGAGCGGACCACCTATGCACCGCCGCCGGCCCGGTTCGAGGCGGGTACGCCTCCGATCGCCGAGGCCGTCGGCTTGGCCGCAGCGGTCGACTATCTGACCAGTATCGGCATGGAGGCGGTGGCGGAGCACGAACGGCAGCTCACCGCGTACGCGCTGGACGCCCTGGCCACCGTTCCGGGCCTGCGGATCATCGGGCCGCACTCGGTGGTGGACCGGGGCGGCACGGTGTCGTTCGTCCTGGCTGGTGTCCACCCTCACGACGTGGGCCAGGTGCTCGACGCGTTCGGAGTGCAGGTGCGGGTCGGCCACCACTGTGCCCACCCGGTGTGCGTCCGTTTCGGAGTGCCGGCCACTACTCGGGCGTCGTTCTACCTCTACAACACCACCGAGGAAGTCGACGCCTTGGTCCGGGGACTGCACGAGGTGCGGAAGGTGTTCGGCTGAGTATGGTGCAGCTCGACTCGCTCTACCAGGAAATCATTCTGGATCACTACAAGCATCCACGCGGAAGAGGCCTACGGGAGCCGTACGACGCCGAGGCGCACCATGTCAATCCCACCTGCGGCGACGAGCTGACCGTGAGAGTCAAGCTGGCTGGTGACACGATCGAGGACGTCTCCTACGAAGGGCAGGGCTGTTCGATCAGCCAGGCGTCGGCGAGTGTGCTGCACGAACTGTTGACCGGGCGTGCGTTGCCGGATGCGCTGAAGGTGCAGGAGGCGTTCGCCGAGCTGTTGGGTGGGCGTGGTCAGGTGGAGCCGGATGAGGCCGTGCTGGAGGACGGCGTCGCTTTTTCTGGCGTGGCCCGCTACCCGGCCCGAATCAAGTGTGCGTTGTTGGCCTGGATGGCGTTCAAGGACGCCCTGGCCCGGGCCACCGGAACGGTCTCCACGGGAGGGGCATCATGAGCGAATCAGCGACCAAGGCGTCGCCGGAGGACGTTCGGGAGGCGATGAAGGATGTCGTCGACCCGGAGCTGGGCATCAACGTGGTCGACCTCGGCCTCCTGTACGGCGTCCACGTGGACGACGCGAACGTAGCCACACTGGACATGACGCTCACCTCGGCAGCGTGCCCACTCACCGATGTGATCGAGGATCAGACACGGTCGGTGCTGCTCGAGGGTCCAGGTGGCGGCATGGTCTCGGACGTGCGGATCAACTGGGTCTGGATGCCGCCGTGGGGGCCGGACAAGATCACGGATGAAGGTCGCGAGCAGCTGCGCGCTCTCGGCTTCAACGTCTGACGTACGCCGCCTTGCCGGGGCACCGCTCCGGTGTGGGCAGGAGGTGGCGCCAGGTGGGGGGAGCCGTGTGATCTTCTCGCCGCTGACCGGCCGCTGAGGTGGGCGCTAGCGACGGATCTCGTCGTTCTCGTCCTGGGCTGTCCTGAAAAATGGCAGCATTGCCGTGTGTTGAGGGAATTTCGGGTTAGGTCGGCCCTGGTGGCCTTGGCGGTGGTAGGCCTGTCCGCGAGCTGCACCGGGCAAGGCGGTGCACCGCCTGTCGGGGGTGGGCCCTCGACACCGCCCTCACCGGCCCGGGCGACCACTCTCACCGTGGTCGCTGCGGGCGATTTGCTCGTGCACGAGGCACTGACAGCGCAGGCAGCGGCCGACGCACGGGCGAGCGGCGTGGCGGGGCACGACTTCACCAAGGTGCTCGAGGCGGTGGCGCCGGTGATCTCCTCAGCCGACCTGGCGATCTGCCACATGGAACAGCCGCTAGCAAAGCCGGAGGGACCCTTCACCGGCTATCCGCTGTTCAGCGCCCCACCCCAACTAGCCGACGCCGCCGCGGCGGCAGGCTTCGACACCTGCTCGACGGCCTCCAACCACTCCCTGGATACCGGGGTGGAGGGGGTGGTCCGGACGTTGGACAACCTGGATCGGGTGGGGATCGCCCACGCTGGCACCGCGCGGACTCGGCAGGAGGCGGCGACACCGACCATCCTGGACGTCCGCGGCGTCAAGGTGGCCCACCTGTCGTACACCTTCAGCTTGAACGGCATACCGCTGCCTGAGGATCAACCATGGCTGGCGAACCTGCTCGACCGAGCAGAAACGATCATCTCTGAGGCGCGCCGGGCGCGAGACGCGGGCGCGGAGATCGTCATCGCGTCGCTGCACTGGGGCACGGAGTACCAGGTGGCTGCGGACGAGGGCCAGCTCGGGCTTGCGCGCCAGTTGCTTGCCACGCCCGAGATCGACTTGATCGTCGGCCACCACGCGCACGTGGTGCAACCGTTCGAAAGGATCGGTGACAAGTGGGTGGCGTACGGTCTGGGTAACCTGACCGCCCGATTCCCTGACGGCTCTCCGGAGAACACGCAGGACTCCGTGGTGCCACGGTTCACCTTCACCCGCTCCGAGGACGGAAGCTGGCGGGTGACCGACGTCGAGGTGGTGCCGGCGTTCATGGAGTATCGGCCGGAGGCAAGGGTGGTCAACCTGCCGGTGGCGTTGGCGCAGCCGGGACTCGACGCGGAGCGGCGCGACCGCTACGCGCGGGCGCTTGAGCGGATCACCGGCTACGTCGACCAGAGAGGAGCCGCGGACTCCGGCCTGACCATGGTCACGCCGGCCACGGTGGAGCGCCTGCGCAGCGGTGACGAAGCGAACGGCGGCTGATCGGTCTACGCCCACGGTCAGGTAGTCACGGCCGGGTCTGGTACCGGTAGCGTGGTCATGTGAGCAGACCAGCCGCGGGTGGAGGGCGCTGGGTGGAGGTGGACCCGGCCCGATTGCCGCGGTGGCTCGACGGGTTCCGCGAGCGCCACGGCGACGGTGACGCTGTTGTCGACGCAGGAGCGCTGGTGGTGACTGGTGCGGACGGGGTGGTGGCGCGCTTGCATCCGCCGCCCGGTGCCCCGCTCGGCGCCGACCTAGCCGAGTTCATCGTCAACGCATCGCAGCCGCGGCGGTTGGGCTTGCTGCTCGCCCGCAAGGGTGCCGCGGCGTTCGGGGTCGCGTGGGGAGAGGAGCTGGAGCGGCACAAGGTAGAGTCGTGGTACGTGCAGTCGCGCACCGCGGCCGGTGGGCAGTCCCAGCAGCGCTTCGCCCGCCGCCGGGCCAACCAGGCCGCGGCCGCCGCCGGTAAGGCCGCCGACCTTGCGGTCCGGGTCTTGTTGCCGGTCGTAGACGAGCTGGACGTGGTGGTAACCGGCGGCGATAAGCCCACAGTGGACCGTATCCTGTCCGACCCGCGACTGGCTCCACTGCGTGCCCGTCGTGGGTCGCGCCATCTACCGGTGGGTACTCCCAACTTCGCCGACCTACGCGCCGCCGTGACGGCGGCTCGGGCGGTAGAGGTCCATCTGTCGGTGTAAACCGCCGGCTCCGGCGCCGCAACTGCGGCGGGTATCGTGAGTTGGTCGTGAAAGCGAGCCGCCAGACATGATCATCGTTACCGGCCTCGAGCTTCGCGCCGGCAGCCGCATCCTCCTGTCCGAGACCACGCTGCGGGTACAGCCGGGCGACCGGATCGGTCTCGTCGGGCGCAATGGTGCTGGAAAGACCACGACGCTACGGGTACTCGCCGGTGAAGCGCTCCCCTACGCCGGTCAGGTGGAGCGTCGTGGCGAGGTGGGTTATCTGCCATAGGACCCATGCACCGGTGATCTGTCTGTCTCTGCCCGAGACCGGGTTCTCTCCGCCCGTGGCCTGGACCGTCTGCTCGCCGAGATGACGGAGGTTGAGGCGGCGCTCGAGGGGGGTGCCGACGATCGCTTGCTACGCCGCTACGGCTCCTTGGAGGATCGGTTCGCCGCGCTGGGCGGCTACACCGCCGAGGCCGAGGCCGCTCGAATCTGCGCCAACGTGGGGCTGCCCGACCGAGTGTTGAGTCAACCGTTGGGCACGCTTTCCGGCGGTCAACGTCGGCGGGTGGAGCTAGCGCGCATCCTCTTCGGTGAGGCTGGTTCTGGAGGCACACTCCTGCTCGACGAGCCAACCAACCACCTCGACGCTGACTCGATCACTTGGCTACGCGGCTTTCTCGCCGGGTACAAGGGTGGACTGGTGGTGATCAGCCACGACGTCTCCCTGTTGGAGGCGGTGGTCAACAAGGTGTGGTACCTGGACGCCAACCGTGCGGTGATCGATGTCTACAACGTCGGCTGGAAGTCCTACGTGGAACAGCGGGAGGTCGACGAACGGCGCCGCCGGCGGGAACGGGCCAACGCGGAGAAGAAGGCCGGGGCGTTGCTGGCACAGGCGGACAAGATGCGGGCCAAGGCCACCAAGGCGGTGGCAGCGCAGAACATGATCCGTCGTGCCGAGCGAATACTCACCGAAATCGAGGAGGAGCGAGTCGTCGACAAGGTGGCGAAGGTGCGCTTTCCGGCACCGGCTCCCTGTGGTCGGACGCCGCTGATGGCTCGCGGTCTGTCCAAATCATATGGATCATTGGAGGTCTTCTGCGACGTCGACGTGGCGATCGACCGGGGGTCGCGAGTCGCGATCTTGGGTCTCAACGGTGCCGGGAAGACGACGCTGTTACGCATCCTCAGCGGTCATCTGCCACCGGACACTGGTGAAGTGGCGGCCGGGCATGGACTGCGGATCGGCTACTACGCTCAGGAGCACGAGACGCTCGACGTCGAGCGCACCGTGTTGGAGCACATGAGGTCCAGCGCTCCCGATCAGCCCGATCGGGAATTGCGCCGGATCTTGGGGGCGTTCCTCTTCTCCGGTGACGACGTCGACAAGCCGGCTGGAGTCCTCTCAGGAGGAGAGAAGACACGCCTTGCGCTGGCGTGCCTGGTGTGCTCCGGTGCGAACGTCTTGCTGCTGGATGAGCCGACCAACAACCTCGACCCGGCCAGCCGGGAGCAGGTGCTCGGCGCCATAGCCCGGTATCCGGGAGCGATGGTGCTGGTCACGCACGATCCGGGTGCGGTGGCGGCACTCAAACCTGACCGCGCAATCCTGTTGCCAGACGGCGTGGACGCGTGGAGCGACGATCTGCTGGAGCTCGTCGAGTTGGCGTAATGTCGGATTGATCCTATCGGGTACCCGACAGTCGCATGCGTGTCGGTTGGCGTCTAGATGATATCTAGCGCATGATCGTCATAAGCGGTCTAATAGATTGAGGCTGCTTTGGAATGACACGTTCGGATTTCGCATTACTGTCTGGCAGGTGAGGAAGCAACATGACAGCCACCGGCACCACCACCAGCCCCGAAAAGGGCCGTCGGATCGTCGGAGCCGAGCGTCAGACGCTCGCCAAGGACCTCGTCAAGCGGTACGGCGAGGGCGAGAGCATCCGTGCTCTGGCGGCCTCCACCGGACGGTCGTACGGGTTTGTGCACCGCGTGCTCACCGAGTCGGGCGTGCAACTGCGTCAGCGTGGGGGCGCCCGGCGTCGGAAGAAGGGGTGACGCTCCCGTCTCCGCTCCGCCCCTCCGGCCCTCACCGGCTGCCACGGGTCAGTGCCGGGCCCGCGGCGGTCGCCGGACGGTGGCGGGGACGGTGATGACCCCAGGAGTGCGGCTGGACCGCGATGGAGCAGTGGCGACGATAACCCTTTGCCGACCGGACGTGCGTAACGCCCAGAGCCCTGAGACGTGGGGGGAACTGCGCCGCATCGGTAGTGACCTCCCTGGAGACGTCCGGGTGGTGGTGGTGCGGGGAGAAGGCCAGGCTTTCTCATCTGGCCTCAATCTGAACGTGGTGGACGGCGTGGCGGCGGAGCTGGTCCGGCTCCCCGCCGAGCAAGCGGCGGAGCGGATTGCTCAGTACCAGGCCGCCTTCTCCTGGCTGCACCGGCCCGACCTGATCACGATCGCGGCGGTGCAGGGATTCGCGGTCGGAGCTGGCCTCCAGTTGGCGCTCGCCTGTGACATGCGAGTGCTCGCCGACGACGCCCAGCTGGCGATGACGGAAGTGACGCTCGGGCTCGTGCCGGACCTGGGAGGAACCAAACGCCTGGTCGAGTTGGTTGGGTACGCGCGCGCCTTGGAACTGTGCGTGACCGCGCGGCGGGTCGGTGCTGTGGAGGCGGAGCGGATCGGCCTGGCCAATCTGGTCGTTCCTCGGACGGAACTGGACGCCGCGGTGGCAGACTTGGTCGCGGCTGTGTTGGCGGCCCCGCGCGACGCGGTGGTCGAGATCAAGGCACTGCTCGCGGCCGCGGGCGGGCGCAACCATGCTGAGCAGCAGCGCGCCGAGCGCGAAGCCCAGACCCGGCGGGTCCGCGATCTAGGTGGGTTGGGAGAGTAGGGTTCGTGGGCCATCCCTTGGGCGGCGGTCCGGGCGGCGGCTGGGCGGTGCTGCGCTCGATCCGCCGGGAAGACGAGGTGGCCGGGCACCAGCTCCGCCGGGAGACCGCTCGCCGGGTGCTGACCTTCGCCAGGCCGTTCCGCCGTGACATCGCGGTCTTCTTGATGACCGTGATGATCGGTGCCGGCATCGGAGTGGCGACCCCAGTCCTCGCTGGCCAGGTGGTGGACGCGATCACCGGCGTTGGGTCGGCGGACGAACGGGGACCGCGGGTCATGATGCTCGCCGCCGCGATCGCCGGCCTGGCCATCCTCGATGCTGGGTTGCAGCTTGTCCAGCGGTGGTACTCCGCCCGTATCGGTGAGGGTGTCATCCTCGCCCTGCGTACCCGGGTCTTCGACCACGTCCAGCGGATGCCGTTGCAGTTCTTCAGCCGCACCCAGACCGGAGCGCTGGTGAGCCGGCTCAACAACGACGTGTTGGGTGCGCAACGGGCGTTCACTTCCACGCTGTCCGGGTCGGTCAGCAACGCCATTCAGCTCACGCTGACCGCAGCCGTCATGATCACGCTCTCTTGGCAGATCACGCTGCTGTCGCTGGTACTGCTGCCGGCTTTTCTGCTGCCAGCGCGCAGAGTCGGTCGTCGGTTGGCCGCCATCACCCGGGAGGCGTACCAGCTCGACGCGAAGATGAACGCCACGATGACCGAGCGGTTCAGCGTCTCCGGTGCGTTGTTGGTCAAGCTGTTCGGCCGGCCGGAGGCGGAGGCGGACCGATTCAACGAGCGGGCCGCCCGGGTGCGCGACATCGGCGTGCGCCAGGCGATGTACGCGCGTACCTTCTTCGTGGCGATGATTCTGGTCGCCACCTTGGCGCAAGCCCTCACCTACGGTTTGGGGGGCTGGCTCGCGGTGCAGGGCGCGTTGAGCGCCGGCACCGTGGTGACCCTCGCGCTGCTGCTCACCCGGCTGTACGGGCCGTTGACCGAGCTGGCCAACATCCGGGTCGACGTGATGAGCGCGATGGTCTCCTTCGACCGCGTCTTCGAAGTGCTCGATTTGGCACCAGCGATTGCGGAGCGGCCCGGGGCGGTACCGTTGCCGCCCGGCCCCGCCCGCGTGGAGTTTCGTGACGTCTGGTTCCAGTATCCGGCGGCGGCCGACGTGTCGCTGGCGACGCTGGAGGATGTGGCGGTACTCGACCGGACCGCCTCCGAGCCGGTGCTGCGGGGGGTGTCTTTCGTCGTGGAGCCGGGCCAGATGGTGGCGCTGGTGGGGCCCTCCGGTGCCGGAAAGTCGACCACCTCCATGTTGTTGTCGCGGATCTACGACGTGACGTCCGGTGAGGTCCGGGTCAATGGGGTCGATGTACGGGACGCCACCCTGGCGTCGCTGCGCGACGCCATCGGTGTGGTCACGCAGGATGCGCACCTGTTCCATGAGACGATCGCGGAGAACCTTCGCTATGCCCGGCCATCGGCGACCGACGAAGAGCTGTGGGAGGCGCTACGAGGAGCGCAGATCGCCGATCTGGTAGCGTCGCTGCCCGAGCAGCTGGACACGGTGGTGGGGGATCGTGGCTACCGGTTCTCCGGTGGTGAGAAGCAGCGTCTGGCGATCGCCCGACTGTTGCTGAAGGCGCCCTCCATCGTGGTGCTGGACGAGGCGACCGCGCATCTGGACTCGGAATCGGAGGCCGCGGTGCAGCGGGCCTTGTCGGCAGCACTGGCAGGACGGACGTCGTTGGTCATCGCGCACCGCCTCTCCACGATCCGCGAGGCAGACCTGATCCTCGTCATGGACCAGGGGCGCATCGTGGAGCGAGGACGGCACGACGATCTGATCGCCGCTGGCGGGCTCTACGCCGAGCTGTACCGCACCCAGTTCGCCATCCCCGAATCGCCCTCACCAGTGCGCGGCCAAACCTCGTCCTCGGTGTGGGAGGACTCCGACTTGCCACCCACTCCGGTGCCCGACGGAGTCCGGTCAACCCGCGACGATCAGACCTCGCCGGCCTAGGACCGCTGGGACAGAGTCAGATCGTCCGTAGCGCCCCGCCGTCGACCGGAAGCGCGACGCCGGTGACGTAGCTCGCCGCAGGAGAGAGCAGGAACGCGGCGACTTTGCCGAACTCGGCTGGCTCGCCGAGTCGTCCCATCGGGATGGTTCTCTCCACCGCCGCCTGTGCCGCCGCCGGGTCACCGCTGGCGGCGAAGAGCTCCCGGTTCCGGTCGGTCATGATGCGGTGCGGGAGAAGGCTCACCACCCGCACTCCTCGCGGCGCGTACTCGTCGGCAAGGTCCTTCGCGACGCCAGCGAGCCCGGGGCGTAGTCCGTTGGATAGGCCCAGGTTGGGGATCGGCATGCGGACCGAGGTGGAGAGCACGAAACCGATGGCCCCACCCTCGGGCAGGACGTTCGCCACCGTGCGCGCTAGACGAACGGCTCCGAGGAACACCGTCTCGAACGCGTCCCGCCATTGGTCGTCGGAGAGGGACGACACCGGGCCGGGGACCGGTCCGCCGACCGAGATCAGCGCGCCATCGAGGCGGGAGAACGCGGTGCGGGCGGCGTCGATGAGCCGGTCTGGGGTGTCCGGCGCCCCGAGGTCCGCGGCGATCCCCACCGCTCGCTCGGGACCGCCCAAGCTCGCCGCCGCAGCCGCGGCACGCTCGGCGCTGCGGCTGGCGATCACCACCCGCGCGCCGTCGGCGACGAGACACTGCGCGGTGGCGAAGCCAAGTCCACGAGAAGCTCCGGTCAGAACGTACACACGGTCGGAGAGTCCAAGGTCCATGCCCAGATCCTGCCGTACCGCCCTGGTCTCTCACGCTCGAGGGCGCTGTGATCAGCCGTCTGCGGATTCCTCAGGGCGACGCCGCACGGCGGCCTCGACCAGGTCCAGCACCGGGCCGAGGTGATGGGTGTGTCGCCCCATCGCCAGGTGCAACACCAGCCCGTCGTAGGCCAGTTGGAGGAACTGGGTCAACACCTCCAGCGGTACGTCGGAGCGCAGCACTCCGGCGTCGCGCTGGCGGGCCAGCCGTTCGCGGGTCGCCGCGGAGACGGCTTCCAGTCGGGCCTGCCAGCGCTCGGCGAACTCGGGGTCGGTCCGAATGCGGCGGGAGACCTCGAGCTGGCTGCCGAGCCAGCCGGTGGTCTCCGCGGAGGTCGCTCTCTCGAGCAGGTCACGCATCACTTGGACGAGTCCGTTGCGGGCGACCGTCTCCACCATCGCCGCGGCGTCATCTTCGGCCACCGCGAGGAACAGCGATTCCTTGTCACGGAAGTGGTGGAAGATCGCCCCGCGGGACAGCCCGGTGGCCTCCTCCAGCCGCCGGACTGTTGCTCCCTCATACCCGTGGCGGGCAAAGCAGGTGCGCGCCGCGGCGAGAATCTCTCGCCGTCGCGCATCCAGTTGGTCTTGGCTCACCCTCGGCACGGTTCGATCGTGGCAGGCTTCGCCCCACTATGCAATCCGTACGTACGGCTTGTATAAGCCCGTGGTCACGAGTTGAGCAGGATCGTGCCGATGCAGCAAAGGAAGGAGAACGCGAACAGGCCGCCGAAGATGCCGATCGTAATGCCCACGCCGTTGTACTTCTGCGGGGGCGGGCCGAGCGAGCCGCGGGAGAAGGTCCATAGCGGGCAGCGATACTCCAGCTCCGTCGTTTGACCGGGCGCCACTACCGTGGTGAAGTCCGCCGGGCCCACCTTCGGTGGCAGGAAGTAGGGGACGTGTAGGTGCACCTGGTACTGACCGGGCGACACCGGGATGACGTTGCGTCCCCATCGGGCCATGACGGGGTGGCCGTTAAGGAAGAGCTTCGGCGTCAGCAGCGCGAAGATCCATGCAAGAGGGAAAAATCTCAGCGTGATCGCAATAGCCGACTGACCACCAGGGTGCGACGGTGCCGGTTGTCCCCACCCCGGTGCTCCGTACGGGCCGGTTTGACCGTAACTCGCTGGCTGTGCCGGTGGGGGAGCGGGAGCCTGCGCCTGCCCCCACTGGCCCGCCGGGGGTGGTGTCTGCCCGTAACCCCACTGCCCGGGCGGGGGCGGTGGGGCGTGTCCCTGGCCCCACTGGCCAGGTGCTGGTGCCTGCCCGTGATCCCACTGGCCAGGCGGCGGTGACTGCGGATATGGGGTGGTCACGCGGTCCTCCTCGTATCAACTCAACAGACCACGCAGCAGTATGCCGGTCGTCTGAGCCCTGTGGGGGCACGGTCCACCTGGAATAGCGGGTGGCGCAGTAACGGTAGGCCAGCGGTGCTGGCTACGACAGGCGGGGCGGGCTATGTGGAGCCGTCGCCGACCCACATAGCCCGCCCCCGTGGCTCGTCAGTTCGTGAGCATCTTGCGCAGCACGTACGGAAGGATGCCGCCGTGCCGGTAGTAGTCCGCCTCACCCGGCGTATCGATCCGCACCACCGCATCGAACTCGATGCCGGTGTCGGTGGAGACCTTCACCGTCCGCGGAGTGGTGCCCTCGTTGAGGGCGGAGATGCCACTGATGGTGAACGTCTCCGTGCCGGTCAGACCGAGTGAATCGGCGCTGGTCCCCTCTGGGAACTGCAGCGGTAGCACTCCCATACCGATCAGGTTGGAGCGGTGGATCCGCTCGAAGGACTCGGCGATCACCGCCTTGACTCCGAGCAGTGCGGTGCCCTTCGCCGCCCAGTCGCGTGAGGAGCCGGAGCCGTACTCCTTACCGGCGATGACCACCAGTGGCACCCCGGCCTCCGCGTAGGCGACCGCGGCATCGTAGATGGTGGTCTGCTCTCCGGTGAGATGGTTGATCGTGAACCCGCCCTCGACGCCGGGTACGAGCTGGTTACGCAGCCGAATGTTGGCGAACGTACCCCGAATCATCACCTCGTGGTTGCCGCGCCGGGATCCGTACGAGTTGAACTCGTGCCTGGGTACGCCACGCTCGGTGAGGTAGCGCCCGGCCGGCGAGTCTGGCTTGATGGCGCCGGCAGGGGAGATGTGGTCGGTGGTGACCGAGTCACCGAGCTTGGCGAGTACGCGGGCACCGGTGATGTAGGCGACCGGTGCTGGTTCCCGAGTCATGCCGTCGAAGTACGGCGGCTTGCGCACGTAGGTCGAGTCCGGATCCCACTCGAAGGTGTCTCCCGTCGGAGTGGGAAGGGTCTGCCACCGCTCGTCGCCAGCGAACACGTCGGCGTAGCCGCGGGTGTACATGTCGCTGGCGATTGCCCGTGCGATCGTGTCCTCGATCTCCTGGCTGCTGGGCCAGATGTCCCGCAGGTAGACCGGCTCTCCGTCAGAACCGGTGCCCAGCGGCTCGTTGGCCAGGTCGATGTCCATCGTGCCAGCTAGGGCGTAGGCCACCACCAGCGGCGGAGAGGCGAGGTAGTTGAGCTTGACGTCAGGGTTGATGCGGCCCTCGAAGTTGCGGTTACCCGACAACACCGAGACCACCGCCAAGTCGTGTTCGTTGACGGCGGCGGAGACCTCCTCCGGAAGCGGACCGGAGTTGCCGATGCAGGTGGTGCAGCCGTAGC
>CAYTMR010000083.1:0-15273 GCA_964438855.1 uncultured Micromonosporaceae bacterium
AAGTCCGGTAACGAAGCCCGCACACCTCCGGTGCGGATCTCAGGGTTGTCCGCCGTCAACCGTAAGGAGCGCTCCGGTGGTGTAGCTCGACGCGTCGCTGGCGAGATAGAGAGCCATGCCGGCGATCTCCTCGGGTTGGCCGCCGCGTCGGAGCGCGAAGGCCTCAGCCCGCCGCGCGAACGCCTCCGGGTCCCACGACTTGCTGATGTCCGTCATGAAGGTGCCGGCGATGATGGCATTGACTCTCACCTTCGGGCCGTAGGTGTGCGCGAGCCCGACCGTGATGGCGTTGAGCCCAGCCTTGGCCGCGGCGTAGGGCAACTGGTGGGAGCGCGGGCGCAGCGCCGCCGCGCTGGAGACGTTGATGATCGACCCGCCGCCTGCCGCGGCCATCCTGGTGGCGGCCAACACCGACAACCGGAACGGACCCTTGAGGTTGACGTTCAACACCTTGTCAAACAGCGTTTCGCTGATGGTCTCGGGTGAGTCGTACAAGGGCGACATCCCGGCGTTGTTGACGAGTACATCGAGTCTGCCGAAAGTGTCGTCGACCGCGTCGAGCAGGCTTTCGAGCTCCTCCCAGTGCCCGACATGCGCTCCGATCCCGAGCGCCCGCACGCCGGTCTCCGCCTCGAGCTCACAGGCATACTCTTCGCACGCCTCCTGATCCCTGCTAGCGATCACGACGTGCGCGCCAGCTTCGGCGAACGTACGGGCCATGCAGCGGCCAAGGCCACGGGAGCCTCCAGTCACGAGGGCGACTCGGCCGGTCAAGTCGAACATGCGGCTGATCGTCATGAACGCGTGTCCCTTCTTTCCATCTGAGGGCGGTACGCCTGCCGGGTACGCCAATGAGGCGTACCCGGCAGCAATGTCACGCGTCCGCAGGCTTCCGCATCATCAGAGCGGCCCGCCGGTTGTAGCAGATGAGCACGTCGTCCTGGTTGAATCCGCGGTGCTCGAACCACACGATCCCCGCGTCCGGGCGGCTCTTGGAGGGGCGCTTGTCGAGAATCTTGGTTTCGGACCGGAGCGTGTCGCCGTGGAACACGGGGTGGGGGAACCGCACTTCCTCGTAGCCAAGGTTGCCGAGCGTAGTCCCCATGGTCAGCTCCGGGACGTGGAAGGCCCCGGTAAGCGCCAGCGTGAAGAGGCTGTTGAGGACGCGCCGGCCGTGGATGGTGGTCTTCGCGAATTCTTCATCAAGGTGGAGTGGCTGGAGGTTCATGGTCAGTGAGGTGAACAGGACGTTGTCCATCTCGGTGACCGTGCGCCGGAATGGGTGCTTGTAGACCCGTCCGACCTCAAATTCCTCGTAGTACAGGCCGCGCATGGAGCATCTCCTTCAATCTGATGGTTCTGGCTGATGGATTGGCGTGCTCGTCAGTCGCTAGTAACTGCGAGGCAAGCCCAAGACGTGTTGAGCGATGTAACTCAGCACCAAGTTCTGACTGATTGGTGCAATCTTGAGGAGTCGGGCTTCCCGGAAGTATCGCTCGATGTGATACTCCTTGCTGTACCCATATCCTCCAAGAACGGTCATCGCGGCGTCGGCGGCGGCGAATCCAGCCTCTGAGGCGAGGTACTTGGCCGCGTTGGCCTCACGGCCACACTTCATGCCGTTATCGATCATCCAGGCGGCTTGGCGACACATGAGGTCGGCGGCGTCGAGTCGGACGAGAGCCTCCGCCAACGGAAACGCAACTCCTTGGTTCGCGCCGATGGGGCGGCCGAAGACGACACGCTCTTTGGCGTACTCGGCGGCACGGCGCAATGCGGCCCGACCGATGCCGATCGCGGCATTCGCCGAGATGACACGCTCGGCGTTGAGTCCTGACAGGAGACACCGGAACCCGTTGCCGACCTCGCCGACGACGTTCTCTTCCGGCACGAACAGTTCGTCGATGAACAGCTCGTTGGAGTCCACCGCGTTACGGCCCATCTTCGGGATTGCCCGCACGGTGACCTTCTTGCGGTCAAGAGGAGCGAGGAAGAGTGTCATGCCGTCGGTCGGGCGCTTGTCATCGCGTGGGGAGGTGCGGCACAGCAGCAGCAGGTAGTCAGCGATCTGGGCCTTGGAGATCCAGACCTTCTTGCCGCTGACCAGGTAACCCCCGTCGACCTTCTTGGCGGTGGTGGTAATCCGCGTGGTGTCGGTGCCAGCGTCAGGCTCAGTGATAGCAAACGACAAATGCACGTCAGGCTTGATGAGGAGCGGGAGGGCCCAAGACTTCAGCTCCTCGCTGCCATGCTTGATGATGGGCTCGAGGCCGAAAATCCCGTTGTGTACGGCGCTGCAGCCGTTCATCCCGGCGCCGGACGCGGCGATCTCCTGCTCGACGATCGCGGCCTCAGTAACTCCTAACCCGGCGCCACCATACTCGGTTGGCACGTTGATACCGAGCCAGCCGTTCTCGGCAATCGCCCGATGGAATTCGATCGGGTATGTCTTGGTTTCGTCCCGTTCACGCCAGTAGTCGTCGTCAAAGTCTGCGCAGAGTCTCCGGATACCTGCCCGGATCTCCTCGTGGTCGGGGTTGGGAGCGAAGTCCATGATCGTCCCTTCTCGATGGATGGCGAGGAAGGATGAGCCTCAACCATACTAATCATACGAATGGATTTTGGCCGAGGGGTTGCGGTAAACCAATGTTACTGTTATCACCAATATAAGTCACTGCCCGGCCCCACGCGACCTCGCGGGTGTGCCGCCGCGCCGCAAGTAGATGGAGGAACGCGATGACTCTCAACCGTGGCGTCGTGATCGAGCGCGACGAACGGCATCTGCGTATCGCCTTGAACCGCCCTGAGCGCCGCAACGCCTACGACCGGGAGATGGCGTTGGCGATGATCGACGCCCTGTGGTCCTCGCACGATGTGGAGGCAGTGGTGATCACTGGGCGCGGCGGCGCCTTCTGCGCCGGTGGTGCCCTGGACGAGTTGGAGGATCCGGACCCACTGGAGCTTCAGGCGCTCTTCAACGCTTCCCTCCGCTTGACGGACGCGATTCGGTGCCACCCGAGGCCTGTCATCGCCGCTGTCGATGGTCCTGCTGCGGGTGGGGGTAACGAAATCGTCATCGCCTGTGATTTCGCCATCGCGACGAGAAGGTCGACATTTGGGCAGACCGGACCGCGGGTCGGCTCCGCGCCCGTCCTTGGGGCGACCAACCTGGCGGCGGTGCAGATCGGTGAGAAGCGGGCGAAGGAGATGTCCTTCCTATGCCGGCGTTACACCGCAGAGCAGGCTCTCGCCATGGGTCTGATCAACGCGGTGGTGGACGACGGCGAGCTCGATGCCGAGGTCGAGCGGTGGTTGGCTGAGATCCACGATCTGAGCCCGCGGTACCTAGAAATCGCCAAGATGAGCTCCAACGCGTGGTGGAACCTCGTCAGCGACAACATGCGGTCCGGCCTGACGAGCCTGGTGCAGGCGATCGGCAGCGAAGACATGGTCGAGGGCGCGAAGGCTTTCTTGGAAAAGCGCAAGCCAGACTTTCGGGGTGCTCGTCGCAAGGGGAGGGCGCAGTGAGTTTCCGTTACTACCGGGACCTCAAGCCGGTCTTTTCTGACCGTCGCGACTGGACGCTTCCGACGGTGCTTCGGCACTGGGCACAGCGACAGCCTGAGGCAGAGTGGCTCTACACGCCTGAAGAGAACATATCGTTTACCTATGGCGAGATGTTGGCCACGGCAGAGCAGGTCGCCCGCCACCTACTCGCCGCTGGTGCGACGAAGGGCGACCGGGTCGTGGTGGTCGCGAAGAACTCCTCCCGATTCGTTCATACCTGGTTCGGTTGCTCCTTCGCCGGGCAGGTTTTCGTTCCGATCAATACCGCGTACACCGGTGAGTTCCTCGCCCACCAGGTACGGACGACCGGTCCGCGGTTCGCGGTCGTCGACGACGTCTTCGCCGAACGGTTCATTCAGATTGAGCGCGACGCGCGCACGATCGAGCGGTTCTGGGTGATCGATACCGGCCACCTGAGTGAGGCACTGTCGAAACTCGCCGCAGCGGGATGGGATGCCCGCCCGTGGGATGAGCTGCGGGCAGGCGGCGACGCGGAGCTACCGACCGTGGAGCCGGCGGACCTGGCCGCTGTCCTGTTCACCTCCGGCACCACCGGCCCGTCCAAGGGCGTCGCGATGCCGCACGCCCAGATGATGTTCTTCGCTGAGGAGTGCGTCTCCCTGGTGCGGCTCACCCGCGACGACACGTGGTTCGCGGCGACACCAATGTTCCACGGGAACGCGTTGTACATGGCCGCCTACCCGACGCTGGTGGTCGGCGGGCGTTTCGCTATGCGCAGCAAGTTCAGCGCTAGCCGGTGGATCGACCACATCCGGGACGCGAGGGCGACCGTGACGAACTTCCTCGGCGTGATGATGGACTTCGTATGGAAGGCGCCACCGAAGCCGTACGACCGCGACAACCCTTTGCGCGTGGTGTTCGCGGCTCCGACCGCGTCGAGCCTCATCGAGCCGATGAAGGAACGGTTTGGGATCGAGGCGTTCGTGGAGGTCTTCGGGCTGACCGAGACGTCGGCTCCCATCCTCTCTCCGTATGGCGAAGACCGGCCAGCCGGCGCCGCGGGCTTGGCCGCCGATGAGTGGTTCGACGTGGAGCTCGTCGACCCCGAGACGGATGAGCCCGTGCCCGTAGGCGAGGTGGGCGAGCTGGTGGTTCGCCCGAAGGTCCCCTACATCTGTAGTTACGGCTACTACAACATGCCCGAGAAGACCGTCGAGGCATGGCGGAACCTTTGGTTCCACACGGGGGATGCGTTGCGGCGGGACGAAGAAGGCTGGTTCTACTTCGTCGACCGGTTCAAGGACGCCCTCCGCCGTAGGGGCGAGAACATCAGCTCCTACGAGGTGGAGTCGGCTCTGCTCCAACATCCGAAGGTCGCCGAGGCAGCTGTCGTAGCTGTCCCCGCGGATTCGGAGGCGGGGGAGGACGAGGTGATGGCGGTCATCGTTGCCAATGGCGAGGTAACCGCCGACGAAATCTGGCAGTGGTGCGACGAGAAGCTGCCAGCGTTCGCTCGCCCACGCTTCCTTCGTTTCCTTGAGGAGCTTCCGAAGACACCTTCGCAGAAGGTGCAGAAGGCCCAGCTTCGTGCGCTTGGGCGGGGCGACGGTGCCTTCGACCGGGAGCAGCTGGCGACGAGAACCGGAGGGGGACGGTAGTGCACCCGTATCGGTCGATGTTGTTCGTGCCGGCGCATAAACCGGATTGGGCACTCAAGGCACTGGCGTCCGGCGCTGACTCCATCGTGATCGACCTCGAGGACTCCGTCGCTCCCGCGCAGAAGGCGCAGGCACGTGTCACTGCTCGGGAGTCGATCGAGGTACTGCGCCAGCGGTCGTCGGATGTGGGGATCTTCGTCCGGGTGAATGCATGGGAGACCGGGCTAGGTGGCGAAGACCTGGAAGCGGTGGTCTGCGGCAGTCTGACCGGTATCTTCATCCCCAAGGTCGAGGACCCGCTTCAGGTGGTGCGCTGGGATGCCCTCAGTGAATACTTCGAGCGGAAGAACGGTATCGGCCCTCTGAGATTCGTTCTTCCGGTGGAGACGGTGGGCGCGATCGAGCGCTGCGGGGAGATCGCAGCGGCGTCCCCACGCACCGGAGCGATGGTGGTCTCGACGTCGGAGCACGCGGACATTGCGCGTGCCGTCGGTTACCGCCAGACCCGTGAGGGTGCGGAGACGCTCTACTTCCGTAGCCGTGTGTTACTGGCCTGCCGCCGTTACGGGTTGCACCCCATGACTGGTCTGTGGGAGGACCTGGACGACCTTGCCGGGCTCGCCGACTTCGCTGACCGCGGAGTCCAGCTTGGCTTCCGCGGACAGATCGTCATCCACCCCTCTCACGTGCCGGTGGTGAACAAGGCCTTCACACCTTCAGACGAAGAAGTCGCCTACTACGAAGGCATGGTGGCCGCCGTGGAAGCAGCGGTCGCTGAGGGACGCGGTGCGGTGCGGTACCGCGGCAAGCATGTGGACATTGCCCACGCACAGAAGGCTCGCGAGTGGCTGGAGCGAGCGCGCCTGTTCCGCAAGTGAGGCGCCGAGAAGCGATTCGTCGGTTAGTCACATGGACTCACACCATCGACGACTGGTTTAGGCCGTCTGGTTGAGCTGAGAGGTCTTGACGCGATGAACCGCTTCGTTCATAGTAACCATGCGCAGGAATATCAGGGAAAGGGCTCGGTAGATGCGCAAGTTATTCAGTGGCTTCAGAGTCGCTATCGCACTTGCGGCCACCGCCGCGCTTGCCGCCGGCTGTCTCGCCTCGGAATCCAATGAACCCACCGACGTTGCCGAAGGTTTCGACGCCATTCTGAACGCGGCGAAGGAGGAGGGAACCGTAACGTGGTACTCGTCCTTGCCGCAGGCGACGACCGACCGTCTCGCTGAGGCCTTCGAGGAGAAGTACGGCATCAAGGTGAAGACGGTGGTGCTCGCCTCCTCTCTCCTCACCTCGCGCATCTCTTCTGAGCATGCTGCGGGAAGCTACGAAGTCGACGTTTTGAACGCAGCTGACCCGCTGTTCATGAAGCAGACGATGCGTGACGGCTGGTTCGCCACGGTGAACGCCGACGACCTGCCGAACCTGGAGACGTGGCCGTCCGAATACTTCTTTGACGACGCTTACGCCCTGGTGAACATCCAACCGCAGGGCATCTCCTTCAACACCGACAAGGTGTCCGCCGACGAGGTAGACACCTGGGAAAAGCTCCTCGACCCGAAGTTCAAGGGCCAGATCTTCTACAGTGACCCGCGCGTCACCAAGTCGTGGCTGGTCATGGCTGACCTCCTGTACGAGGAGTTCGGTCCCGAGTTCCTCGAGAAGCTGGCCGCGCAGGATCTCCAGGTGGTCGACTCGCCGGTGTCCGCGTCGCAGAACCTCGCTGCCGGTTCCGGGATGGTCCTGTTCTCCAACCTGCGCGCTGTCGTCGATCCACTGATCGAGAAGGGCGCTCCAGTGGAGCTGGTGTTCCCGAGCCCGACCACTGGCGTCGAGCAGTTCACCGCGGTGATGGAACGTGCACCTCACCCGAACGCTGCTCGGCTGTTGATGGACTTCCTGATCAGCGAGGAAGGCCAGAAGATCATGAACGCGAAGACCGGCTCGTCACCACGAGGGAACCTCGAGGGCACGCTGCCGCTCCCCGAAGGTTATGTACAGACGAACTTCGAGCGCGCTGACGAGCGCCAGGACGAGCTGCTCGAGCTGCTAGGGCTGGCGTAGCGATGACGGACACCATGACGATGAACCGCGTACAGCAAGACACAGCGATCATTGAAATCCGCGGATTGCGCAAGGTTTTCCGCGACGCTACCGGTCAGCAGGTAGCCGCGCTGGACGGCGTCGACCTCACTGTTGAGGACGGCCAGTTCTGGGTGCTGCTCGGGGCGAGCGGCTGCGGAAAGACCACGCTGTTGCGGTGCCTGGCCGGCCTGGAAAAGCCTGACGAAGGCTCCATCGTCATCCGCGATGATGGCGCCAACGGAAGGCTGCCGGGCCGGCCGGCCATCGGCATGGTGTTCCAAAGCTATGCCCTCTGGCCGCACATGACGGTGGCGCAGAACATCGCCTATCCGCTCACCACCGGACCGCGGCGTGACCGCCCGTCAGCGGCGGCAATCCGGAAGCGGGTGGATGAACTGCTGGAATTGATGGGTCTCGCCGGACTGAACGACCGAAAGATCAGCCAGCTGAGCGGTGGTCAGCAGCAGCGGGTCGCTCTGGCGCGCGCCATCGCACCAGGATCGCGCATCGTACTCTTCGATGAACCGCTATCGAACATCGATGCGAAGGTCCGTGAGCAGTTGCGCCGCGATCTGCGCCGCATGCAGCGTGAGCTCGGGTTCACCGCTGTCTATGTGACTCACGACCAGGTCGAGGCATTCGAGTTGGCCGACCGTATCGCGGTCATGGATCACGGCAAGGTGATCCAGGTTGGAGCGGGCCAAGAGCTGTACGACTCTCCCAACAGCAGCTTTGTGGCCCGCTTCATCGGCAGCACCAACGCGCAGTCGGGCACGGTGGAGCACTGTGGAGACGGGGTAGCAGTGGTTGCTACAGAAGCGGGAGCCGTGCGTGGCAGGGTCGGCGATGGCATCGTTGTCGGCAACAAGGCAACAGTGTTCAGCCGGCCGCACCAGTGGTGGATCCGGCCAGAAGCGGCGGATCAGGAGGCCAATGCCTGGCGTGGCACCTATCTCGGTACCACTCACCTCGGTTGGTACGACGAACATCTGGTGGACATCGCTGGCACCACGGTGAGGGTGTGGACCTCGGTGCGCGCTGCTGAGGTGCCGGAGGTCAACGAACCGGTCTGGGTTGGCGTCAACCCCGAGCACTGCAGGGTGTTGCTATGAACGGCCACACACTCGCCGGTCGCCGTCTCGACGTCTTCCGGATCGCTGCCACACTGATCAGTCTCGGCGTCGCCGCGTTCATCGTGTGGCCGATCGTGGCAGCGACCATCGACGTCCTGTCGAACGACATCCCGAACCAGGCAGTCGACTCGAGCGTACTCGGAGCTGCTACGAGCGGCGAGACGCTGCGGGCACTGGGTAACACGCTGTTGGTGGTCAGCGTAGCCGGCACGATCGCCCTCGTCGTCGGCGGCCTGTTCGCCTGGCTGAACGAGCGGACCAACGCCCGTATCGGCGCGCTGGCGGAGGTCATGCCGCTACTGTCGCTGTTCGTTCCGCCACTTGCCAGCACCATCGGCTGGGTACTGCTCGCCGATCCGGACGTGGGGCTGCTCAACACCGCCATCCGTGATGTGGCTGGCCTGTTCGGGGTCACCATTGAGAAAGGGCCCATCAACCTGTACTCGTGGTATGGCCTGATCTTCGCCTACGCGGCGTATCTGGTCCCCTTCACGTACCTGAGTATCGTCACGGCATTCCAATCGCTGGATTCCTCCCTCGAGGAAGCGTCGAGCGTGGCGGGCGCCAATCCACTGCGTACGTTCCGCAAGATCGTGCTGCCCAGCATGCGACCGGCGCTCGGCGCGGCACTGCTCGCGATCACGACTCTGGGTCTGGCGATGTTCTCCATCCCGGTGATCATCGGCACGCGAGCGGGTATCGACATCCTACCAGTCAAGATCGTGTACGACGTGACTCGCCAGTTCCCGGTGGACCTCACCTCCGCTTTGGGGCGCACCATCGTCTTGCTCGTGGTGGTGGGTCTCATATGGCTCGCGCAGCGCCGCCTGCTCGGCGGTGCGGGACAGGCGTTCGCCACGATCGGCGGCAAACATTCGCGGGTCAATCAGGTGGATCTTGGGCGGTGGCGGCTGCCAGCGCGCATCGTGCTGTGGGGCTACATCGTCGTCGCCGCGGCGCTGCCGTGCCTCGGTCTGCTGTTGATCTCCCTGCAGAACTTCTGGTCGCCGACGCTCGATCTGTCGGCGCTGACCTTGGAGAACTACCGTGACCTGTTCCGCACCAGCGAGACGAGGGACGGCCTCATCAACAGTGTGACCTTCGCCTTCATCGGTGCCAGCGCGGTTGTGGCCTTGGCGTTCGTCATTGCTCACGTGACCGAGCTTTGGCACGGGCGTACCCGGCGGTTGGTCGACGGGGCGGTCAAGCTCCCTATCGCACTGACGCACATCTTCATCGCCATCGCGTTGATCTTGACCTTCGGTGGGCCACCGTTCGGCTGGGCGGGAACGGCACTCATGATCGTGGTTGCGTACGCGGTCATGTACTTCCCGCAGGGGACGTTCTATGTGAACTCCGGAGTGCAGCAGGTGGGCCGAGGTCTGCTCGAAGCGTCGGCCGTCAGCGGCGCGACCAGTGGGGCCACCGCCCGCCGGGTGCTGTTGCCACTGACCGCGCCATCGTTGGTCGCCGGGTGGGGGCTGGTCTTCGTCCTCATGATGGGCGATGTCACCGCCTCGGCCATGCTCGCCAGCTCCTCCACACCTGTGGTGGGCTTCGTCATGCTGGACGCATGGACCAGCGGTACATTCCCGCAGCTGGCCAGCATTGGTGTGGTGATGTCGCTCACCTCCACTGCGATCGTGTTGGCAGCCATGGCTATCGGCCGGCGTCGGCGCATCGATCGCTCGTAGCCGAGCGAGGTGCATGCGATCTGGTTAGTGCCTCATCAGTCCCGGAGCACACGTCGAACGTGATCGACGCGACATCTGGGGATGGCGATCCGTGCACACACGTCAGATGATCCGTATAGTATTAACGGAAACCGTATATTGCGCGGAGGGTATTGGTGCCACCGACGTCCATGCGGCCACAGAAGACCGCCACGCTGGTAGCGCAGCGCATCGTGGCAGACATCCACCGGCGCGGCAACAACGTCGGTGACCGGCTGCCCCCGGAAAAGGCGATGCTGTTGGAGTACGAGGTCGGACGCGGGACACTGAGGGAGTCCCTCCGATTCCTCGAGCTGCAAGGTGTGATCAGCCTCAAGCCGGGTCCAGGAGGGGGCCCGGTGGTCCAGCAACCCGACGCCTCAAGCCTGGCGGTGTCGCTGACCCTGCTGCTGCAGTTCGCCAAGGCGCCATTCCGGACCATCGCGGAGGCCCGCATCGGCTTGGAGCCGATGATGGCGAGGTTCGCCGCGCAGCGGATGAGTGAAGAGCTACTCGTGGAGCTCAAGAGCAGCGTCGACCGGATGCGGGAGCACCTCGACGATCAGAGTGTGTTCCTCGATGAGAACAAGCGTTTCCATGATCTCATCGCCCACGGCTCAGGCAACGCCCTGTTCGGCTACCTCGTGGATGCGCTGCTGGGCATGTTGGACGGTTCCGCTATCGGCATCGACTACCCGAAGATTCGACGGGTCGCCGTCCACAAAGCACATCTGGCGATCTATGAGGCGATCGCGGCACGTGATGAGAAGGCCGCTACCGAGGCGATGACGAATCACATCCAGGAGTACTTGAAGTACGCCGAGCGGAAGTTCCCCGAGGTGCTGGACGCGCCGATCGTCTGGAATAGTCCATTCGTGTGAGCGAAGCCGCTGCGCCACGGCCCGCGTCAGCGGGCCCACGGTGATGCGATGCCCAGCAGCCGCGCCATGGTTCCGCCGAGTACCAGCTTCGTGTCCCGGTCGCTGAGACCTAGCGCCTCGATGGCGCGGATCTCCTCGGTGGGGCTGGTCATCGGCCAGTCCGATCCGAACACGATGCGTTCTGCACCATGGCGCTTGATCAATTCGCGTACGCGTTCTGGCCGTAGCGTGGTTAGTGACGGCGGCCAGGATGTCTCCAGCATGACATCGACGCCCGCGAGGGTCTCCTGCGCCACGTCGAGAATTCGGTAGCCGCCGAAGTGGCAGGCCACGAGGCGTAGTGCAGGGAACTGGCGAGCGATGTCGCGGATCATGGCGGGGGAGGAGAGACTGTTGCGGTACGCGTCGCCTCCCTCGCCGACGTGAGTGATCACGACATAGTCTTGCTCGAGTGCTTCGAGGATCTCCCATAGCCTGGGATCATTGAGCGCGAACCCCTGGAACAGGGGGTGGATCTTGACGACTCGGATGTCGTTGCGCTGGAGGATGGCGAGGTTCTCCTCGGCCGATAGTCCCACGTGTACCGTGCCGACAGGGATTCGTGAGTCAGATCGCGTGGAGGCGGCGAACTCGTTAGCCCGCTCGACATGCTTGGCCTCGTTGGCGACCGCCATGCAGCAGCTCACATGTATCCCGGACGTCTCCATGTCGGCCTCGAGCCCGGACACCGTGCCATCACCGCGGGCGACGAGACCAGGGACACGGTTACCCGCCAGCGCCGCCTTCGCGATGCGGTCGGGCCAGACGTGGACGTGGGTATCAATGATCAACGGTTCTCAGATCCCTTCACGAGCTTGCGAGCCAAGGAGTCGAGGAGCACCTCTGTAGCTCCCTCGTAGATCCTGCCCGGGCGGGCGTTCCGGTAGAGGCGCTCGATCTTCGCCCCTCGGATGAGGCCGAACCGACCCATGACCTGCACAGCGCGATCGACTACTCGCCCAGCTGCCTCGGTCGCAGACACTTTGGCGATGGAGGACAAGTCAAGGTGTGACAGCGGATCCTGGCCCGCCAGCGACGCAGCGCGGTAGGTGACTGCGCGCGCTGTCTCCACGTCGGCCCAGGAGAGCGCAAGACTCTGTGAGACCGCCCCGAGACGGGCCAGCGGGCCGCCGAACGCATTCCGGGTGACGGCATGCCTCACCGCCTCATCGAGCGCCGCTTGGGCTACCCCGACGGCCGAGCCCGCCACGGTGACCCGGAAGACGGCAAGGGTCTGTAGCATCAAGCGGAACGCCCGTCCGGGCTCACCGAGCCGATTGCCCACGGGGACGACGGCATTGTCGAAGAAGAGCTCTCCGAGGATGTGGGGGGATATCAGGTCCGGACCGGCCTCGACGCGCAGGCCTGGTGTATCCGCTGGCACCAGGACCATCGAGTAGCCTTCACCCTCCCGGCCGAGTACGCAGTAGAAGTCCGCCACACCACCGTTGGTGATGAACGACTTGCGTCCGTTGACCACCAACCCGTCGGATGTCTGATGGATGGTCGTGCTGATGGCTCGTAGGTCTGAGCCGACGTCGGGCTCGGTCAAGGCGATGGCGGGGATGACGTCAAGCGTCGCCACCCGCGGCAGCCATTCGCGGCGTAGCTCCTCCGAGCCTCCGACAGTCAGTGGGTAGCTACCGACCCCCTGCATGGCGAACAGGGAGTCCAGATGGGCGGACGCGTACATCAAGGATTCCCGGACGACCGCGAGGGTGAGCGGGTCCAGACGCTCGGTAGCTCCGCCATACGCCGCTGGGACGGCGTGTCGGACCAGGTCGCTGCTCTTCAGCAGGTCCCGTGTCGCAGGGTGCACGTCGCGGCAGGCATCAGCTTCATCAGCGAACGCCTCTGCTTGCGCCGCAACCTCGCGAGCGCGGTCCCGGACAGCGCGTTGCTCCGAGTCGAGGTCGAAGCGAAAGTCCTCAGTCATAGGGATGCCCTTTCACCGCCGCTGGTCGAACTTGCGGCCCAGCAGTTCCGCCACGATCCGAATGCGCTGCATGGTCGGGGTCCCTCCAGCAATCGCCCAACCATGCGCGTCTCGGTGCAGTCGCTCGATGCCGTACTCCTCGGTGTAGCCGTTGCCGCCGTGCAGTTGCATCGCCAGGTCGGACACCTTCTTCGCCATCTCGTTGGCTGTGCACTTCGCGATCGAGACCTGGAGAGGATCAGGAAGCCCATCGTCCTTCACGTTCTTGGCTGCTCGTTCGATCAGCAGCCGGGCAGCCTCGACCTGCAGCACCATGTCCGCGAGCATGACTTGCACGCTCTGGAACTCCACCAACGGCTTCCCGAATTGTGTGCGTTCCTGTACGTACTGGCGTGTGCGGTCAAGGGCAGCTTGTCCGATCGCCAAGCTCATCGTCGCGTTACCGAGCCGCTCGATCGAGAAGGCAGAGAAGAGCTTCCTGAAGCCACCCGGACCGACGACGAGGTTCTCCTTCGGCACGAGGACGTCGTCGAAGTAGATGTCAGCGGACGGTATACCCCGAAAACCCATCAACCGCTCCGGTTGGCCGAAACTGACGCCCGGCATGTCCTTCTCGACGACGAGTGCACCGATCCCCTTGGCGCCCGGGGCATCACTCAGCCGCGCATAGACGAGGTACTGATCCGCCTCGCCGGCGTTCGAGATCCAACGCTTGGAACCGTTGAGCCGATAACCGTCGTCGGTCAACGTAGCGGTGGTTCTCATGTCGGTAGCCGCAGAGCCGGCGTCAGGCTCTGAAATCGCCACGGCCATCGTCTTGTCGCCGCTGATGATCGGGGGAAGCCAGCGCGCTTTCTGCTCCTCAGTGCCGAGCCGGTTGATCACCTGCGCCGGCCCCGTGTTCGATTCGAAGATCTGGAACGCCGCCGGCCGGCATACCTTCGCGAACTCCTCGATGACGACCAGTGCATGCATCAGGCTCGAGCCGGCCCCGCCATAACGTTCCGGGTGTGCGATACCTAGGAAACCGAGCTGGCCGAGCCGCTTGCGTTCGGATACCGGAATTGGCGATCTGTTGACGTCGAGGTGTTCGGCCATTGGTTCGTACACCTCGGCGGCGACCTTGGCGGCAAAGGCGCGGATTTGTTCGTGCTCGTCCACACGGGTCACGGTCACAGTGGCTCCCTACTGATTGTGCTTCCCCTCGACCGGTAGGTGTCGGCCGGGTGACGATGCCGGCTGGTGTCATCCGCGCCGGCGATGGACTTCCTATGAATATCATGATAAGCATTAGGCGCACAGGAGGTCCAGATGCATGCCGAAGCCGTGATCGTCGACGCCGTGCGGACGCCCGCCGGCAAGGGAAAGCCGGGAGGATCCCTATCCGGCGTGCACCCGGTTGACCTGCTCGGTCAGACTCTGAAAGCGCTCATCGAGCGAACCGGTATCGATCCCGCCGTCGTCGACGACGTCATCATCGGATGCGTCTCGCAGGTGGGGGAGCAGTCAGCCACACCTGGCAGGATGGCGTGGTTGGCGGCGGGTTTTCCACCTGAGGTGCCAGCCACCACCATCGACCGGAAGTGTGGCTCGAGCCAGCAGGCGGTGCACTTCGCCGCGCAGGGGATCCGAAGCGGCGACTACGACATTGTGATCGCCGGCGGGATCGAGTCGATGAGTCGGGTGCGGATGGGTTCAGCGCGGATGGATGCCGACCCGTTCGGTGCCGAGGTGAACCAGCGCTATGCGCCCGGTCTGGTTTCGCAGGGTATCGCCGCGGAGCTGGTGGCCGCCCGATGGGGGATCGGGCGACGGCAGCAGGACGAGTACGCCGCGCGATCCCATGCTCGCGCCCACGAAGCACAGCGTTCCGGCGTGTTCGACCGGGAGATTGTGCCGATCGACACTCCTCAGGGGACCATCACAGCCGACGAGACGATCCGTCCCGGTACGTCGATTGAGGTGCTGGCACAGCTCAAGCCGGCATTCGAAGCAGCCGACCTGCAATCCCGCTTCCCTGACATCCGCTGGAGCGTAACGGCGGGCAACGCGTCTCAGATTACGGACGGGGCTAGCGCGCTCATGCTCATGAGCGAGCAGCGAGCTGCTGAGCTGGAGCTCAAACCTCGCGCGCGAATCCATACGATGGCCGTGTGCGGTGACGATCCGCTTCTCATGCTCACCGCGCCGATCCCCGCTACCCGCAAGATCCTCAAGAAATCCGGCCTGACGCTGGATGACATCGATCATATCGAGATCAATGAGGCATTCGCGCCGGTGCCACTGGCCTGGCTAGCG